>VEXC01000001.1 GCA_009391225.1 SAR202 cluster bacterium AC-647-N09_OGT_505m
GGTTGTCATGAGCTGAATCGCATATCGTCTCAAATCCGTACCCTTCGTTGTCCATCAGGGTAAGGTCTTCTAGGCGAAACTCAGATCGGCTTGGTTCTAGCATGGAAATGGCCACTCTTAACCCTTCATATATCCTAAAGCACGTTATTATTGTATCAGGATTACCCCAGCAACGGAGTTCTTATGGATTAGTATATATCTGAGAGGATTCTACGCTACGAGACCGCCATAGAAAGACAAATCTACAAAGCCCTTCACGAATTGATAAGGCTACAGATGGTCAGTCAGGGGCAGAGGCCACCGGCACCAGTAGCGATAGACCTAGAGGTCTCGCGAGGTGACTAATGGGTTCGTTTGGGGAAAAAGAGATTCCTCTTATTCAGATGAAGACCATGCGGGGGTATAGCTCTTGTTACTGTAGGTAAGCCGTGTCTGACCAGTTCCATCTGCGTTCATGACGTAGATCTCAGGGTGGCCGTCCCGTTGGGAGCTGAAGGCTATCTTGGAACCGTCTGGTGACCAGGCTGGGTCATTGTCAACGGCGGGGTTGGTGGTCAGGCGAGTCTGACCACTACCGTCCGCATAGATGACGTAAATATCGTAGCTGCCATACCCGTATGAATAGAAGGTAATGTTGGAGCCGTCGGGCCGTACATCTCAACCATTTGTATCCCTAAGGTTACTAGCAGTGAGAACTCTTATATGTTCCGGAGTAGTTCCGCAGCAGCCGCCGATAATCGTTGCTCCACAAGCAACCCATTCATGAGCATAATCTAAATATTTCTCAGGATCAGTGCCGCGAAGAGATCGACCTTGCTGTGATATCTTGGGTGCCTGACCGATTTCATCCTCCACCCTTCCCCCATGGGCATAAGCACCTATGGGCAATGACGTGTAAATCTTCAATTCTCGCAAGGCATCAGCGGTAACTTGTGGTGGTGAGTGCATTATGCAAAAGGCTTTCACATTCGGTGATGAGCTAGCAATAACTGCATCAGCAATTGTTTCCCCTACATGCCTACCCATTACACCTAAATAAATCTGGCCATCATGCCTTTCACAGGACAATCCAACCCAAACAGGAAGATCTGTTTCCATCGCGGCCCCAATAGCAGCTTTCAAATCAACGGTCCTGGAAAACATTTCCAAAACGATGAGGTCTACTCCAGCCCCAGCTAGAATCTTGACTTGTTCTCGGTAATCTTCTAGGGCCTCTTCATATGAGGGGATAATTTCTGGGTGACCCTTTGGCTCGAATGCTGACATAGAGCCCGCTATCACTACAGTTTCTTCAGCATCACAAGTTTTTCTTGCATCTATCGCCAGTCTGACAGACTGTTTATTGATTGCCTCTGTTTGTTCGGACAGTCCATCGGTTGCCAATGTAGCTCGGCTAGTAGAAAAAGTGTTAGTAATGATGATTTCAGCCCCGGCAAGGATATAATCCCGGTGTATATCCCGTACCAAGTCCGGGGATGTAATGTTGGGATTGGCTGACCAGGAACGGCTGGAATCTAGGGTAACCCCACGCCGTGATATCTCGGTTCCGGTTCCACCATCCATAATGACGATTCTATTAGAATCCAATCTGTCCTGTAGAGAACGAGCCAGAGCCATACTTAAGTCTCCTATGAAAAACTAAGAATAAAACATCGCTAGACTTACCAAGTCATGGGCGATAATGAACTCGAACCATTGACCAAAGCCCCATGTGCCACTCCCATTATAACCCGTCCAAGGGGATGCCTTAGAGCAGGGGCGGTTGTGCAAGACGAGGGAATATGTGAGGGCGAGAGGATGTGATTCGCGGTTATCAAGCTATTGTGAGGTAGGGTGTCGGGGGGCTGGGCCGTGTTTGTTTGTTCCCTCATCACCTGGCTTGATCGCCCACACAATTAGAACTATGGCCGGGACAATCAAAAGGATACCAAGTTGCCACCAACCCGTCCTATTGATGTCGTGTAGCCTTCTGGCTCCCAATGCCAGTCCAGGTATTAATATACCCAGACCGAACAACCCACTAATCAAGCCATTCCCGGTACGCCAGTCAAATGTGCCTACCATAATGTCGACAGCGCTCAATATCACGTCGGCAAGTACGGCAAACAAAACCCACCACCAGTACTCAGCCCGTGTAGACCTACTCGAAAAATCAAAATAATGTTGAAAACCGAGACTGATGGCATCAGGGAAACTTACCCTTCCCTGAGAAGTTGAATCGCCTGCTGTATACGCACCTAAAGAAGTTCCACACACTACACAGAACCGACCATCTTCTGAGTTATCGTTACCGCATCGTGGGCATTTCATGTCAATTGCGCTCCTGTCCCGGTGTGGGGTGGATACAGGCATAGAAATCTACATCTCCATTGTAACCAATCTCCCATGTGACTTCTAGGTTTGTGTTCCAAGATGATAAACCCGCGGGGGGGTATGCCGCAGGCTATAGGCCGGTTGTGAGGACGTTATTAGGTGGCCAATAAGAGTATTGTGAGAAGGAATACTGGCTTCGAAGATACCATGAAAAACCTAGTCTAGAAATCTGGTCATTTCGTTTGCAGTAGGAACACGGCAACGCTCATTCTTCCCAAACCAACCATATCGACGTCGTGCAAACGCATCGTAAACCATGTCACGGATCCACTTTGGTATCAAGTAGAAGAGAGATGTTGCCTTGTATACGCCGCCAATGTCCACCGTTATCGACAAAATGGCATCAGATTTTGTCATTGCTTTTCCGTGCCTCACATAGACCACATTATTCAAGTTCTGTACTGATTGGAGAGGATAGCCATATGATGGAAGGGTAATCTCGGCAATCTCTGATTGGAGAGTCGCGAATCTGAACGACCCTACTGAGTCTATATCTAGTAAGAAATCCACCATCTTATTACAAGCGACGCAATAACCATCAAAGAAGATTACCCTGGCAGGCAAACGGCTATTCATTAGGCCCCATGGCCCAATATACCAACATCAGATTTATGACATATGTTCGGCGTGGAGTGCCTCAGATCTCTCTTCGAGGGGCCATCTCGCACCTAGGATTGTGGCGGAACTGAGGGGACTCAAACCCCTGACCCTCTGCTTGCAAAGCCCAGAATAGACTTTCATTTAGCTTCAGAGAATGTACTTGAAAGCTTCATTAATGACAAGAAGAACACTAAGGGCCTGACCACCAGTGGGGAAGAGTGGCCTAGGTATACTGTAGGGAGATTCTTAATGTGGCTCCCAGTTCCTCTCCCCCTAGTTGATCTGGAGCATGTGGTTAGGTTCCTTGGACTCTACGACACGAAACCTTGGCGTAAACACGCCTTCTACCGTGCCAACAAGAGCTTCTGGAAGTGGGCCTCTCGTACCTATGACATACCCAATCCTATGATTGACCGTTGGGGTAATGCTGTCATCGAGGCCCCCATGACACCAGACAATGTTCACAGGTTGCTTGAAACAGCCTCCTGCATTCGTGACAGGGCTATCATTTCCCTTCTTGCTGACTCAGGGGCGAGGAGGAGTGAAATAGTTGCAATAAAGACGAAGGATGTGGATTTAGAGAAGAACTGTATCAAGGTTATGGGGAAGGGCAACAAAGAGGGGTATCTGATATTTGGTGAAGTTACGAAGACCTATATCCTTAAACAAAACACCTAGAAGAAAACAATGCCATTGACACACTCTTTGATTTGGATACAGAGGGCTTAAAGACGATGCTCAGAAGGCTTCAGGTTCGTACAGGCATCAAATGTAATGCCCATAGCTTCCGTAGAGGGTTTGCAACAGAGCTAAGAAGAAAAGGTCTATCGGAGTTAGATATTGCAGAGTTGGGCAGATGGTCTAGTACGGAGATGGTTCAACGTTACTCTAGGGCTTATACATTCCAAGATGCTGCTACTAGGTATAAGGCTATTGTGTGATAGGAGGGAGATATATCCCTATACCCCTCCCGTTGTACCTAATCCCCCATGGGACTTCTGACCACAAATCTATAAAAGATGTAACCTTGAATTCTCTTTCTTAGGAATGTATAATGTGTAGTATAGGTTACATTTGTTACATTTGGAGGAGTCATGAAAATGGAAAATGTTGTACCTGCAATTTTTCTGGTTTGTGGTTTAGTTCAAATCATTTTGGGAATAAGTTTCTTTCTAGATTACGAAACATTAGTGCCCGCAATGGGTCTTGGTGCGGCTGGAGCCATAACCACCAACTTAAGCTTTGTGATTTTTGGAGTCCTTAATAAAAACAAAGGGCAATTATTTGATGAACGCTTCCGAACACGATGTGTCCCCTATCTAGTATTGGCTTATGGCATAACCAATATAGGGATTACTCTTACCATCTCTTCAGTTTTCTACGACGTTGGGTCTGTCAAGGGCATCGACGTCTTGCTTCTGGATATTGCGGGATTCTTGCTCCTTGGGATGGGAATACCTTTGGTTCTGCTTGCATTGACTGAATTTGCTGAGGATCGGAAAGCCTAACATGGGAAAGAACCACAAAGAATTAAACAACCAATTAGAAGAACGTCGAAGGGCGTTAGGTCTTACCCAGTTAGAACTTGCTGAAAAAGTCGGGGTTTCTAGAAAGAGTATTAATTCGATTGAAAACGGAATCTATATTCCTACTACAGTGCTAGCACTGAAAATGGCAACAGCATTGAATTGCACAATCCATGACCTGTTTCAGTTGCCTTGAACTGTTTCCACCATTCGAACTCTCTATATGGGACTCATAGCCGTTAGGTTCCATCCCCAATTATAACCCGTCAGGGTATGCCGCAGAGCAGGGGCAGTTGGCTACGATGTGTGTAAGATTAATTGCCAAGATGTTGGGTCACCCAGTCAAATCCTGAACTCCCTGTCGCACTTGTATTGGTAATGTCATGCTTGACCCAATCCTTTAATAGCCATCTGAATCCTCCATTAAATCACTGTCTGGCATATGCTGGTGTTCATTACGCATAATCGTTGCTTGTCTAATCTCCCGCATGTGCATTGCCCGCAGTCGCTGTGACGTTGGTAGATGCACCTGGGACTGTGACTGACTGAACGACACTGGAGGGAGTCGATGGGGCACTGTCACCTACACTATTGGTTGCAACCACAGTGAATATGTAGTACGCCCCATTGATGAGCGTCGTGAACGTGGCCGTGAGCGTCGAGCCACTAACCGTTATGGTCTGGCCACCAGGACTTGCGGTCACTGTATAGACCGTGATTGATGATCCACCGTCTGACGATGGAACACTCCACGTCACCGTAGCCTGCCCGTTCTCCGCTGTCGCCGACACGCTGGTCGGGGCACCTGGGAGTGTGAGTGGCTGAACGACACTGGAGGGAATCGATGGGGCACTGTCACCTACACTATTGGTTGCAACCACAGTGAATGTGTAGTACGTCCCGTTGGTGAGCCCGGTGAATGTGGCCGTGAGGGTCGAGCCACCGACTGTTATGGTCTGTCCTCCTGGATCCGCGGTCACTTTGTAGGACGTAATCGCAGCACCGCCTGTGGATACTGGTGCGCTCCAGAACACCATGGCTTCAGTATTGCTGGCGGCAGCGGTGGCGTTAGTGGGCACGCCTGGGACTGTGGATGTGGGGAAAGTGGTCTTGGTGTTGCGAGGAGCTAATGGAAGCTCGGTCTTACTACATGACCAACCCCATGACCATGAAATAGCCCATGAAACTGCGTTTTTGTGGGCTAGATTAATGGAATAGAATACGTATCCCTCAGGTCTTACCACATCTGTTCCAAGTGGACTGTATGTGTCTTCAAATACTATGTTGTTATCCCTATCAAACAAAGTGAAAAGAATCTCTAGCTGCGTTACCCATGCAAACTCATCGTTGTTGTAGAACAAGCCCTGCACCAGCCAGCCTCCAGCTGAATATGTTGGCTCCGTGACAAATTGATGCTCAAGCACAGAATCGTCCGGTATATTGGCGCTGTTATATTTCATAGAGCAGGATTGAGAATCTGGAGAAGGTGATGGTGCCGGGATAGGACCAGGAATCGGAACAGCCGTTGCTTTTGCAGGGACAGTTGTATACGTAGGGTATGGTGTATAAGTAGGTACTGGGGTGAAGGTGGGGTATGGCGTATATGTGGGATATAGGGTAGGAATGGGGGGCACTGGAGTGGCGGTAGGAGTTGGCGTAGGTACTGGGATGTACGTAGGGTATGGTATTGCCGTCGGAGGTACAGGAGTAAGCGTGGTATACGCGGTATAGGTGGGATATGGTGTGTAGGTAGGTAGTGGCTCAACAGTACCACCACTACAAGCCCCCACCAGCAACATAAGCGCTGGCAGCAGCAGGAATAACTCTACGGACTTCAGTTTCATCTCAACGCCCCCATGTAACTCTCCTCCCATTATAACCCGTTCCTGAACACCTTGTTGCTAGCGAAGACGCCATCTGGCAGCTTGGGTCCTAATTCGGATTAGCAGGGTAGGGAAGAGGTGATTCTGAAGTGAATGAGTTCCGAGTCTTTGTGAAAGGACAAGCAGGGATAATTTACACCTAGAATCGTGTCTATTGTTGTAGATACCGTGGATTGACCGACATCGAAATATAAGTTTATGATGTTGCCATCTCATTTAGGCTTCCCTCGTAACTTGAGGCTAGTCGAGATGAGAAGTCCCATACTACATCACAGGAGAAGGCGCATGGTTCAACAGCAGGAGTTCGTTAAGTACGAAACAAGGGGACACACGGCCATAATCACTATTAACCGCCCCGAGCGTATGAACTCTCTGGGCGCTCTGGTGACCAGTGGCCTTAATCTCTCTTTTGAGAGGGCCAACAATGATCACGATGTAAGGGTAATTGTGCTCACCGGCGCTGGGGACAGGGCCTTTTGTGCAGGTGGCGACCTGAAGGCCATGGCCGACAGTGCGGCCTTTGGTGAAGCAGCTACCCAGGAGGTGGGACGGGACATTCTAGGCACCTTTGAGTTGACAAAGCCAGTTGTGGCGGCGATTAACGGCTACTGCCTGGGAGGAGGATTGGGTATAGCAATGCGCTGTGATATACGCGTCGCCTCTGAGAATGCCTCATTTGGCCTTCCTGAGGTCAAGAGAGGAATCCACTCGCCAGCCTGGAATCTATCTAACCTGATACCCGCATCCCTGGCAATGGAGATGGCTATAATTGGCGATCCACTAGATGCCAAGCGAGCCCTTGAGGTTGGCCTCGTTAGTCGCGTCGTACCCCTGGGCAAAGCTCTGGACGAGGCCCTCAATGTTGCCCAAGCCATCTCGGACAACGCCCCTATAGCGGTTCGCGTGATGATGAACGAGGTGCGCCGCATAGTCCACTCCCGCACTGACCCACTTGCGGACATGGTCAGGTACGGAATCAAGGAGTGCTCCGACTCCGAGGATTCAAAGGAAGGGGCCCGCGCCTTCGCTGAGAAGAGGAAGCCGGATTTCGCCGGTAATTAGAGAACAGTAAGGACGCGGCACCCAAGCTTCATCTCATCGCTCCTGTGCGACCATTCCTTTATCGGATTCCTAGCCCTCAGGTTCCACTCAGCTGTGCCTAACCTTGTCCCTGGCACCCATAGGGAAGTCTGCGCTTAGCACTTAAGTGTAAATAGCCAAGGGCACTTATTTCAGACCCGGTGCTGTAATGGCACATCAAACGCTATCGAGTCCTGGAGAGGCCCATAGAGGTATATCGTCGGGCTTCAGAAAACTCAACTCACGTCTCAGATCCCTACAGTCTGGAAGCACACGGCTAAACGAACTCCAAAACATTCCTGAATGGTTCAGATGGTCAAGATGTGTGAGTTCATGGTGAAGCACGTACTCAACGAGGTGCTTGGGAATGAACAGCAGGTTCCGATTCAGGTTAATGTTACGCTTCTTCGAACAGCTGCCCCACAGGCTCACCTGGTTCTTCACATATGTTCTGTTGAACCTTAATCCTCTATCGTCAGCTAGCGAAGCAAGCCAAGGTATCAAAGAGGCCCTGGCTTTCTGTTGAAACCACTTTTGCAAATTCCGAGCGACATAAAGAACATCTTTTGTGTCCACGCCGAGCGTCAGCGTCCGTTCACCGCTGACCAACAACCCGTTTCGGACCTCATCAACTTTTTCGAAATGCACTGACCAAGTTTCGTCCAATGCTTTCAGGTCAATCTGCGTCGG
Organism: SAR202 cluster bacterium AC-647-N09_OGT_505m; assembly: GCA_009391225.1. The sequence continues at coordinate 8,153 of VEXC01000001.1, forward strand.
ATTGAGTTGACTACGTCCATCCCTGACATGTTGTTGGGCGCTCCTGATCCATGGGATTCTGCTCTGTGTCATCTCTGCGACCCACGATGGATCCGCGCCATTTGGAATGATTATCTCTACCCCTTTGGGAATCGAATATTTCAAGAGCAGGCGCTTTGCACGTGAACTCAACCTAATCACAACCAAGTCATCCTGAATGTTGTGCCTGAATAAGAGCTTATGTATCACATCTAAGTCTGACGTCCGCAATAAGTCATCTCCTAAATTAGATGTGGGCGCTATTGGAATCGAATCCCTTACCCTCTGCTTGCAAATCCAGATGTAAGATGAAGCACATGGCAATGTTCCATTGGCCAAGAGGTGGCTGGCATCTCCTACTCCTCGAAGAATCCCACCATCTCACGAACATATCGCTCGGGTTCCTGACCGGATACCCCATGCCCAACGCCAGGCCATCGTGTTATTCGCACCATTGGTGACACTATAGTGCGGTAATACTCTACCTCTTCTGGCAAGATATAGCCCCCAGCCTCTGAGTCTCCGGCGATTATCAACGTTGGCACCTGTATTCGTTTCAGGTAATCCTCACAGGTGTAAGCAAAGTCTCGGTTATCTGTCAGCAGGCGTGTTATGGCATGCGGTGAGAAGTTAGGGATTTTCGCAATCTCCGCCTGAACCTGCTCTTCGCTCATACCCTGTTGGCGAAGATTTGCCATGAGGTTTCTATCGGACTGTTTCCGACGCTCCAAGGTGTCAGGCAATCGTGTTACGAAGGCATTCAGCATCTTCCAATATACGGGGTCACCAAGAACCGCTTTGGAGATGTCCGCTGGATAGTCTGCTGCCATTATGGTGCCGATACATCCACCCCAGGAGTTGCCTGCGAGCAGGGGGCTTTTAAGCCCCAACGCTTCAACGACTTGGTGCATATCTTCTGCGAAATCACGGAGCCGATACCCTGTCTCTGGCTTGTCTGACTCTCCATGTCCACGATGGTCTGGAGCAATCACATGGTATCGGTCTCGAATCTGCTCGGCCACGTAGTTCCAACCCTGGGCACTACCTGTCCACCCATGCACCAGCAGTACATCCGGCGCTCCAGGCTCTCCCCATTCCAGATAGTGCATGTTGATTCCGCCTACTCGGACAAACTTGCTTTGGACCATCTCACCTCCATGATTCCATGGTCTAGTTTGGCTTTTAGGGTCATGTGGACAGAATCACATAATGGAAACCCCCGTCAACCATCTACCTGCGTCATTCAAGAACTGCACCCATCGCTCCGTAAGGAATGGGACAGATGGAATTCCTATATTCACGCTCCCAAGTTGTAAGGGGTGATGAAATACAGAGTTTTCCAATCTTAATCACCTTATGCCCGATTGGCTGTAGCAAGTCCATCGTACACGATGATTCCCAAGTTATCACCTCAACACACTTAGGAACCTTAGCTCCCTACACCCCACCCCAACTATAACCCATCAGGCGTATGCCACAGGCAAGGATCGGTTGTGGAAAGCAAATGGATTTTGGAATTCCGATATCTGGCAAGGCTCCCATGAATTATATTGTTTCGTGCCTGATGATGACCTATTCTAAACGCGAAGTCCACATCTGACTCCTAGTCTAGAGAATCTCTCTCACTATTATAACTCGTCATAGGATTGCCAACACTCTCGAAGCTTATGGTCTCCTTCTCAGACTTGACGTTGGTCGCAGATGGCCTCCTACTCCTGTATAATATATTGAGCACCACGAGCAACTGTAAGGGGAGCATTACATGGAATATAGACCACTTGGCCCAACCGGACTTCAGATTTCTACCGTCGGCCTGGGAACGAACAACTTCGGGTTTAGGATGGACGAAGAGAGTTCGATTAAGGTAGCTCATCAGGCCGTGGAAGATGGGATAAATTTCATAGACACGGCTAACAGCTATGGTAGATTCCTATCTGAGGAGCGCATTGGTATAGCCTTCAAGGACCTCCGCAAGAATGTCATTATAGGTACTAAATTTGGAAATGCTATGGGAGACGGCCCCAACACAAGGGGAGCCTCCCGGCATCACATCATGCAGCAAGTGGAGGGAAGCCTCCGTGCACTTCAGACCGATTATATAGACCTGTACATGATACACAGGCCAGACGCCAATACTCCTATAGAGGAGACGATACGCGCCATGGATGACCTGGTACATCAGGGTAAGGTACGTTATATCGGCTGCTCCAACTTCTCGGCCTGGCAATTGTGTGAGGCTATCTGGACATCCAAGGCTTTAAACCTGGCGCCCTTTGTCAGCGCCCAGAATGAGTACAACATGCTGAATCGGAGCATCGAGCACGAGTTGGTTCCATTCTGCGATGAGTACAGCATCGGGATAGTCCCATTCGCACCCCTGGCTGGGGGATTTCTCACTGGAAAATACAGACAAGGAGAGGTTGTGCCTGACGGCACGCGATTTGCCAGCAACGAGCGGGCCCAGGAACGCACCCTGACCGAGAAGAACTTCGCAATGCTGTCCAAGCTGGCGAACTTCGCCGAGGAGCGTGGACATCCCATGGTGGAGTTGGCCATAGCCTGGTTATTGGGAAACTCAAGAGTGTGCTCGGTGATCGCTGGAGCGACCAAGCCTGAGCAGGCGACCGCCAATGCCAAGGCCGCCGACTGGCACCTCACCACGGAGGATATGAGGGAAATAGACGAAATCCTCAAGAGCAGGGTAGGGTAGGGGTGATTCTGAAGTGAATGAAGCCTTGGCTAAATGAACAGATGACAAACGCCCAATCGAATTATTTCACCTACTCCAGAAGGCAGGCATCATAGCAGATTCAATAATCCAGGAGGAGCAACCATACAATGACCCGCACCTGAAAGAGCGGAAGTTCTTCGTTGAGGTAACCAACCCTGAGATTGGTACATACGCGACTCCTGGTTCGACCGACAAAATGCCAAAAGTTCCTTTCTCGATTCGCAAACCTCCAGGGCTACTGTGAGAAGACAGCGATTACATCTACCGACAAGTGTTTGGGCTCTCAGAGAATGAGTACAATCAACTTAAGGAACTAGGTCACATAGGTATGGGCTATGCCCCACAGGTACGGTGGACGCACAAAGCTTCCCAATCTGAACCTTCTGGATATGCATATACAGGTAATCAAGGGTTGGAAGACTGATCAACTAAGAAAACTTAAAGAAATCCCAAGAGCAGAAGAACAGAAAGGTGTTCACGGTGTCACGACTGTCGAGTGAAAAGACTTATCTGACAGGACCGTTAGTTGGATTCTATGGTTGGTGGGTTGTGGGCGCCGCGGCCACCGCCCTCTTCACTGTCATGTCGACCAACCTATATGCCGTAGGAACATATTTCGTCGCTCTGGAGCGCCACTTCGGCTGGAGTCGGACCGCATTATCCGGGGCATTCTCACTCGCGCGCCTAGAGGGAGCCGTGCTGGGTCCTATAGAAGGGATTCTTACCGACAGATTTGGTCCACGTCGTATGCTCATCATCGGCTTCTCAATCATGGGAGCAGGCTTCATCCTACTCAGCCTCATCCAAAGCATAGTAGGATTCTATGTGGCGTTTATCCTCATAACCACTGGTGCTGGTCTCGGAGGATACTTGCCAATGATGACAATAGTAAACAACTGGTTTTCCAGACGGCGTGCCACTGCCATGTCCGTGACCATGATGGGAATTAGCGCTGGTGGCCTTGTCACTCCAGTCATAGCTTGGTCGATAACCTACTACGGTTGGCGCCCTACAGTCGCCATTATAGGCATTCTGGTATGGATTATGGCCATCCCAGTTTCAAGCGTACTACGCGACCGGCCAGAGGATTACGGATTACAGCCTGATGGCATTCTAAGCGATGGTGAAGGGACACCTGTACAGACAGGGGATTCGCGCAACATCATTACTACGGAAACAGACTTCACTGTAGGACAAGCCCTTAGAACCCCAGTATTCTGGATTATTAGCTTCGCACATGCCTCCAATGCCCTGCTTCCCAGCACATTATCAGTCCATTTGATTCCCATGCTAACCGATTCTGGCCTGAGCTTAGAAATGGCTGCCTTAGTGATCACTGGCTTCGCCTTCATTCAATTACCCTTTAGACTCGTAGGGGGATACGCTGGAGACCGACTGCCCAAACCAATCGTCCTTTTCACATTCAGTTCCATGATGTCGATTGGTTTACTCGTGGTCACGCTGAATCAAAACATGCCTTCGTTGTTCCTTTTCGCTTTCCTATATGGCGCTGGTATCGGGGCGCGAAGCCCAGTCTTTACAGCGATCCGAGGAGAATATTTTGGCCGTAGGGCCTACGCCACCATCTTAGGAACGTCCCAACTAGCAACCAGCGTGTTCAGTATAGGAGCGCCTGTCTTAGTAGGTTTTATGTTCGACACTCTGGGTAGCTACGTCGTACCTTTCTCAGGTATGTCCTTACTAAGTCTGGTAGGGGTAAGCCTGATTCTTGTGGCCAAGAAGCCAGAACTTGAACGAGCACATTAATCGTCATATCCATAACAGTCGACAAGTCTAAAACCGTGCATATAGAAGTTGAGTCTAACCCTTTAATGCACCACGGCGACTATTCCCCGGGCTGTGACAGGCCACAGTTCAAAGCATTGATTAAAGCTCGAGGTCGGGTTATTGGCTCTCTACTTGACGTATGGCATCCTAATACATGACGGGCGAAACCCTTTTCTTGGACTACGGTCTCACGAACACATGAGATGCTGGAGACTGGCCTTTTACCACAAGTGGATAAGTCATGATAGGGGCAGGTCTTCACCTCAAGTTCGACATGCAATGAATTCTGTAGTTAGATTCTTTCGGATGCGAGAGTTACTATGCTAGCAGACGCTCATACTCACCTAGATCAGTTCTCTCAGGAGGATGTGCCTGATATCCTCGGGAGAGCGAAAGATGCAGGCGTGGACCTGGTCATTGCTGCTGGTGTTTCGGAGGAATCATCAGCCAAGTGCATCGAGATGGCAGAGCAATATACCAACTTATTTGCAGGTGTAGGTTTCCATCCGGATCAACTCAAATGCGAGATGGACGATACTGAATTCGGACGGATGCGCGCACTTGCCCTTTCCAGTTCAAAGGTTGTATGCATCAGCGAAGTGGGGCTCGATTTTCTAGACGGCATGCCCGACATTGATACTCAGCGACAGGTATTTCGGCAGGCAATACGTCTTGCCAAGGAATCGAATCTACCTGTGATCTTTCATTCCAGGGAGTTACCAGGCCGGCCGAGCGATCACTTCGAAACTTTGCGTGTCCTCGCCGAGGAGAAGGTATGGGTAGTTGGTGGAGTGATGCATTATTTTCAATCTGGTGAAGATGTAGCTAAACGGTGTCTCGACATGGGTCTGATGTTGTCCATCGGGAAACCATTGTTGCGCCTGCCTGATCTTCAATATGTAGTCAGGAACACACCGATGGAGAGTATCGTACTTGAGACGGATTCCTATCCTCAGATTTTCAAGCGCAACCGGGCACGTTGGACAGAGCCGAAAGATGTGAGGTTGGTCGCTGAGAAAGTTGCGGAACTCAAAGGTATTTCAGTGGACGATGTGGCTGAAATCACCACTTCAAACCTGCTAGGCCTGTTGAGGAGAAACCCCTTGTTGCAGGACTAGACCCCGGTAGATCCGAAACCGGATTGTCCTCGGCCTGTGTCGCCCAACCCTTCATCGACCTTAAATACGGCCAGAGTAACAGGCAACAGGATTAGTTGGGCTATTCGATCACCTTGTTTGACTTTGAAGTCGACGGAACTGAAGTTTTTCAACTCGACCATAATCTCGCCCCGGTAGTCACTGTCAATCCAGCCAGCACCGGCCTCTATATTTGAATTCACGGACAGACCGGAGCGGGAAGCAATGCGGCCTACCGTCTCGATTGGAAGCTCGATTGCAATTCCGAGAGGAATCAATGCTCTTCCTAGGTCAACGGTTCCTTTCGAGGATACGGTGGCAGCAGGGACTATTCTGTCATAAGACGCGAACAGGTCGTAACCACCACTCCCTTCGGACATGCGCTCTGGTAGGCGTCCTTCGGAGCAAAGTAGGCGAACCTTAATCTCAATCAATAGCGCCCTCCATGAATAATATGGTTTCTGACGAGGTTCAACGCCACTCACGAGTTCTTAGTCGATAAGAGGGTTGTTCAGCCCTCCTGAATCGCACGTAAATCTTCCAATTTTTGCCGGTGCTGTCGTCAATTGTGGTACCGAGGATCAGAGTCTAATTGGCTTGAGTCTTTTTACTGCGCTCTGAAGATGTGCTTCCATGATTTACTAGAACTGAATTAACAGACCTAGCGCTCTTAACAGAAAATAGGGACTTCTTTGTGGTGACTGACAATGTATATGGAGCAGCGACTCGATTTATGACTACGTAGCTATGGAATAGGCAGATCTATCCAACTCCCTCGATCAATGGAGGAACGCCAAGCTTGAGCGAACTCCATGAGCTTCACTCCATCCCAGAAACGTGGAATAGCCGGAGATGGGAATTTCCCCTCCCTAATCGCGGCGATGAAGTCGGCCTCCACAGGTATGCTCGCGTTGAGATAGGCCCAGGCATCTTGCATATGAGGCGGCACGGGAATGGGGCGTAGCTCTGTTTCCCCTGCCTGGGCTCCATAGACACCCTCACAGGCTTGTCCATAGGAATAGCATACCAGGGTGCCTTCAGAACCGTACACCTCGAAGCGTGCCAGGTTTATGGGCCCAGCCATGGTGCTGTGGAGATAAGTGACTGTCCCCCCACTCTCCAGCTCGCCCACGACCACATTAGTATCTGCCCGAACAGGCCCAGGCCGTTGGTCTATGGCCTGTACCTCGATGTCGAAGTTTTTTCTGTAGCCAAACACTCGTGTGTGTTCCCCGAACCAGCGTCGGGCAACCTCAAACTGACTTCCCAAGCTGAAGAAACGAGTATACCAGTAATCCGCAACGTGGAGGACCTGGCCCACGTACCCTTCTTCCAGCAGTGAGCACATCTGTGCGTCCTCTCGGAGGTAGAACTGGCCAGGGTAGACCAAGGTGACCAGATTGGATTTATCTCGGGCCTTCTGGTGCATGTCCTTGGATTCTTCGAGGGTGGCAGCGATGGCGTTCAACACGAGAACGTGTTTTTCCGCATCCAATGCCTGTAAGCACATATCCTGATGAAGGGGTGGATGGGTCCCAATGACGACCGCGTCGATGTCAGGGGCATTCACCAACTCCCGCCAGTCGGTGTATACCCTTTGGAAACCAAACTCCTGAGCAACACGTTGGCCAGATTCTTCGCTGCTGTTTGATACAGCTAATAGCTCTACCCCAGGGATTTTCTTGAAGCTTGGCAGCAGTCGACTCCGGCTAAATCGCCCAGCTCCTATGTAGCCCAACCGAACCGTCTCTTGTGACATTTTGACCTCGGTAACAGGTGATAATCCTACAAGCCTAGCATATTGCCGAAATGGCGTTCACACATAACACTGCGATTCTATCGCGGCGCGGCGAGCTATTCTAGGCGGTAAGTGAGCTTAGCGTGATTGTGGATGGACGCTATGTAGCAATATGCTCTTCATTTTCATCTCACAGGCCCCCGTTGTACCTAATCCCCCATTGGGCTCCTAGCCGTTAGCCATCTCATATAGAGACCCGCCCTCTCCAAAATAGCTGTCGTATAAATGGTCAAAGACCGATTGGCACTTGATGGCGTAGACGTCTTTTAATCAGTTCATCTAGATAGCTATCACAGCAACTCCACCGACAATTAGGCTTGTTGAAAACACCTTGTTTAGCATAGTGCCAGGAGAAGTTTCTTCTCCAAGCGCTCCTTTCCAAATTGTGGCGATACACAGACTGTATAGCACTACAAACAATGCTCGAGTACCGAACACTGCCGAAACCAGGGATGCCGGCCCTATAGATAGCGCCCATAGGAAGGTTATTAGGCCAATATTCGCTGTTATAAATTCGTTAGTGGAGACGAATAGAAGAGCAGGGCTTCGCTCTTTGAAAATTCGTTTAACATCAAACCACGGTTCTGGTCTAAGGTTGAAAATCAAGAATATAATGCCTAGTGCTAGCATCCTTAATCCATGTGTAAATACCAGCGGTAATTCATCTAGAGCCAACTTGCCAATCACGCTAGCGGCACCAAAAAAGAAGGCCGATAGCATCAGCAAGTAAAACGATTTATCTAGGAATATATTCCCAGACGGCCCATCTGTCCGGAGTGATAGAAGCGTGCTGCCTACAACCGTTATAATTATCCCAATCCACTGAAGAGGTGTTATTACCTCATTCAGTATTGCTAATGCCAAGATAGCAGCAAATATTGGAGAGGACTGGGTTACAGGGATGGTTCTGGAGACTTCGTGAGTGTACAACACCCTTTGGGAAAGGATACCACTGAATCCGAAGAATGCTCCCGACACCAATGCTGATAAGCTTGGTGCTATATTTGCACCATCCGGCACACCGGTGATTGTCAGAGTCGAAATCCCAACTGTTGTCTGAGCCATTCCGATTAGCAACGGCAAAGTAAGCGGTGTCTTCGCGTACTTGTATATAACTGTTTTGTCCGAAATACTCACTATGGCTGTAATACCCCCACTTAGCAGGGCTATTAAAACCCACGGCATAGTTGCCTCCTGATACTCTGTATGAAGTAGGGGCACATGCGCATCATTATACTGGTGTATTAGTACGACAACTAGCACACAAACGCCAAGTAACAGTTGCTTACAGGGGTGAATAGTTCAGGCATAAGTAGCTTCATCGATAAACACTGGTTTACACCTAGAGACAGGTGATCTCACTTTTTCCAAGCAACTTGTCATGGGTTAGACCCACATCACCAGCCCCATTATTATAGGCACGGAAAAACTCCCTGACCCTGTGGTAGAGAACCTCTTTCTTGTCCAAGAAGACAGATTTGTGGGAAGGCTGAGTACCAAATTAGACTTCTCAATATGTCACCCATTTGCACTGAGTACAATTACTCCTGCAATAGTCAGAATCACACCGACCCACTGAAGTATGGATAATCTCTCCTTCAGGAAAACCACAGCCAACGACATGGTTACAATAGGATGCGCAGCCGCTAGTGGGGCAACCATGAATATCGGGGCCTGTGCCAGCCCTATTATCATACATATCAATCCAGCCACATCTAAGAGCCCTGTAGCTATTAGAGTGTGCAATCCCTTCCTCCCTGGAAGTCTTAGGGTAAAGCCAGAGCTTTGAAGCCAGATCCAGAGTAATATGACACTGACAAGACTGCCTACAAATGATGACATCATTGGTCCGGCTGCCTCCACTAGGTATTTGTATAGCAACGTAGCTATACCCATAAACAGCATGGAGGCTAAGCCGTATGCGAATCCGGTTGGTCTGCCTCTTGAAGATGATTGTAGGCCAGAAAGCATGATAATACCGATTGCGATTATGCCAATCACAAGTGCCTGGTATATGGACAGAACTTCGCCCAAGAAAATAAAAGCGAGTATTACAGCTACTGCAAACCATGCGGACGAGACGGACGCGACAATGGAAACTGTTCCAGTCTCAAGCCCACGATAATATGAGACATAAGACAAGGCGAGAACAGCGCCAAGTAAGGGCCCTAATTTCCATATCACTGGCCAGTCAATAGGGCTGTATAGCTGGCCTAAACATGCTTGTATAGCAAGAACCAATAGGGGTGGAAATAGGCTTAGGAAACGTACATAAAATGCTGTTCTACTACTGCCAACCTGAGTCGCGTATAATTTGGCTAGATAATCAGCTACACCCCAGGAAACTAGCGAGATCAGTCCACAGAGTGCTCCTAATGATATTGCCATCCTAGGAGTTTCTCATCAGATTGAGAAACTGACAATCAGCATCATAGAACTATTATGGACATAGTTTCTTGGTTCCAGATAGCAGTGATCTGTTTTGTGGGCGCAATCACACCAGGCCCGAGCCTCGCTTCAGCAAGTTCTTCGAGATCCTTGGAAGTGTATTCTTCTGATTCTAGTTGACGCCAGATAAGCCCAGTTCGGTAGTGTCTTCCATTAGTCTCATTGACTGTGAGGCCAATTAGTAGATTGTCTGGAGCCAGGAGGTAAAGTAGGGGCACTGTGCTCTGGATCCTCTTACCAGGAGAATCATCCGAATTTCTTCTGAACCTTCGCTAACATGGCTTCTCGACTGTAGCCACCTAGGGGTTCGACATTTAGGTAATCCAGTGTGGTAGGCCTGTCGTGTAGGGCGTTCCCTAATGGGTGAGGGCAATTACCCCAATTATATCCAGCCAGGCGCATGCTGAGTCCCGGGGGCAGCATATGGACATTAAGACTCCCATGTCTGGACAAGCATCTCACATCATATCATTTCGTGCCTGATATTAACCTATCCAAAACGCTAATTGCGGCAAGTGATAATGTGTTTGAAGGTTAGACTGTTTTGCTACAGCGCCTCAATAGCCTGTTCCAGTGTGTCGTCCGCTGTTGATGAGACCCATCGGCGGTTTGTGAGGCGTTTCCGATTAACCTCAAGAATCAGATGAGATGCCGCTATCTGTTGCTGCACTATCCAGCAGGTTCGTCTTGACGTCTTTGGGTCTGATTCCTTCCTCTTCCGACAAACGAACCATTATTCCGACGATCTGGTGCCTCATCCGAATCGGTAGCTTTCTTGTTTCTGCCAAGAAAGCAGCCAGGTCAGATGCTTGAGCCCAAGAGTCAGTTGTTGTGGCTAACATTGCCTCTCGGTTCACCTTAAGGGTCTCTATCATAGCGGCGTATGGAGTACCTCTATCAGCCATCGGAGCACTTAGATTGGCTCTTTAGATACCATTTGCTGAGAGATATCCTTAAGCAACGTTACGAAAGAAGCTATCCGTGAAGTAGATACGGTAATGGTACTACGCAAGATTCTGTGACTTGGCTTCCGAGATTCTGTACAGGGTGTTAGCAAGTAGATGGGCCATATCCGTAATACTCGGTCGACTCATGGATGCCATTGGTCAAAATGGCTCGCGAACTCGATTCTCGCGAATGCAGGAAATGAAGCGTCAAGCTAAGACCTGCGTGCGGTGACCCAAAAGGGTTGTCCATCGTTGCAGACTTCATTATCATAATTATTAAAGCGGCTCCCAACTGTGAGGTTGCATCACCCAATTAGAGGGCGCTTAATAATGAAATTTGGAGGGAATGGCATGGACGATCTTAAGCACGTGAAGTACGAGAAGACTGGGCGTATAGTAACCATTACCATGAACCGCCCAGAGAGACTCAACGCCTTTGGCCAAGAGTTGAGATCGGATACGGCTCAGGCATGGCAACAATTCATCCAGGACGATGACGCCTGGGTGGCGATTCTTACCGGTGCTGGCAGGGCTTTTTGTGCCGGCAGAGATATCAAGCAACAGGCTGAGGGGGCTCAGCGTAGTGATAGTGCCTCCTTGAACATCTACGGCCGCTACCACGTCCCAGACATTCCAAAACCTATTGTAGCAGCAGTAAACGGCTATGCTTTTGGCGCTGGCTTCTTCATGGTACTAGGGTGTGACATTCGTGTGGCCGCTGAGAGCGCTGTCTTCGCCATGACAGAGGTCCCCACAGCCTTTCTCGGACCCTATCACATGGCAGTTACCAACATCACCCCATGGGCCATCGCAACGGAGATAGGTTTGCTCGGCAACCGAATATCAGCCCAGAGGTGCTATGAGGTGGGGTTAGTGAACAAGGTCGTTTCCGACTCACAGGTTATGGAAGCAGCTTGGGAGTACGCCGAGCAGTTGGCCAAACTGCCTCCTCTTCATCTTCGCAAGACCAAGGAACTCATGCTCAAGACAAGGATATGGGCATCCCCAGAAGTAAGAGAGGAAGAACAGAGGGCTCGTGAGTTCCTCATGGGTCTGGAAGATACCAGAGAGGCGGCCAGGGCGTTTGTGGAGAAACGGGAGCCTATATTCGAAGCCAAATAGAAGTCTGATTTCTTGAAGGCCCCCATAAACGGCGAATGACTCAGCCGGAAACAGTGAAAACTACTGGACAATTTCCTTTGCCTGTCCGTATAAGAAATCATGGCGGAGGCCTGCGGTGCGCTGGCCATTTGTCTAACCCAGATTATGGCGCTCAAATAGAGCCTTCACACTGACGTGGATTGTGAGACTCTCAATGTCCTGTGAGTTGGGATTTGCCGGATAGAGGGAGCCTTTGAGTGTATGGTTCAGACAAAAGTTTGAAGGAATCACTCACATCGTTTGGACTGCTGGAGGATCCTACAACAGCTGCGAATCTGGGATGTATGACGAAAGGCTACCTCTATACCTTAGATCCTCCTTAAAGAGAAGTGAATGTAGGATACAGCAGTGGTAAAGCAAATCTCTTGTTCAGGCCCTAGGGGCATTTTTCAGCCTCATCTTGCTTTGAAATTCCAATTTAGACCTCGTTTAATCTACGCAAGTGTATAATATACATTGAGACTGTTGTTGCTGATTCCGACTCTATTAACCTAATTCAATGTCAATATCAATGTATGCATCATGACATAGCAGCAGGTCACACCTTTTCCTAACTCAATCTTCGTAGTACGATCAGCCGTGCTAGAGTTGAGCAGGCGGGATAGCATTACTGGACGTATCTAGCCCTGAACGAGATGCAAAATAAAGATGGCGCTACCGCAATTGATGTGGTGTCTCCGGCCTACATTTGGTACGGTGGTTATCTGATGCCCTGGGACGCAGCGACAGTGCATATAACCGCCATGTCATGGACAGCAATCTCAGCTGTTTTCGAGGGCATCCGGGCCTATTGGAACTCGCAACAAGAAGAACTGCACATATTCCGTCTGGATTCCCATATGCGCCGACTATGGGATTCAATGAAACTGATGCGTATGGATTGTCCTTACTCCCCTCTGCAGCTCACAGAGGCCATCATCCAACTTCTCCGGGCCAACCAGGTTAAGGAAGATACTTACATAAGCCCCTTTGCTTACTTCAGCGGCTCAGTACCGGGATACCAAGCTGCATACCAACAGCCAGGGAATGTTTATATAACCGCGCAACCGTCCACTTCCAACCTAAGCCGTAATCGTGGCAGCCGCTGTTGCATCAGTAGCTGGGTCCGCATAGCAGACAACGTGATGCCTCCACGTGCCAAAGGAATCGCGAATTACCAGAATAGTCGCCTGGTATCTACTGAGGCTCAAATCAATGGCTACGACTCCGGAATCATACTTAACAACCAGGGGAAAGTGGCCGAGGGTGCCTATGCCTGCATATTCATGGTGCGTGATGGCGTAGCCATAACTCCCCCAGTCACTGCGGGAATCCTAGAGGGAATCACCAGAGATACCGTAATTCGAATGTTCAAAGAGGATCTCGAGATACCGGTCGAGGAACGGGAAGTAGATCGCACCGAGCTCTACGTGGCGGATGAAATCTTCCTCTGCGGAACCTATGCCGAAATAGAGCCTGTTGCGTCCGTGGACAGATACCGCACTGGCTCCGGACGACCAGGTCCCATCACACGACGCCTGCGGCGCCTCTATCGAGAAACAGTACATGGGAAAACTAGATCACACCCCCAATGGCTAACGCCGGTATATGGCCAGGCATGAAGTCCGTACCACATATTCTGAGCACAGGATATAGCATGCAGAGCTAGATTCATTGGGTAACTACGAACGATAAGCGAAAGCTGACATTGTAGATTTAAGTTAGGATAAACGATATATTTGCATTGTATGGCTAATAAGCCTATTGGTTAGAGAGAATTCCTGCGAGCGGGCTGCTTGATGTCAAGCCAATCAAGAATACCGAAGCAGGCCTCATAGAAGGAGGGTCGCGATACAGCAGACAAAACCAAGAATCTTCTACGGCTGGTGGATAGTGGCGGCTGGAGTCTTAACACACATCTTCTCCAGCATGACTTACGGCTATGGTAAGAGCGTGTTCTACACAGTGCTAATTGCCCATTTTGGTTGGAGCAGGACACAGCTAGCGGCGGCTATCTCGCTATCTAGGCTTGAGACCGGGGTCCTGGGAGGAGTAGAGGGTTTCCTCGTCGATAAATTTGGGCCAAGGCCACTCATGGTCATGGGTGCAGTCATCATGGGCCTGGGCTTCATAATGCTGTCCAGGATCAACTCGCTCCTAGACTATTATCTGGTCTTCATATTCTTGATCGTAATCGGTCAGGCTTTTAGAGGGAATATCCCCCTGGACACAGCGGTGGCCACCTGGTTCATACGGAGGCGCGGGACTGCCTTCGGACTGATAAGGGCAGCGACTGCCGTTGGCGCCGCTGGAGTAGTCTTTGTCGCCTGGTTTCTTACCGAATACGGGTGGCGAGCATCCTTCGTCGCCATTGGTATCGGCACAATTGTCCTGGGAGTTCCAGCTGGTCTGGTTATGCGACGCAGGCCGGAAGTCTACGGCCTGCGCCCAGATGGTGACACCCCCGACACAAAGGCCGAGATTGGCACGGCCTCAACAGAAGAATCAGAACACTCCTCTCCGTCAGTGGCGGCAGAGACTAGCGATGTGGACATCGGGATGACAGTGCGAGAGGCCCTCACGAGCTGGCCGTTCTGGACCATCACCGCAGCATTTGCACTCCGCAGCGGGACAACCAGTGCAATCACCCTTCATGCAATCCCAATTGTGGAAGACATGGGATACTCGCGCACCTTGGCTGCCGGCGTTCTTGGCTCCATCGGCATGACCAGCCTGTTAGGCAGGGTAGGGGGGGGGGTTCTAAACGACATGTTTGGAACCAAGCGTGTAACGTTAGTCTTTATGACTACCTTAACCATCTCTTTTCTTATTCTAGCTCAGGCACAGACCATAGGGCATGTCTGGCTGTTCGTGGCCATATATGCCCCATCCTATGGAGCTTTGGCGGCAACTCTGCCAGCCATCAAAGGAGATTACTTCGGACGAAGGTCTTTTGGCACAATTCTGGGCCTATCCGGGATACCGCACACCGGGTTGTCCATGTTATTCCCAGTTTTCGCCGCATGGGTGTACGACACCTCCGGAAGCTATAAAACAGCTTTCATTGTCTTTGCAGGAACCATGTTGGTGGCCACAGCAATGGTCGTGACCCTGAAGCCTCCCCGCTATCGTACCCAAAAGGATACTTGAGTTGGCGACTCTGCAGTAGGAATGACAATCCCAAGCTTACCCCCCAGCACGGCATCAGCACTCTCTGCCCTGTGGCAAAGAGTAGCCTAGATAAAGGATGGTGGCTCTGATGACACAGCATACGACTAGCATAGGTGGTAATGTGGCTGGCGAAGTGGAGCGTAAGATACATATCGAGGTATATGGCTGGCTCACCAGTTACCTAGGAGGGAATGGAGGTGGACGTAAGCATTTCGAAGTAGATTTCTCTTTGGGAGAAACATTAAGAGAAGCGGTGTTCGGACTAAGCCAAGGATACCCTACCTTGCATCAGCGCCTCTGGAACCCACAAAATGGCCAGGTAGGGCCAAATATAGATTTCCTACTCAACGATGCTTATTTGGGGATAACCCGTAGTCTAGACAGCGAAGTACAGGACGGCGACAGGCTCACTATCCAAGAGCGATCTTCATGACTGGGGTAACCACCACGTGTTGGTGGTGCTAGCGCGGCCAGGAAGAATTTTCCCTGGGGATAGGAGGCGTTGCCTTGACTGAAGAATCGGAATCACTCATTACGGAAGAGATGCGCGGCGTTATAGGAGTGGAATCAGAGCCAGGGGTCATAGAGGTCGAGAAGGAGACCATACGCAGGGTCGCAGACGCCCTGGGGGACACCAACCCCCTTTGGCGAGATGAGGAGTATTCCAAGTGGACTTCACACGGGGGAATTATCGCCTTTCCAATCGCTTTTCATCCCTCAACACGCGCCGGTAATCCCATGGCTACCTACGACAGCTCTGCTCGAGGTGGCGCCGTTGCTGGCGACGAATGGGAATTCTTCGAGTCCATCCGGCCTGGGGATACAATCATCCTGACCACCAATGTGGTTGACTTCTTCGAGAGGGACGGGCGAGATGGGAAGCTGCTGTTCACAGTTACAGAAACGAAGTACAAGAACCAGCACAATCGCGTTGTAATGGTGCAACGCCGAACCGGCGTTGGCTTCGGGCCAAGGAATCAGTAAGGAGGCCACAGATGGCAGAGAAACTTTACTATGAGGATGTCACCGAGGGGATGGAGATTCCAGCCTTGGCGAAAGTGGCCACCTCCAGGGCGTTGGTCATGTATTGTGCTGCCTATGAAGACTTTTCCGAGATCCACCACGATAAGGATGCCGCCCAGCAAGCTGGATGGCCCAGCACCGTGGTTCCAGGCTTGTTTACCAGCGCCTTCCTGGCACAGATGCTCACCGACTGGATTACCCCAGATGGTACCATCAAGAGACTGAAGGCCAATTACCGCCGCCCTCACTTTGCCGGTGAGACTATCATCTGCAAGGGAAAGGTAGACACCAAGCGAATAGAGGATAGCGAACACCTAGTGGAGTGTGAAATCTGGGCGGAGAATGCTCAAGGAGAGCGGAGCACGCTTGGCAGCGCCGTGATCACCATACCTTCCAGAGGTGGTTGACCGTTGACCAAGGAAGGTCACAGAGAAAGACTCTTTTTCGTCAGTGGTATATGTGGCTAATCACCTCCCACGCTCCGTATGTTGCTTCGCACCAGATGGTTACCGATTCGAATTGGCGGTGGGTGTAAAGAGGTACCCAGATGTCCATCTGTTGTATATGTCCAGTTGACGGGTATACATCAGTGGAGGCCATCTAATCCAGCTTGAAACCATAGCCGTCCCATTCAAAATCAAGAGCCAGTAAACAGGTCAACTCATTATCTCTGTTGAAAACATTAACACTTCGGAATCGGATTTGCTGGAAGCATTGGGTCGATTACTTTTCTAACTGAGTATGACCTATTTTGAGGGCGCTGCACCAGCCTGTTTAATCACTAGAGATTAGTGTGGTCTGGCCATCATTCTCCCAAGAATATCGATTCCCACAAAACGATTCCACGACATCGGTAGGTCAGGCTGGTGAAAGTTTGTTTACTGGGTAGTAACTATAGTTGCCTCGATTGGTTTGATTAGCACTTCGGAGTAGGTCTTGCTATACTGGAGGATGAGTGACATTGGTTTGCTTATCTTTTGTTTGTGCTTATCACTGCGACTTCCCTTGATGCTATAGCTCTGATTGTTGTATGGATTATTTGGTTTTGTCAGTAAGGGGTGACTCATATCAGAACAAGTATGGGGCAGGCACACGGCAAGCTACCTCACAATAGCCTTGTGAATCTTGATGACATCTCCTTGACTAACAGATATATGCTTTACAAAACTGCAAGCGCCCCCCTGAGGAGCTCTCAGTAAGAATGGATTTACTATGGGGCCTTGCTCTAAGGAGTTCAGGTGTTTGAATCCCACAAGATACGCTAAACTTTCATAGACACAGAATCATCACCGGGTGACTCTCCAGGTTCTATTCTCGTAGTACCAGTTTCAGGCAGTAAGATCCCCGCGATAGCGAGGCTCCAAGCAAAGATAGCGAAGACGCCAAGCCCTGGAACGAGGCTTCCGGTCAGGTCACCAATTACCCCTACAAACGGCGGAGAAACAAAACTAGCCATGCCACCGATACTCATTAGGCTCGCAAAGATGAGGGAAACTCGACGCGGGTTGTTCGGATACAATTCCATTGGAATGGTGATAAGAGCTGGGAGATAGAACCAGCAAGCGAACCCTAACACCACAACAGCTATGTATAGAACGACTGAGTCTGGCAGTAGGATGCACGCAAGCCCAGCGAATCCAACCACAATACCTGGGATGATGAGAAACGGCCGCCGCTTGGAAATTCGCGTAGTCAGAATACTGGCTAGTACCAGACTGATGAACCCAGCCAATGACAAGAGCCCCATGAGTACACCTCCCTTTTCCAATGGCATATTGTGCACCTCATGATAGAGCGTCGGCAGCCATCCCAGAGACACTGTAAGAAGTGCAAGAGGTCCTGCATCTGCAGCTGCCACAAGTAAGGTGCTGCGGTCGTGGAGGACTTCCCAGACACGCCGTATTAGTGGACGCGGCTCGCTGTCCGCGGGGATTCTTTGTGCTTTCCCTAAGAGGAGCCAGACAACTGCACTCCCCAGGGATACACCTCCAAACACGCTCAGAGCTATTTCCCATCCTATGGCCTCTGACAGGGGGGCAACTAGGAAGGCCGACACAGCTAGTCCTAGACTGGCGCTGAGCATCAAGCTCCCGTTAACGAAAGGAAGCTCCTTGGGGCGGAACCATTGCATGAACAATGGACCTGATGTGGGAAACAATAGGATAAAACCAACCCCATAGATTGCCCGAATCGTTAGAAGGAGAGGATAGCTATCTACTGCCAGGAAGCTCAGCACCGGAACGGAGCTCGTCACCGCTCCAAAGCCAATCAGCATTTTCAACCCAATACGGCCTACAAGCAAGTTTACTGGGATAGCAAAGACAACGTGAACAAGGAATATAATACTTGTCAGGAAGCCGGCGGTGCTATTGTTGATCCCGTAGTCGCCAATAATCACCGGTACGATGGGCCCTATGGGGAACATATTAAGCCCAGCTGAGAAAACGAGAGACGCCATTAGGCCCACAATAACGAAGCGGTACCCACTGCTTCGCCGGTAATCTGTCTCTCCCGCCTTCCACATGTGCGAAGGCTGTGATTGCATTTGAATCTTAGGTACCCTCTCCTTGGAAAGCCGCGACTCACGGGCCTAAGTCATCTATCAGACCGCATCCAATCCACCTAGGTTTGCATCCTACGAAAAACTAAGAGGTAAATCCCACTAATGCTTAACAAAGGGAGTTACAGAGTGTGCGCGATATCTATCTTCGTCTCTGAAGACGACGGCAACGGCCTCTATCACCAACGATTATCTACAGAATGCCCCCGGTTCTGATCAAAGCGAAAGCTATCTTGGTTCACTTAGTACGACGTGAGACTGTACCAAGTATAGAGCATGGCTCAGAGAATGATAACTTATCCGTGGCACCCACGGAATATAGGAGGGACTCGAATCGGCGAGTCCCTCCTCTCATCTAAGAAATGCCTTTCGTAGTTACTTCTTTGGCTTAGGCTGCGTCGTCTCGCATCCGCATGCAACACACATTGTCCAATCTCCTCCCTAGTTAGAGTATCGATGTATTCTGGCACATAGGTGAGCTGTTCGCAAATGGCCAGACCCACCTGACTGCCATATAAGACGCTGAGGCTATCTGGTATTCATATGCATTAGGAGAACATGTGTCCACCAAGATGATAGACCAGTCATCGCAAGGACTAGCACACTCTCGCGCATAACTGGGCATCACTTACCCATTGGATACGTGGCTGCGTGCCATCATGGTTCACGATTACCTTCACACATAAGACGAAGGTTCGAAGAAGCTTCCCATCTGGTCATATTCTTATATTCTAACCCATGGCATCCCATTAACGGGTTATAATGAGAGTGGGTTCTGTGAGGCAAGTGGTGCCGTGGAAGATTAGTCATGACTGGGGAAATTGATGCAACAGAATGAACCATCCTATTCAGAGAAGCAGCGATTCCGGCAGTGGTGGATATGGCTGTCGATTCTCATTAGCCCTGCATTCTTCCTCGGGATAGTACTACAACAGCTCGTCTTGGGCTCTCCTCTGGACTATACAATGGTTATCCTCGCCATCGTTCTGGGAGGTGGCCTCCCTATGTTCACATATACTATGGGGCTTGACACGGAAGTGAGAGGCAGTGGTGTGTGTGTTCGTTTTAGGCCATTCCATAGGAAGTGGATAGTGATTGGCTTCGATAGTATCAGGAAAGCCGAAACTTTGACTTACAGCCCTCTCAAAGACTATGGAGGCTGGGGTATTCGTTATGGCAGAAATGGAAAGGCGTATAACGTCAGTGGTAACAAGGGAGTAATGTTAACGCTAACCGACGAGAAGAATCTGATGATTGGCTCTGGTAATCATGAACTATTGTGTTCTGCAATCAATGAGCGTCTCTCATCCGTCCAAGAATGTTAGTTGAGATAATCTAGGCATTATCGGGGAAAATGGTAGTGTGTACCGCAAGGCTAGGCGCCCTAGGTGGAATTGAGATGCATAAGCATCTCATACTCATACTCATACTACTATTCCCAATGGCTAGGGAAGGAGATAACAATTAACCAATATATACCCAATCCAACCAGATGGGTGGCTGAACAGGTTGAACTATACGAATCAAGTGGTGGCACTCGAGGTACGACATTGAGGGGACTACCAATTGTCATCGTTACCAGTCAGGGATCCAAGACAGGTGCCATCCGAAAAACTCCATTAATGAGAGCCGTAGATGGTGAAAATTACATCCTGGTAGCATCAAGAGGTGGAGCGCCGAAAAATCCCTCTTGGTACTACAACTTAAAGGCAAATCATGACGTGGAAATTCGTGACGGTGTAAACGTGCACAAGATGCGCGTCCGAGAAGTTACTGGTTCGGAGGAAAGGCAACGGCTTTGGGGCATAGCGGTAGAAGCATTTCCACCCTATAGAGACTACCAAGAGACAACCAGTAGACTGATCCCTGTTTTTTTGGCCGAAATGTCGACATACATTCACTAGTGGCATTAGGAATTCAATGTGGCAAGGAACCTCATTGGGAATTGGATACAGCGCGGGGCAGATAGGATATATCTCCCTCCTTCTTCCTTCGCAACAGCCTTGTAACCCCCAGCAGAATCCTTCTAGCCGCAATATGCGGCCTGACACCTAGGAATTTTCATTAGGGATTGGGTGCTATTGGGGATATATCTTTATTCCACACATACAGGTGGCTGAAAGAGAAATTAGCTTGATATGAACTGCCCAACATGCGGTAGTGAGAACCCAGAAGATGCTCAATCCTGTGATAGGTGTGGAGCATATCTAAATGCGCCTACAGTAAATGGTATTGGAATAGCAGTTACCGAACTGCCAATGGTCAATTTTCCTCAGGCCATAAAGCTAGGGTTCAAAAACTACTTCGAATTCAGTGGAAGGGCCACAAGGGCTGAGTTTTGGTGGTGGGCTCTGCTTGTAACTCTAGGGGGGTTGATTCCATTGCTGGGTTGGATAGTGAGAATAGCACTCTTGATACCCAGTATCTCTCTGACAACTCGAAGACTTCATGATATTGGGAAGAGTGGCTGGCAGCAACTATGGGCGTTACTGGCATTAAGTCCGTGGGTTTTCATCGTGCTTGTTGCAGTGGTTGTTGGTGACACCATAGTCTATACGCTTGTTTCCCTCTTTTTTTATCTTATTATCGCTTTTGCAATCAGTATTGGTTTGGCCAGTATGTTTATTGATTGGCTGGTCAGAAAGGGAGAAACTGGCGCAAACAAATACGGCCCAGACCCACGCGAGCCTACCTCACATCACCCCCACAACCCCCAATAGCATCTTCTATGTGATTTGCCATTAATAAATGTAATAGATGTGATGTGATTGACAAAAATCCCTCGAAATGAGTCAGATGCGACTTGAGCATATCTGCAAAGTAGTTGCTAATTGGCTCGATAGGGCAGGGGAGTCCGAACGTGACTTAGCCATGGATGCCCACTAGATGCCAGTGGAGACCATCAAGAATGATGGCCCCAGCAAGCGGTGTATTGCCAGTTGCTCTTCCCCAGTTTATGATGAACGAACGACCATACCGATGTTCTCGAGTGGGTGGGTAAAGAAGCAGGCTATCCATTTCGCTTCTCCTTCCAGGTTCTATGTGGATCGAAGGTTCACGTACTAAGGTAGTGGCCTTCTCCATGTATAGAATACAGGCGCTCCAACAACCGGTCTGAAGTTCAGGAGCTTAGATATACGAGCCTGCTAGTTCAGGCTATGTGCTCCGATACCTCGGAGGAGAATCAGTACTTGATTCCGAAGTAGTGCATGTTGTGTACTGCCTCACGAATGCTAGCAAGCACGAGTATGTCCAGATAATGCCGCACACTTACGATTGGTAAGCATTAGTCATTAGGTAGCCCCGACACCAGCATGTACTGTACATAGAACAAAGTTTGTATGATGGGCAAAGATTACTCACATTTAATCAATTGGCGCGACCCGAAAGATCCTAGATGATTCGAAAAGCAATACGCGACACCAAAGGAATGTATTACGGGTGGTGGGTAGTCTTTACTGCTTCCGTTTTTCACGCCCTTTTCGGAGGTCTATACCACACAGGGATCTCACTCTATTTCCTTCCATTTAAGCGTGCCTTCGAGATATCTAGCACACAGCTTTCCCTCGCTTTCGCCGTACGGTCACTTGAAGGAGGGTTAGAAGGCCCATTTGTTGGTTATTTGGTAGATAAGATTGGCCCGAGGCCTATCGTCTGGTTTGGTGTAGTTACTGGTGGAATCGGCTTCATGCTGCTAGCGCTTACTCATTCCTTCCCAATGTTCCTAGTAGTATTCCTCGGTTTTCTAACCATTGGTTTCTCCACACCTTTCCATGGCATAACGGCATCCATAAACCACTGGTTTAAAAGGCGCCTTGGCACAGCCATGTCTCTGGCAACGGTAGGCTCAGCAGTTGGGGGTGTCCTCATTACCCCTTTAATAGCATGGATTATCCTTAGCTTTGGATGGCGAACTGCTGCAATGACATCAGGTGTTTTGATTCTTGTAATAGGTATACCATTAAGCATCTTAATACGCGTTCCTAAGGGAGATGAAGCACTGCAAGAAGAGGAACCAGGTTCTGCAGAAGAAGCAACAGCAATTGTCGGAACTGCCGGAGAATCTAACTTACTGGAGTCTTCTCAATCTCTGCTCGTTGACTCAACTGGTTTCGATGGTGACTTCACTGTCAGAGAGGCCCTACGCACTAAAACCTATTGGCTACTCTCTTTGTCAATCGGCTTGCGTCTCATGGCCCAGTCAGCCTTGATGGTGCACATGGTACCAATGCTTGTCTCTAGGGGCAACAGCGAAGGTGTTGCTGCAATCTTAGTATCGTTACTTTCGCTAGTTCGTCTCCCAGCGATTATCGGTGCCGGAGTCATATCCGACAGATGGTCCAGAACAAGGACTTCATCTTTAGCGATGATCTCTGGTCTGGCAGCTGGAGTAGTTATATTACTTGGTCCGAGCGGTTTACTTACAGGAATAGCCTTCGCTTTCCTGTTTGCTGGTGCCCAATCCTGCAATTCTGTAACCTGGGCTTTAGTGGGTCAATTTTTTGGCCGCAAGAACTTTGGGACACTGAGGGGCGGAGTGACACTGGTGCAAAGCCTAATGTCTACAGCCGGGCCTTTGGGTGCAGGCATCGTGTTCGACCTGACTGGCAACTACGCCGTTGCGTTTGTGGCCATATCCGTCACATACACAGCAGCAACAATAATGTTCTGGACATTGAAAGCACCCCAGGAGCCGCTACGCGGTAATGGTATCGGGCACTAAAAAGGGATTGTCACAAGTGTATGGCACACCACTTAGTGACGGCTGGGTAGTATCGGCTGACGCGCTAACAAAATCATTCCGGCGCCAAGAAAATTCAGGATAGCCAGACCCAAGAATGGAATAGTGTAGCTGCCCAGGATGTCGAAGAAGTAGCCAGCTAAAATTGGTGCCCCCACCATGAATAAGTTCATTGGCATTTGGGAGACCCCCAGGATACTGGCAAAGTTACGTCTTCCAAAGTAATCTCCACGGATGGCTGTCAGCAGCGGTACCCTTGCTCCGAGGCCAATTCCATACAGCAACGCAAAGAGATAGGCACCCTCGATTGTTTGTATAGTTGCTGCTATCAAAATTCCAGCACCTTGAATGGCTACAGCGATGGAAATCAACGGCCTCTTAGGAAGACGGTCTCCTAGGAAACCTCCGCCAAGTTGGCTGATACTTCCTGCAACACCCCAAATGAGCACCACTGTCCCCGCCTGGGCTAAAGACATGCCGATGTCTGTCATGGCCGGGATGATATGAACAGATATTGTGATAGCCGACACGGCGGAGAACCCATGAGCGGCGGTAATCGCCCAAAAGGCCGTTGTCCTGAGCGCCTCACCAACTGTGAAGCCGTCATCGTCCCCCAGAAAGGACTCCTGGGCAGCGTCCTCCGGGTCTGAGGAAGGGTCTCCATCGGGGTGCTGTCCATACTCCTCGGGTCGGTTGCGAACCATTCGAGCAATCGGAACTGTTACCACCAATACGCTGATTCCTAGAGATATGGCCATAGCACGCCACCCGTATGCGTCCATTGCACGCCCCATGAGAGGGGCCAATAGTGCTCCTAGGTTTATCCCTATCAAACCTATTGCCATAGCCTTGGTCCGATGCCGTCGAAACCAATTGTTTATGGCTGCTATGAGGGGGATAAAACCCCCGAACCCTGCACCTGCGAAGATCAACAGGAATGTGACGTAATAACCGATGACGCCTTGGATGAAGCTGAATAAGATGAACGCTGCTCCAAGAAGCGCAAACCCAATCAGAATCATACGACGGCTACCCAGGCGGTCAGTCAGGTATCCCTCAATCGGGCCCAGTATGGCGCCCTCTATTCGGCCGAGGGAGAAAGGTACTGATAGGACCGCACGACTCCATCCGAACTGGCGCTCCAACGCCACAAAGAAGAACCCCAAGCCATGGAAGATTGGGGTGATAATGAATGTCAGGGAAAAGAGAGTTATCCCTACGAGCCACCAGCCATAGAAAACCTGGATTGGCAGTTTTGATTCTCGGATTGGAGGTTCCATGTCAGGTTAAACGCTCATCCTAAGATAGGTGATATCCCAGGAGAATATACCACAGGAGACTGGAGGGAGTTCGTATTATTCCTTAATGGTGTTTTCAATGAGCCACTTGGCGACACTTTCAAGCCCTGACTCATCGAATACAAAAGGTCTTTACAACCTGCTGACCACCCTCTCAATCGATAGATCTTATGCCGTATAGAACCACCGCGAGTACCTAGCACGCAACATATCGGTTATAATAATGGAAGTTTGTACACGCCCAGTAGTCCTAAGAGGCATAGACATGAACCCCAATCCCGTACAACTATTCTTGCTAATGCCAGCGCTCATGTTGCTGGTTGTGGGTTGCGTTGTTGGTAGCCAGCCGGTTGATACTCCTACCTTGGTAGTCCCTAGAGCTACGCTGACTGTTACTCCAATGACTACATCTGCACCCAAAGCTACAGCAGCAGCTATGCCAGATTTCGAACTTCCAGATATTTCGGGGTCCCTAGTGTCTCTTTCCACATTGCTTTCACAAAACAAATTCGTTGTACTTGTCTTCTATCGAGGTCACTTCTGAGGTATATGTCGTAACCAACTTGTAGAGTTGCAAGACATGTACCGAGAATTCCGCTATCTTGACAGTGAGGTAGTCGGAATCAGTATGGACAACGTATCTGAGACCGCTATTTTGGCGAAGGTGGTAGAAGCGGATTTCAAACTACTATCTGACCCCGATGGGAAAGTCGTCAAAGAATATGGCATCTACAACCTCCTTGGAGATGGCCTAGCGACCCCTGCCGTCTTCATTATCGGATTGAACAGGCACCTCGAATGGAGCCACGTGGGTACGAATATCGGAGACAGGCCAGCTACAGGCGATATCCTCGCTCGTCTAAAATAGACATTGCGTCCACCTCCAACCTCCATACCCCACAACAGCATCGTTATCCACCCACCGCCGCGCAACTCAAAGACACAAGGCCTGCATGACCGCCACCAGGATGTGGCATATACCCTTAACCTGTTATGCAGGGTCGGTGCGCTACGATCTAAATCTCCTGGAGTATCTGAACCACTCGTCCGGTTGCGGAGGACTCCCGCACGGCGTCCAAGACTTGTTGGCACCGGAAGCCATCGTAGAAGTTGGGGACTGGCGATGTGCCCTCTTGGACACCACGCACGAACTCTCTGACCATTAGCCGGAATGGCATGAGCCGACCATCTCTGTCATCTGCGAAGGGTTGAAGCCGCTCTGGTATGGGAATCTCGGCCAGGGCATCGTCTCCAGCCTGTGCACCGAGAAGGGTCCCGTGGGGTGGTGGGTTAACACCAGTTCCCTCGTGGGGCGTGACCAAGGTTCCGTTTCTGCCGTATATCTCCACGGAAGCCCCAGAGCCAAATGGCGCTGCGTTTGTGCCCGTCATGGTTGCCCATCCCCCTTGCGCGAAGCCAAGAGTGAAGTTAAAGCTGTCGTCTGCGGTGGCCTGGACTATCGCATCGGAGTCTGGAAGAGTCCGTTCGCCCAAGCGAGTGGCAACATGGCCGGAGACAGAAGTGACCTCGCCGAACCAGTGGCGAAGACAGTCTATGTAGTGAGAACCGAGGCCCCATAGGAATCCGCCACCTTGAGCAGCATCATCCCTGTCTGTCAGTGGACGCGGCTCGAAGCCTCTCCTAGGTCCGTTTACCAGTCTCATGAGGACCAGATGTAGAGGGCCCACGTAGCCTTCCTCAATGAGCTCTTTCACCCGCATTCGCGCAGAAGCAAAGCGGAACTCGTGGCCTATCATGTTGGTTAGTCCAGTGCTCTCCGCTTTCCGCCACATTTCTCGCGCCTGTGTTTGATCCAAGGCAAATGGCTTCTCGCATAACACGTGTTTGCCAGCATCCAAGGCTGCCATAGTCATGGGGTGGTGGAGTGGAATTGGGCTGACAATGCTGACGGCATCGATGGGGGCATCTCGCAACATATTGTGATAATCATCATATACACCAGGAATACCAAACCGGTCCGCTGCCTCCTGTGCCCTCTCTCGGCGTCGAGCGCATACCGACGTTACTTCTACACCCTCAGATTGGAATCCTGGTATCTGCACCGCCGTGCCAAACCCCACACCTATCACACCGATTCTCAAGGAACTACTGGCCATGACTCCCTCCGAACGTATGTCAGTGTTAGCTATAGCTATGACGAGGCATAAGACCGCTCAATTCCTCCCAAGTATAGCACCAAAATCCCCTCTGACACGGCCCAATGAATAAATCGGATGCGATGCCCACTTGTACTTCACTGGGATACTACATATCAGAGTGCCTGATCCCAAGCAAGGCACCATTGTTGATATATCACCGGCGTAGAGGCCTTCCAGGTCGTGTAGACCGAATGTGCATTGTTCTAATACCCATTCTCATTGAACTCGTGGCTATAGAGGAGATAGATCAGTTGGCGCGGTAGACAATTAAGGAGTTCTGGAAAACTCTTGATGCGCTAGCTCAATGATGTGAGTGGCAGCAGCTTGACGATTGTTCTTGATGTGAGTCCTGATACGCATACTGTGACGAGTTTAACCCAATCATGTCACCCAATACACTAAATACACTAACTAGGCCGTAGCCGTGAAGCCGCCTTGGGCCCATAAGCCGTCAACTCTTAATCCAATCCATGCTGCGCCTGGCAACCAGAGTGAACTAGGCTATGAAGCATCCGCTGTGGTGCCTTTTTGTCACTCTATCAGGTGAATTCGAAGAACCTAAGAACCATGGCTCACTTCCAGTATCTTAGTGACATCACTCGCACCTCGAGTATTACTGGACGTTAGTGTTACGTGTGATTGGCAATGAGGCACTCGTCGGATAAGTGAGGAGAGTTGAACTTTCGGTTCCGACTCTAAATGCAAGCGGGTGCCGCTATATATGTGCCGGACATGAGAAGAGTGAAGGCTTCCCTGACGGAACGGACATCGGAGGTAATAAGCTAAGCAAAATTGCCGGCACGAATGACTGCCCAGTGCCCAGGAGGAAGGCGATTGAACAAGAGATTGCCGTCACGCTCAGGGCTAAGCCATATTAAATGCACTCCTCTCGTACAGAGCTCCTGAGAAACGAGACTTCCAGTTCAAGCGTCAAATCAAATATTACCTAATACAGCTAATAGGTTAGTGCTATAATTTGTTCGTGGAAATCACTGCTGAGCGTTCCTGGATTGTTGTGCGCTCCCTTGACCCTGGACTCTTAATCGCAGTTGCCATAGGATCCTTTCTGCGCTTCAGTCGCCTTGGTGATTACGATAACTCCTACTACACCGCTACCGTGGCCTCCATGCTTCAGAGTACCCACAATTTCCTTTTCGCCTCCTTTGACCCTGCGGGTGTGGTGATGGTGGACAAGCCTCCGGTATCCTTCTGGGTTCAGGCCTTACCTGCCACCATCCTCGGCGTTAGCAAGTGGTCGGTTACACTTCCTGAGGCTATTATCGGCACTCTCGCAATTGTCATCCTCTATGGGGGAATAAGAACGGTGTTCGGCAGGCCTGCCGCCATAGTTGCCGCTCTGGTGCTCGCCGTTGTCCCAGCCAGCGTGGTGATAGACAGCCGAAACGAACCAGACTCCTTGCTCTCGTTCACTCTGCTGCTAGCTGCCCTTTCTGTGATTCGCGCGGTTCAGAGTGGCAGGTGGCGATGGCTCATTACATTTGGCGTACTGATGGGTATTGGCTTTAACACCAAAATGCTAGTGGCGTTCATTCCATTGCCAGTCTTCCTGCTCTACTACATTCTTGCTGCAAAGTACCCCATTCACCGACTGATAATACGGACTACGTCCGCCGTCGGTGTGCTGTTACTTGTCTCCATGTCATGGGTGACTATGGTAGCACTGACTCCCCAGGTGGACCGCCCATACGTCGGGTCAACGACAGACAACTCAATCTGGACTCTGGTATTTGAATACAATGGCATAAACCGGTTTACCTCGTTTATCGGTCCCCGCCCTCAGCAAACGGCACCTCAGCCATTGGGCCAACGCCCCTCCGATGGTGTAGTTCCCAGAGGACAAGGAATTCCTCAACCCATACAGCTGCCAGCAATGAATCCTGAGGCTCAGAATACTGGTTTTCTGGGATTGTTCTCCAATCCTCTGGCAAATCAGCTCGGATGGCTCTTACCAGTAGGGGTGCTTTCTCTGATGCTCGCGTTCGTGCCATCTCTTCCAGAGGAGGTATATCGTCGGCCCAGTGAGCTCATCCGGGTATTACGAGCTTCGCCGGTCGCAGCCCAGGCAATGCTGTGGGGTGGGTGGCTGGCGACAGGGCTGGCAGTCTTTGGCCTGGCCAATTCAACAACAACCCACCCCTATTACCTAGTGGGAGTGGCAGTTCCTTTAGCTGCGACCATCGGTATCGGTGCATCTCTTCTATTGAGTACATTCAGAGATGGGAGTACTTTATCCTGGCTCGTAGTGTTTATTCTCGTTTCCGGTGCCGGCGCCCAAGTGTACGGGTCCCGCGCTACTGTTGGTGATTGGGTCATCGCTATCGTAGTGTCAGGTACCTTGCTAGCCGTTTTGGTAATCACAATCGGACTCTGGAGAAAGCTTCAAACTTCACAACTATCAGTGTGTGCATTAGCCGTAGGGGCTTCGGTGCTGCTCGTGATACCCTTGGTTAGCTCATTCAACGCAGGAGGCAGAATCGCCGGTCCAGGCCTAGGAGTGCCTCCCTCAGTCTTGACACCCCAACTCCCTCCGAGAGAAATACAGACTGCTAACTTGTCTCAATTCCTGATGGAAGATGGCAGTTCAACCTCTGGGGTTACATTAGGCACGTTAAATGCAAGAGAGGCAGCTCCATTTATTGTTGCAGGGATACCCAGTATAGCGATTGGAGGCTTTTCCGGTAACGATCCAATTTTCACTATAGATTCCTTTCGATATATGACGGCAACCGAGGGACCGCGATATTTCCTTATGCCGCGTCGACCTACAACCGATACCAGGCTAGGCACGGCACAAGAACAGATTCTGGGTTACATACGCAATTCCTGGCAAGACATTTCTCGGTCAGCAGGATTACCGTTTGGAACTCTGTACACGAACCCCGACTGGTAGTATACATAAGCCGATAGTCTGTCAGAAACTTGATGGTATGCGCAGGGACATTATCAACGTGAAATCCGAAATCAAGTCTATCCATACAAAATAGCGTACTCACTGATGCCAGAAACTTTCACCATAGAGCAGGCTAGGGAATTGATTCCATGGCTACAAAAGAGCTTTGACGTAATGCAGCCTGTAATCGCCAAATTGGGTGATTCCAGGAGGGACGCCCAGACAAAATCCAAACATATACAATCTAATGGTGGTGGGGAAGCTGAACGAGACATGATCCAAGCCCAAGAATCTCTTCGAAATGCAGAGGAGGAAATTAACCAGCTAATCGCTTCTATAGTGGACCTAGGCATTCTCATCAAGAGCATCGAAACAGGACTCTTTGATTTCCCATCCCTGATGGCAGGCAATCTCATATATCTATGCTGGCAGGCTGGGGAGCCAGAATTGATGTATTGGCACACAATTGACTCCGGGTTTGCCGGACGTCAGCCATTGTAACCACATGAGGCAAGAATCCTTAAATTGACTTTCTGAAGTTCCCTATCTGGATGGGCTCGTATAGAGCCGCCGTGAGAGATAGTCCAAGTCCTTATGGCCGCTGGAAAAGGAAAGATAGAAGGTGCGTTAGTTGTAACTGAGAGAGGCCACATAGTACCCAGAACCGCTCTGAATGTGGAACCCACCTAAACAGGTTAAAGACAGGGTGCAACTTCTAGAGGTCCCTCGGGTGATTAGGTATAACACTGGGTTTAGAGATATAATCCTGCCAACCTTACAGTAGCTTTATGAGGCCCAATACCATACTCGAAGACATAGTAAGACGGAATAGTGAGAGGAAAACGTGGTAATAGGAAAGGAACGCACTAATTGGTATGAAGGCCATGAATCAGCATGCACCTGCGCTGATTGTGTGACGCGATCTGCAGCACAGCGCCGGTTTGATAATACAACCCAGGGTCGTAAGGTGGGACGGAACGAAAAGTGTCCATGTGGTAGTGACAAGAAGTACAAGAAATGCCACGGACAAGGAGTATGACTCGAAGAAAACCTAGTCATGTTGAAGTTCTGCCAAGGAACTCGGCAAAATGTCCTGCAGGAACGCTAGATTGACCATGATGCCCCCATGACCCTGTGAGGGTTAAATCGTTAGCCTGTGAGAGCAATACGTCATAACCCCCGATAGCATCCTCGCAGCTAAAACTCCCATTCCTTACACAACAGCCCTTGGTCTGTGGGATGCACCTGACGGGTTATAATTGGGTAGGGTAGAGGTTTCCGGATAGCTGTGAGCCCCGATGGACATCTGTACAACTGGGTATATGTCTGTGGCTATACCCCATTGCCAAATCAAGAGAGGATATTCGGCAATGGTTGGATTGCGAGATTCCGTTAAGCTTGGTTTTCAACGCTACGCTGACTTCAGAGGCAGGTCTAGACGAGCTGAATATTGGTGGTGGACTCTATTTGTCGTAGTTGTCGGGGCGATATTGAGTTTTGTAGATATTAGGACAGGAACATTTAGCATTCAGAGCGGGAGCGGTCTGCTTAGTGGATTATTCATACTCTCTACGTTAATCCCTGGACTGGCATTGGGTGCCAGAAGGCTACACGACATCAACAGGACTGGTTGGTGGCAGCTAGTGTGGTTTGGTATTCTCATGTCTCCGGTTCTTGTTGCTCTTAAGGCTCCTAGATTTTCTCTAGCCAGCATTGTCCCAGTGATAGTTTTGCTTGGGTTGGCAGCCAACCCAAGCAATCAGGGAACAAATAAATATGGACCAGCCACTCGCCAACCCAGCTCACAACAGACTTAAGCCTTAGCTTTATCAGCGAATCTGCACAGACACCCCTCACAGCATCATCACAACGATGCAGCATTACACCGGCAGGTTAAAAAATCGACAGCGGTAGTTTAGGGCTTGGAGTACCATAGTCGAGGTCATGATGGTATATATGCTTATGGGGAAACCGCCCACAGCGGAGTGTGGGGATTCCTCACCACACTCTACATAACCATGAGGTCACAAGCAATTAGTACTCAGGGGCTAATATACTCCCAGTGAGCAGTACGGGAAGGGAATCATGCCAACACCAAGATCAAGTCCATGGGTGACCATAACACAACTCAAGAGGCTATTGGTGGGAGAATCCCAATGTGAGTGGGCCTCCTGGTTCATGGCTCATTATCAACGTGCACCCGACGAATATATGCCAAGCGATTTCGATACAGCACAATACAACATGAACCACACGGCTTTGATGAGAGTGGTGCGGGCACGGCTAGAGGGTGACGGCTACGAGGTTTTTTCGGAAGGTCAAAACGACTTCAGATTACTTGGCCGCACGGGTGCTTACTTAGTGGGAAGGCCTGATTTTGTTGCGGTTAGGGACACCACGGGATTGATTGTAGATGCCAAGACAGGACAACCTAGAGACTCCGATAGTGCTCAAGTTTTGCTTTACATGTGGGCCGTACCCAGAGCATTGAACCAGTACTCGGAGATTAGGTTCTCAGGTCAGCTCGCATACCAAACACATACTGTTGATATCCCAGATAGCTCTATAAACGACAGCTTCAGCAGTAATTTCGGTTCCTTGATTCAGCGAGTTATTTCACCAGAGCCAGCTATGCGGATTCCCAGTGGTAGCGAGTGTAGATTCTGCAACATCACCAAGGCCAACTGTGAACAGCGCATTGACTGGCAGACTCCAGAGGCCAGTACGACAGAGTTTTAGCTACGTGCTATGGCTCAAGGGCCAGTGGCTAAATGGGTTGTCTAACTAAACAACAGCAGGTAACACCGGTCTTCACACCAACACCCCTCACAACAGTCCCATAAGCCTTCATGGCACACTCGTCATCTCCAACGCCTCTGACTCGGCCCTCATTATGGGATTCACCTCAGTAGGTTTAACCTGTAAGCTTCTGAATCCAGTCGGCAAAGGCAACAAGATTCTGCTCAACCTGCGCCCGAGCAGCCTCATCGATAAGATTCCCATTGGCGTCAAAATTGTTTAGCCCGCCAGACAGGCCTACGTCCCCTGAAGGCATGGGAATAGCTCTAGGAAACACGATTACATCACGCACATGACGACGGGCTAATGCCCCTGTGCCTCTAATACCTGCTGATACCGCCATAATAGAGACAGGTTTGTTGAGAAGGACATTTCCAGGGGGTGTATTCCTCCTAGATGCCCAGTCAATCAGATTCTTTGTTACCGCAGGTATTCCCCAATTGTACTCAGGGGTAACAATCAATAATCCATCCGCAGCTCCAACTGACTCTTTGAAGCTGACCACAGATTGCGGGGCCCCTTCTTCTTCTACATCCTCGTCAAACAGTGGAATATGATGAATATCTAATTCCTCAATTACCATTCCTTCTGGGGCCAGGGATATCGCTGATTGGAGAAGAAGACGATTTAGTGATCCCTTCCTTAAGCTCCCAGCAAAAGCCACAACATTGTAGAGATTAGCCATGTATCGTTCTCCTTTTCATTGTCAAAGAATCTCTAATGCAATCTGCCGTACAATTGTCTAAGAGACGTCTACAGGCTTAATAGTACGGCCCGAGGTATTGATGAATAATGGAGTAACCACGATCAATGCTACCACGACGAAGCTCTGATTATGACCATGCGTTGACTAGAGACTACCTTAAACATCTTTATCACTAAACCTGCAAAGGAGCCGATATCTTAACATACCCACAGATACTCTAGTAAATCCAAGCCTTGAATCCAGCTATACACTACTAGGGTTACTTGAAAGCATTCCTGCTACCCTAGAATTCTGGCTGAGAAGGAGGAACTACTGAAACACTGTAACCAACAACCACATCTTTGTCCAACGTGGCGAATTGACTCATAATGGAAGTTGGCGAGAGAAGAATAGGAAGAATAGGAGGATGGGATACATGCCAGATACATGTAAATCTCCCCTCTCACAAATTCCTACTAACTATCTACTTCTTATGTTATGGAGATGATTGCCGGGAGATTTCCTCAGCTATGTGATGCTCAGCAAGATACTTGACTTGGATCGTGACATTTGGTATCATTCACTCCTTGTGGATGGCATTGACTAGACTTTCCGCATATTGTTGTACCATGGTTAGCATGTTAAAGATAGATTGGATCTGCTGCAGGTGTAGAATCCTCGTCACAACGGACGAGGAGGGAGTGCATATCTAGTATCGCTGATTAGAGCCCTAAACCCCCGTAGAGCACCTAACCTCGCCCTAGACACGTCCTAGGGCGTTTTTTTGTGAGAAGAATTAATGGAGCTAACACACCCGACAACCAACCGGCCTAGCACCCTTCTGGGCAGAATGCCTAGACAAAGCATAGTTGCTGTTCTGGTTCTGCTTGGAGCTTTAGGGCTGGCAGTGGTCATGTCCAGAACCGAGGCAATCCTAGCTCCGCTCTGGCTCCTAGCAATGGCGGCTGGCTTTACCCTACAGCGAAGTCGCTTCTGCTTTGCCTCTGCATTCCGTGATCTCTTTTTGTTCGGTAGTAGCCGAATCATGAAAGGAATCATCGTTGGTTTGGCAATCGCCACCATAGGGTTTGCCATCAATATGTATAGCAAGGTGCCTTTTCCTGAATTCGGTGTTCTCCCTAACGAGGCAAACATTTTACCGGTGGGCATTTCTACCATAGTCGCAGGACTCCTTTTCGGTTTCGGTATGGTCATCTCTGGGGGGTGTGTCTCTGGCTCACTGTATCGGATGGCCGAAGGATACGTAGCGTCCTGGGTATCAATGGTAGGTATTCTCATTGGGCTCGGCTTCCTCTCCCAAACTTGGAATTGGTGGTGGGAAGCCTCTATCTCTAGCGAGTCCATGTTGTGGATCCCATCGAAATTCAGTCTGGGATATGGCGGCGGTGTAATCCTGACCTTAGGTGGCCTATTAATTGCATTCCTGCTCTTTCTTTGGTGGGAGTCCCGTTCAGGATTATCCATTCCAGACATCCAAAGTAAGAAGGAACCCGATGACACTCTTGGAGAGAAACTGTCGATACTCTGGCGCTCGGTCTTCGTTCGAGGCTGGCCCTCGGTTGTGGGTGGCGGTGTACTAGGGGTAATCGGGGTCTTGATGTACATGGTACATATGCCCTGGGGAGTAACAGGGGAACTGGCCAGATTGTCCAACACCATCATGAGCACCTTGAACTTTGCTCCTCCTGAGCCGCTAGGATTGAGTGACCTCGGGGGTTGCTCTGGCCTCTCGGATGCAACAGGACTCTTCAGCCACTCATTTGCAGTAACCGTGGGACTACTACCTGGCGCTCTGGTCGGTGCTCTCTTTGCCAGTGAATTCAAACTACGCTTCCCACGGAATCCTAGACGATACATGCAGGCATTAGGTGGTGGCATCATCATGGGATACGGAGCCGGCCTCGCCATAGGCTGCACTGTTGGCGCCTTTTTCTCTTCTATCCCATCACTAAGCATTAGCGGATGGCTCTTCGCCTTGGCCCTTTCTGGCGGAGCATTCTTGGGAGTCCAGGTAATAAAACGCATCGCGTAAGCAGAAACGGGGGTAGCGAAATGGAATTGGATGTCCGGGGTGAGATTTGTCCTTACCCAATGCTGAAAGCGGTAGAGGCTATGAAGAAACTTAAAGGCGCG
The DNA here is from genome assembly GCA_009391225.1 of SAR202 cluster bacterium AC-647-N09_OGT_505m. The sequence goes on from VEXC01000001.1 coordinate 43,660, forward strand.
GACAGCGTGGTGGTTATCACTGATCACGCTCCATGCTTGGAGACAATACCTCCCCAAGCTGGCCGATACGGGTACGCGTACGAAGTCGAGGAGAATGGCGGGGCGGAATGGACCATAACTTTGATTCCGGAAGGAGAAGTATCATGAAGCTTGTAAGGTCAATAATATTGGGCATTTCCTTGGTTGGGGCCATTTTTGCTGTCGCATGCAGTGGCGCTGAACCGACGGCAACGTCGGTGCCGACAGCAACCCCAGTACCGACAGCGACGAGTACTCCAGTTCCTCCACCAACTGCAAAGATTCTCACATTTAGTAACGACTCGCCCCATGTGACCGTAATCGATGCCGAGACTAACTTGGTGACTAAGACCGGGGACATACCAGATTTCCTGAAGTGGACCTGGAATGATGACAACAACTACTTCGATGGCCAGAATGTATGGCTCGGTTTGAAGTACCCGGAGGCCGATGACGCAGTGGTGATTTCTTTAGATGTTGATACTCTAGAAGTTGCTAGCCGTATTTCAGTCGGCAAAGAGCCGAAGAACATCTACATAGGAAAGAACAACGAAAATGGGAATCTCCTCATTGGTAAGCAGGGCACCACTTCCATAGTGACGGTCGACACTAAAACTTCCACAGTAGTAGATACTTGGGAGAACTTGCCGGTGAACAAAGATGGTGGTGTGGTGTGTGATGCTGATGTAGTCACTGGGCCAGATGGGGTAGAGCGTTTCTATTATCCGACACTAGCCGGTGATTCTGTGGTCAGCGTTAATGCTGCTACTGGAGAGGTCTTAGCAGAAACTACAACGCCGGACGGGGCAAAACCAGTAATGCACACTAACGCCCCTGATGGAAACATGTGGGTACAGGAGATAGGAAGCAACACTAATGCCGTATTTGATGCGGTAACATTGGAATTAATTGCACGCTTTCCGTCAGCTGGAAAGCCTGTAGTTGCTACCTTTAGTCCAGATGGTAAGTTGGCATACATCGGCCATTCTGGAGATCCGATAGTTCAAGTAGTAGATACTGAAACCCTTAAAGAAGTGAAACAAATCACAGTGGGTAATACCCCATCCAAGATAGCGGTTCATCCAAATGGTGACTATATCTATGCGATTGCTTCCAAAGAGGCCAGAATATCTGTGATTGAAACTGGTTCATGGAAGGTAACCGGGTCGATTAAGTTGGAGAACAACCCGGGCGGCATGTTCCTCTGGGAGGATTAGTAAGAATGCCTGAGCGTTTGTCACTAGCCCAAGCTTGGGAATTAGCCCAAGCGGGCGAGGCCTTGATAGTGGATGTCCGAGAGCCCTCAAAGTTTGCTCTCGGACATCCACAAGGGGCACTTAGCCTCCAGTTCAGCCCAAGAGGCCTCGCGGAGCGGGTTGGCATGTTGCTGCATGGAAGGACTCCCCTTATCTTGGTATCAGAGAATGCAGATCAGGCAGAGGGGGCAGCCTCGCAACTCAAGGACGGTGGATTCTCTGTGCTAGATGTGGTGGAAAGCAGCATAAATGCATGGTATGAGAATGGCCTCCCAATGGAGATGTTCGCTGAGCTTTCTGTACATGAGATAGCTGACGCGGTTTCTGGCGGGAACACCGTGGTCCTTGACGTCCGAGAGTCCATTGAGTGGGATATGGGTCACGTACCAGGCGCAATCCTAATTTCACTGGGGGATCTGCGTGAACGGATTCATGAGGTGCCCCGAGAATCAAGGATAGTTGTTATCTGCGAAGCTGGAGTTCGCAGTTGCTCCGCAGCCAGCATTCTTCAGGCAGCTGGCTTTGTTGATGTGGTAAATGTACCAGAGGGTACTGGTGGCTACCGCAACGCGGGGCTTCCCCTTCAGATTCCTGACACGGATCCAATGTAACTGAGCCTTGTCATAGCCAAGATATCATCGTGCTGGCTTCATTCTCTAGGACTCCATGCACGCGATTTCATGAATTCTCTGGCAAATCATCTAGCCAGAACATTACATGTCATTACGGGAGAAAACTGGTTTGAACAACAAAATCCTGGCGCCAATACTGATTCTCGCTTTGGGGCTCGTGGTGGGCTTCTTTCTTATCTATTCGTCAAAGTCAAATGAGATTCAGTCCTTAAGGGCCACTGAGGTTGAGCTATCTGATACTAACCGAGTAATGACTGCACAACTTGCCGAAATGCAGTTGAAACAGGATGAATCTGATCTCCTGGAGGCTGAAATTTCACGGTTACTCTTGACATCTGCTTCGGGTGGCGGAGTCAATATGAAGATGATGCCTCACCCAGAAACCAATGAACTCTCTGTAGAACTACCAGAAGTCTTTAGCTTTGATCAGAATCATGCATTTTGCAGAGTCGATACTAATAGGGAAGCCTTTATTATGCCGACATATCAAATGGGTGATGTATTAATTGAAAAGAATGAGTTTTACATGTCGATGAGTACAACATCCATGGAAGAGTTCAAGCTATCCAGGGGAAGTGACGGGAAAAACCAGATAGTAATCACCGGAGGCTTAGATTGCTTCACTGAAGTTGCAAAAGCAAATATGCGGATTGGGTCAAGAGAAGTGGCGGAAGTCGCTACGTACAAGATAGAAGCGACTGACGGAGGTCTGGGTGGTGGCAGTGCGGGGGACACATTCAAATTCACCACATATTTCGACCCTATCGACGCTCCAGTCAATTACGCGATATTTGGACCGGAATTTACTTTTACTGGTGACATGATTGACGGGGAAGTAACAGTACCAGATCCGCGGTAAGACTAATATGCACCTCTTTGCGCAGCTGCGACGTTTCCGCGGAGGCTACGGGGTTTGCGGCAGTAGTTGCTATTACCCAAACGGACGTTTGTTCCTGGCCATAGTGGTGCTCATGTCCCTTGGCATAGCTTGTACCCAAGCAACAGTGGTTAACCAGGATTTATCAGTCGGTGAGTCACCGGGCATTGTCCGTCATGTGACAGATGAAGATTTATCGCATGGAAGCTTGACGCGTGACGAGTTAATCGCAATTGGGAAACAAATATTCACCGCTTCCTTTAATACACTTGATGGATCCGGAAACTCAAAGACGAGGCTGTTTGGTAAGAATACCGAACAATCAAAGTTGAATGAGCGATTTAATCGCATCTCTGGTCCAGACGCTAATGCTTGTTCCGGGTGTCACAACATGCCCATTCCTGGCGGGGGGGGAGACAACGTTGCAAATGTTTTTGTCCTTGCACGTGAATTCCCCAATGTGAATTTCGATGGTGGCCCCGGGGACCTCTTTGAATCTCTCACATTGACCACTGTTGGGAATGAACGTGGAACTGTTTCTATGTTTGGCTCTGGCTTCATAGAGCTACTCGCGCGAGAAATGACCACGGATCTGCAGGAGATTAGGAACGCTGCTTTACAAGAAGCACTATTAACTCAAAGGCCGGCAACTGTCGCAGCTCAAACAAAAGGCGTTTCTTTTGGGAAACTGACAGTGTGGCCAGACGGACTGGTGGATACTTCGAATATTGAAGGGATTGACGAAGATTTGATTGTTAAGCCTTTTGGACAGAAAGGCGTCTATACTTCCCTTAGAGAATTCACTCTGGACGCATTAGAAACTCACCATGGGCTGCAAGGTGAGGAACGGTCCGGAACCAATAAAGACGCCGACCAAGATGGGATATTCAATGAACTCACAATAGCGGACACAACAGCACTAACTCTCTTTCAGGCAGCACTTCCACCACCATCCATCAGAGAGCCTACACACGATTTACTAGAAACCTATGTGGAAAGGGGTGAAATCCTTTTCGACAATCTCGGGTGCGCAGTTTGTCACAAGCCGTATTTGGAGCTGAACAGCCCAATCTACTCGGAGCCCAATCCATTCAACCCCCCTGGAACGCTTAGTGATTATTCTATCCCAGACACCTACAGCGTTGATTTGTTCGAAAACGCAAGCTCAAATACAGTCCGTCGTACTGAGCGAGGGACTTACTTGGTTTACGCATACACTGATTTGAAAAGGCATGACATGGGGCCTATATTGGCTAATGAAACCATAGAACAGCGATTTGTAGATTCAGCAATGTGGATCACCAGGAAATTATGGGGGATGGTATCAGAGCCGCCGTTCTTGCATCATGGAAGAGCAACCCTCATTGAAGAAGCAATAGTCGCTCACGGTGGTGAAGCAGATTCTTCTCGTGCTAGCTATGAGAATCTATCCAGTGACGACAAAGCGGCGCTTATCGAATTCATAAAGACATTCCAGATGTCTGTTGGACCCTAGTAGAAAATGATTCGCTTCGAAACCAATGTAAAGAGACGAGGTGTTGATTTCCTTGGGCATTGGCAATCACTCCCTGGCTAATGGCAATATGCATCCATCCTACCGGACATTTGCCTCAGAATCTTGGATGTACTGAATACCCAACCAGTAACCATCTTGCATATAGACTACACCCCACGGTATGATTCGTATTATTAGAGAAGACTCTGTTTTAGTTCACACTAAGGACCGTGGAAACGGTTGCAAGAAAAGTAGTTAGAGTAGATGCCAGACAAACCTGAACTCCTCACATTAGATGTCCGAGGCGAGGTCTGTCCTGGCCCTTTAGTTAAGGCCATGGAGGCCATGAAGAGTGCTCTGGCGGAACAAGAAATCGAAATGCTGACGGATTTCTTCCCCGCTGTACTTGTTGTGACCAATGCCGCCCTCAAGCAGGGCTGGGACATCAATATTCAAAATATAGCTTCCAACGAATGGAGAATGCTCCTCACATGGAACGGCGAAACTGCCTTATCTGGCTAGACTTGTGCCCATGCAGGAGTTCGTATGTCGCAGTCTACAGCCAAGTCCGAATACATTTCTTCGGGCCATATGATTCCTCTGCTACTAATCAGATATTCGGTGTTGTATAATGCGAATACTCCTTGATTCCAATCACGGCTAGCTGTCCCTTCTGGTAGGCCTTGAAATACACCTCTTCGTATTTGAATAGCCTGCTCCCAGGTGGGCGTCCCTTGCCATAGAGCGTCACCCATTGCCCTGCGGCATACCCCACTGGGATCACAATGAGAAGTGGTACATTTGTACGACCACAGAGTCACAATGAGGAATGTGGAGTTAACCAATCTGGGTGCTATTCCGCCCAGCACTCATGGTGCTTGGCGGTTGCGATAGTGGTAATCAACTGACAAATATTCCTACCTCCTGAAGCGCCAAGGTGATGGAACAAGCTGATTTCAATTTTCGCCTACCAATGAGGACAGCTAGAAGGCTTGGATAAGCCCTTCCATACCAAGTTTAGAGAGTACCACGCGCCTCTCATTTGCTGTGATGGATAGACGCACCGATGAGAACAGGGGTCCTGGCATGTTGAAGGGAATATTCCCCAGAAACCTACTGGGCAACTTACAGACCATCAGGTCCTTAAAAAACCCTGTCTTCCGCCTGTACCTAGGAGCCATGTTGAGTCAGATGGCCTCCATGAACATGCAGATGATGGCCCGCTCTCTTCTCCTCTATCGCGTCACAGACTCGGCAACCCTCCTAGGGGTTATGGCCTTGGCAAATGCCCTACCAATGCTCTTCCTCTCCATGTTCGGAGGAGTCATCGCAGACCGACTCCCGAAGAAGAAGGTCCTACTGGTAGGCCAGACTGGATCTGCAATAATCTCCCTAGCCGTGACCATTACTCTCGTATTTGATATCCTCAGCGCCGATCGAGCCAATTCCTGGTTGATCTTGGTAGTAGCCGCTCTGCTTCAGGGAATCGTCCAGGGCCTTATGATGCCTTCACGCCAAGCCATGGTCGCGGAAATCGTGGGAGAGGAACAGCTCATGAACGCCATGGCCCTTTACATCTTCGGTGTGAATATCCTCCGAATGGGAGCTCCAGCCATTGCAGGGTTGGTCATAGACCTTTTCGGCTTTGAGGCCGTCTACGCCATTGTGACGGGCCTCTATGTTTTGGCCCTGGTCTTTATTGTGCTGGTCCCTCATTCGGGCACCAGCACAATGATCGAAAAGGGAGATGGCCCCTTGGCAGACCTAGTAGACGGACTCAGGTTTGTCAGACGGGAGACGACCATCTTACTCCTCCTAATAGTAAACCTCTTCATGGTCCTCCTATCCATGCCGTATATGCAGCTACTGCCCATATTTACTGAGGATATACTCCATGTGGGCGCTACAGGTATGGGAGTTCTGATTGGGGCCTCGGGTGTTGGGGCAGTGGTCGGCTCTCTGGTATTAGCCTCGCTCCCCAATAGGAGGCGCGGCCTGATGCTCCTTCTCAGTGGCGTCATACTAGGATTGTCCCTCACAGCCTTCTCATTCTCCACGTGGTTGTACCTCTCCTTAGCCCTAATGGTGTTTCTCGGGGTGGGATTGGCTGGACGATCCACACTCGGGGTATCCTTGCTTCAGATTTATGTCCCCAGTAATTATAGAGGACGAGTGATAAGTATCTACCAGATGGAGTTCGGCCTTACCAGTTTTGCCGTCTTCTTCGCCGCCATCCTAACAGAAAGCATAGGTGTCCAATGGGCAGTAGGTGGGCTCGCCATCACGTTAGCGACACTTTCTATCCTCTCAATCGTATTCGTGTCATCCATACGGAAGCTGGATTGACAGATATGAGTATGACTCCAAGGGAAAGCCGGCATCACTATAGGCCTTCTCCCCTGGTTCCGGTTGGAAATACAGTTGAAGGTTCCTTCTGGTGAAGTCTAGGAGTTGTACTTGTCAACCCTCTATGACTTCCTTGAATCTTTCAGTTGGAAATTTCGTATTCGTATCAGAGTTTTTCAGATTACCAATTTCCCGTATCCTTTTGCCAATTATAGCCCGTCACTGGTATCCCATACACCAGAGGTAATTTGCTAATCCGTGGCCCATCTGTTGCGCCCTTCACCCTTTTAAAGAGGTGTGAACAGTTACTATCAAGTCACGCACGCCTAGTGACTATATATCCTCGGTTTGCGCTTTGCCCCAATCCTGCTCCTCGCCACCGTGTACCCGTACCCCTTAAGAGGCACATGTATCCTAAGACTAGCGGGCCTTAGCGACATGACTTACAATGAATGTCGGAACGGTGTCGTGACGCTATTAGCCGCGCTGAGCGTACCCGATAGAGTAACCAGCGAGATAGTGGGGCATTCCAATATAGCTACGACAATGAATATATATGCTAGGGTTGCGTCTGAAATCATGAAGGAAGCTACCGAGAAACTGGGTAAGGAACCCTGGCAAACGGTTGGCCTAGCCATTTTACCCGCAATAGCTATGTTAGAAGAGCTAGGAAAAGCATATCAAGGGCCGTTTTAGCTACGTGCGCCCGTAGCTCAGTGGATAGAGCATCGGTCTTCGGAACCGAGGGTCGTGGGTTCGAATCCCTCCGGGCGTACCATTTCTCGTATACAAGTAGACTACAGCTATTCAACTACCTGCGACATCATAACTATGGTTAATGACAGACCTTCTACTTCCAAGATAACAATAATCTCCTGGGCCCTATACGATCTCGCTAATACGATGTTCTCATTTAACATCGTATCTATCCATTTTGCTCTATGGGTCGTAAATGACATGGGAGGAACTGACTCCCATTACGGTTATGCAAACGCAATATCAATGTTACTGGTGCTTGTCACGGCTCCAATACTCGGGGCTATATCAGACCAAGCCAAACGTCGCATACCTTTCCTAATAGGCACAACTTGCTGCTGCGTAGTTTTCACGTCCCTGCTAGGGCAAGGCGGTCTTTCCACATCCCTAGTTGTGTTCGTGGTGGCTAATTACATGTTTCAGTCTGGGCTCATATTCTACGATGCGTTGCTTCCAACAATATCCACTGACCAGAATCGTGGGAAGGTTGGGGCATTCGGTGTTGGCCTAGGTTATGTAGGATCGCTGATAGGTGCCTGCATCGGATTGTTCTTGCTGGACACAATAGGCCGAGTCGGCATCTTCCAAGTCACAGCCTTCCTCTTTTTGGTTTTTTCTATCCCCTGTTTTGTAATGGTCAAGGAATACGGAGCCGGACCACTACGAATGGGTTTTGGGACATTAATTGACTCCGCGAGCCAGATACGAAACACTTTCGCAAAAACCCAAACATTCCCTGGGTTACGCCGTTTCTTAGTAGGACGAGTGTTTTACGCAGATACGGTGAATACACTTATCTTGTTCATGGGCATATATGTGACGAATGAGCTTGGATTCACTGACGCTCAGGTACAAATTATTATGGCTGTCTCCATAGTATCAGCGATCCTAGGATCTCCAATCTGGGGTTTTATAGTCGACTCAATTGGCCCAAAGAAATCACTTAATATAGTACTCTACCTCTGGATGATAGTACTTGTCGGAGTTGCTGCAGTTCCCTTGCTTAGCCTTCCATTTAACTCGATTTGGATCATTGCCCCATTGTCTGGTATTGCTTTAGGCGGTACATGGTGTGCCGATCGTCCATATCTAGTACGCTTAGTGCCACCCCAGTACATCGGTGAATTCTTTGGGATATATAGCATGGTTGGTCGCTTCGCGAGCATTATTGGACCCGTTCTGTGGGTGTTTGTCGCTGATACTCTAGGACTAGGACGGCCTATCGCAGTCTTAACCTTATTGGTATTGGTACTTATCTCATACGGTATTCTACAAGGAATTGACGACAAGCCACGTGAGTGGTGGGGTACCGAAGTTTACCCAAGGTCCTCTTAGCATAATTCACGGCACAAGGAGAACACCATCTCCTTATATCTGGGATTCAACCCAGCATGGAACCATGCTCTCGGACTCTCTTCCCGTATGTAGTGAGACTGTCAAGAACCGGCAGACACTGTCATTGAACAGAGATTCTCACCAAGGATGCTAATGAAAGTTTAGGCGGCCTCCAAGAGTCTGACAGACAGATGAGATACAGTTCTGCTCCTGTATTGACAGAGGTAATGAAGTAGGATGATGACATGGAGCAGGGTCGAATGTACCACAGTCCATAGTTCAAGGCCAAGACTCACCGGTAAGTTCTCCGAGAAGAAGAGACCCCAGCTTCGATAACCAGTCGGTGTAGGTCTATCCAAGCCAGATACTTATATGAGACAAGACCCTCGGGAACTGCGCCCTGGAATCTAGATGCACAAGCCTGTGAGATTACTTCTCATGGGCTATTCCTCAGCATAGCAGGGGACAGGGTGAGTGCAGAGAGCGCCCCCAATATGAGTGCCTATCGCACCTATTGTCAATGTATCTAGCAGGGGACTCTACTCTTCGTTCCTAGGCTACGCACCTTGACCATCGTCACGAGTCTCGAGGCGTGAACGTCGGCGGAGTACCCATATAGCAGCAGCTGCCACTAGAAGAGCGATCACTATAAAGGAATTGACGATTATCACCCAATTTGTCCCTGCTGACACATTCACAGTCTGGGATATGCCCTTAACAGAGATGACGTGCTTCCCAGCCTCCAAGGTTAATAGGATCCTAATCTCCCTGCTTTCGCCAGGTTTCAGGGTTAACTCCCTGGAGTCCCAGACCTCACCATCCACCAACAATTGCAATATCTCGCTGACTTCAAAATCATTCGGATTGCTTACGCCTACTATAGCCGTAATGGTCTCACCAGGACTTACCGTCTCTTTATCAAGTTCTAAGGTAACGACTAAGCCGGTGGGGGTTGGCACAGGAGAAAGCACCGTGAAGAGGCCAGACAATCCACCTACCTCAACTCCGTACACTCCGGGTTCTGATCGATTCATATGGAAGGTCACTGGAGAAGTTGCGAGTCCTTCTATCACCACTGTATGAACCTGATCAACCTGATCATTAACCCTTACCACGACCTCAAAGTTTCCTCTAGATTCGCCATCATTTACAAGGACAACCGTGACATATACGCTCTCGTCCGGCTGTACCTCTCTAGGATTCACCTTCAATTCAGAAACATACATGTCTGCTGGCGTCAGAGGAATCTGGGCAACAAATCCTCCGGACAATCCGTGAACTCCAACCGCATACCTACCAGCAAGCGGCGGAACGTAAGTAAAGGTAACCTTCTTTGTTTCTCCAGACCCAAGCAGTACGGGATGGATATCCATCAGGGAGCTGTTTATATTCAATGAGATGTCGAATTTACCACTACGATCGTGCTCATTAGTAGCTGATAGGGTAATAGTGACTGGTTCGCCCGGCTCTACTTCCCTTGGTTCAATGTCCAAGTCTGTTACCTTCAAGAATGCAATGTCCAGAGTGGAACCCACCTCGAATGATCCACTTAGACCTGCAACATCGATAGTATAGGGACCGTCTTTTTCTTGAATAGTTATGAACGTAACTTTCGTCGAGGCACCCGGCTGGAGGGTAATGCTTTCCACGGCTTCAGGAGCGCCATTAACCTCTAGGACAACAGATTGCGTTTGTACCGTTGATCCTTGGTTCTCGGCATTCAGACTGACCTCAACCGCCTCACCCTGTACTACAACCTGCGGCTGTACAGTCAAGTCACTGTACACTATATCTGAAGCCGCAGGTTCTATCGCCAACATGGAGAAGACAGAGAAACCATTCGGCGATACCGCGCTGAACATCATCCTGCCCTGTCCATCTGTACGTACAAATTCTGTGGCCAGAAACTCTTGAGAACCTGCGTCGTCCTGCCGCGTTATCCTCACATATCCGCTTCCACCGTGTTCATCAACCCACTGACTCCCCACACTAAACTCAATAGTAACCGCTCCCACGTGAATCCCATTCTGCAGATTGGTACGCTCTACTTCCACTGCGAAGGCCACTCCGGTTATGGTAGCGTCAAGCTGCTGCGCTAGGACCTCATACCCCGCATGGGCCTGCGCGGTGATGGGCTTGCTCGGCGAGACACTCACATGAGCTGCACCGGGAAGGCGATTCAATGCTGCATTGAAACCAATCACCACTTGTCCAACCGAAAGGTCATCGCTGCTCAGATCCACTACCTGATCAGCTAGCTTCAGTCGCACAGTTCCCGCTTTGAGTCTAGCCACGGAGCTAGAGCCAGTACCCTCAGTAAATTCCACTTCACCATCGATCAGCATAGTGATATTCCCGGAAGAATCCCTAACCGGGAGAGTGATGATATTGTCAATCAGAGTCACCCCGCTCACAGCATCTTCAAAGTTCTGCAACTCGGCTCCAATTGACAGAGCCACAGGGAGCACTATTTGAATATCTCCCTCCGCATTTTCCTCGAGGAGCACGGGGCCTTCAGTTACTACTAGCACTTCGCCATTGGCGTCAGTGGCCACCACAGTTAGTGGATTAATTTCGATGCTTCGCGGAATCTCCTGGTCTACCAGAGGAGCGAGTACGACAAACTGGCCACTCAGACTACCAACTATGACGTTGTATGCACCAGGATCAGTTCGGAGTATCTTGAACGCGAGAATCTTGGAAGAACCTGCTGGAAGCATCCCCGTGAATGATTTCACCGTTGACCCAGATACGATGAAATCAGTGGTGAATGCTCCTGAAGATCCACCGGTATTCTGAACCTTAGCCGATATCAACACTGTCTGCCCCGGTGAAACGGACCTAGGTGACACCCGCAGATCTGAGAGTTGGATTTCGGCTCCTAGTACTACGAAGGAGTCAGTCAGACCTCCAACACTCACGATATACGTACCAACCCCAGTATTGGCAAAAGAATACTTCAATGTACGCTTTGCCCCCCCTACTAATACACCTGAGAGGGTGGATTCTATTTCGCCATTTACCGAGATAGCAACACTGTAAGCATTCTCAACCACTCCAATGTTGTTCACCGTGAATTGGATTACCACGGGCATACCATCCCCCACTACCTGTGATGATAACGTCAGGTCACTTATCTCAATATCATCACCCACTGGCAACACCTGTGCTGTAGGAATAGGAATAGGTGTAGGTGTAGGTGTAGGTGTAGGTGTTGGTGTAGGTGTTGGTACTGGGGTATGAATCGGTATCGGCGTTGGAGCGATTGTGGCTATCGGTATGGGCGTTGCAGCGATTGTGGCTAATGGTGTAGGAGTGGGTAGAACTGGAGTATCCGTAGGACCCGGCGTTGGAGTAGGCGTAGGTGTCGGCGTTGGGGTAGGAGCGGCCACAAACGAGGGGATAGGCGTGGGTGCGACAAATGGCGGAACGAAGCCACCTCCGCCCCCTCCGGTGGCTGCGGCACTAATTGTGAGCACGTGGGTCTGGCTAGCCGCTGGAACAAAGCCTGACTTGCTCACAGCCACTATGATCGACCTGGTACCAGCATTACTGTAAACATGGGTGAGCGAATAACCACCGGAGCCAGACGTAGTACCTTGACTTGTCCCTCCATCACCCCATGTGACAGCTACGGTGACACCTGACTCAGCAGTGAGTGCTTGAGTGGCCACGTTGCCCGCGATGGTTACCGTCCCTCCTGCCTTAGGAGACGAAGGTGAATAGGAAGATACAAGTGTCAAGACTCGGTTGACAGGAACCGTAAGGTTTACTGCTGGAGGAGTGCTTCCTATTCCAAAGGTGACCTGGGATGAACCTGCAGCACCAGTGTACCCATCAGACCCTCCTACGTACATCACCACAATCTCATCATCTTCCCCGCCGTCCTTGGCAATCGTGTCCAGGTCATCCGCAGGAACGTTGAACGAGTACACTCCTGATGCATTGGTAGTCGTGCTCTTTACCGCGATTCCACCTATGGTAGCAGTTACCACAGTCCCAGCCGGTGCGGCTGTTCCATCAAATGTAACTGTGCCGAACACGCGAGTTGGCTGGCGAGGGGGCGAGCTTTGGGCAAGGGTTAAGCTAGTGTCAAAGGGTGTCGCGAGCACTCCCAAGAGCAGAAGAAATGCGAGTGCGCGCACTAACCGAGACACCATCGAACTCCGGCGGGGATTAGATCCCGCCGGAGCTCGATGATACCGTATCATTTCTAGTTTGTGACCCATCACTCATTTATGGAGTGATGACGCCTTCGTCAACCATGAATATCCAGTATCCATATCCAGGAGTCATATTATCCGTGCTTAGTAACCTTTGGAAAGCACCCAGCAGGATCTCGAACGTCGGATCCTCGCCTGGGGTATCTGCAATCGTGAACACGATGCGATTATTGTATTGGAGCAAGGAACCCCATATCCGTTGAGGAGATTCCAAGCTCTGAAGGGCCGTCGTTACCGGCAGCTCGTTCTCAGAGTGGAAACCAACCGCATTCCACCCCGCAACAACATTGTAGCTAGGAGGCAGAGTACCAGGCTCAACGAACTGTCCTGTGTAAGTTAGCTTGATAGCCTGTGGGGTATGCGGTAGGCCCGGAGCAAGCGGTGAGGACAGCGTGAAGACAGTGGGGTCCATCTTGAACCAATAGCCCCTACCGGTCTCCAGAGTTGTGAGTGTATCCACGTCTGCTGTTGAAGGAGTGTAAACCAACCATTTATCCGCAGCGGTCTCACCAGCTGCCAAGGTCTTACCGGCATCGTAGTACCAAACCGACTGTATACCAGTGACTCCGGCCGTCATAGTAGCCATATCCGAGGCTGTTGGCATCAGCGGCAGGGAGACCAGGTTCCAGTCAGGCATCAAGTTGATGTTGTAGCCCTCGAGTGATGCCACTACGTCAGCCACAACGGTATCGGTAGTCACATTACCTGCCGAGTCATAGGCGTTGATTGTCAGGGAATATGTCCCTGGTGATGCCGAATCGGGTATATTGCTGGCGAGAATAAACTCGCCGCTGACGTCCCAGAGGTCCTTAATCGCGTCAGGAATCTGAGAAGCAGTCTTGAATCGAGCAGTGGAGTTGCCGCCACCTGACGAGTGGGGGAACAGTATCTCCACCCGATCAACTATGGCTCCGGTGGCAGATGCATCAACACTGAATATGACGGGTTCCCCTTGGCGGGCAGACGTCGCACCGATTGGGTAACTCGGTGTGTTGACGGTGAGAACCGGGCCAACGGTATCCAGTGTTATCGAAACTGAAGCCGCAGCGGTCAGTCCGGCACCGTCTTTAGCAGTGGCGGTAAAGGTGTTAGTACCTTCCACGAGACCCGCGACCTTAGAGAATGTTCCGTCATCTGGTATTGTCTTCACCGTAACTATTGTTTTCGTACCCAGAGTCGTGGTCTGCGTTATGGTCAGTTCCTGGAAATTGACGTCCGCGATATTCCCTCCGACAGCCGCGGTGGCTGCATTTGTCGGAGACGTCAGGGCATTCATTGTAATTTTCGGTGGCGTGGTATCCAGGAATCCGGTTACTGCAGTGCTCGAAGTGAGATTGGTATTATAAGGATTCAAAGCCTGCACCGTTACGGTGTTGCTACCTTCCGCAAGCGCAAACACCGTGGAGAATGTCCCATAGACACCCGTAGCTTTCACCGCTGCATCTGTGACCGGCGTGACTGCCGCCGTAGTCCCTAGGAAGCCAGCGCCGCCGATGGTGATATCGTCTATGTACCAGCCCTCCATATTGTTCACAAATGCGTCCGTAGTATCAAAGTAGAATCGAATCTTGATGCTCTTCCCATCGAAGGTTCCACCAGCTACCTGCTTAAAAGCCGAGAGGTCAATCACGACAGGATCAAAGATAGCCTGACCCTGAGTCTGACTCTGAGCACCATATGGGTCACCACCACAGTTCGGAGGACAAGGCTGCTGGTTGCCGCAGTAAGGCGGGCAACCGCCACCAACGGCCTGCATGTTTGCTTGAGGAACAGACTTCCACTGGATCGGCAAGTTCTTGAGATTGTTAGGTACATCCCAAGGTTGGCCGCTCTGCATGTCAATGTCATACGGACCCAGAATGGCGGCTATAGTTTTCCATGCACCGTATTCCCCACCTCCCGCCGTAGTCTCTACAGCGACTTGGACCAACTTCTGGTCGTAGTCTGCACCAGGCTCCGTATCCCACCATGTATTGAACTTGAACGTAATGTCATCACTGATCACGGATATGGGCGCACCTATCTCCAAGGCCCCAGCGTTCTGGCCCGTATCGTAATTCATGGAGGAGGTGTTGCCATAGTACCATCCACAATCACCATTGCTGTTCTTGGAACCTGACACGGTCGCCTTACATGCGATATTCCATAGGCCCGATTTGGTGGTGAATTTCGCGGCGGACCCAGCGTCCTCTCCACCGTCTGAGAATAGGCTGGTGAAAGGTAGGTCGACTCCCACAGACACCGTGTCAACAGCTGGATCACTCAAAGTACCTGTTATGACCAGATTGGCGTCGTACACCGAAAAGCCGGAAGCAGGCGCGGTAACTACGAGCGCAGTACTACCAGTTTTTGCAAAGCTGAAACTCGCAGCTGTACTGGTCACCGTTTCGATAGTTCCTGGCAGTGTGCTGGGAAGGGTGCCGGGCAGTGTGCTGGGAAGGGTGCCGCCTTCTCCAGACTCCTGTGTCTCGACCTCCATGGCCGCAGTGTAAGAGCCGACGATAGTAAGTTCCGGAATGTTCTCAGGCAGAGTCGAACCCTTCACACCTTCCCCAGTGTAGCTCGCAAGATAAATTGTGGTGCCTATATAGGCCATGCCCTGCACATCACCGATACCCACCAACATGTCAGTCGATCCCGCCGTAAGCTCGTTATTATTATTTGACACGGAGAACTTCACGAATTTGTTGTTCTGGACGGCGTACAAGGACCCGTTGGCATAGAGAGCGCTATCCATAGATTTCATGGCCTCAGGACAGCAATTTTGGTGCAGGCTAGTGATGGAACCTGAGTTTTCAGGATCCACGGAGAACGTAACAGCTGAGTCACTTTGGGTTCCAACGATTAGGTTCGTCCCATCGTTAGTAAGCGCTGACACGTCGCCATAACACGGGCTACCCATATCACATGGCAGCGGGAGCTGGAAACTGCTGACCTCTGCGCCCGTATCCTTGTTGAGTTCGTACACAGTGCCCCGACTCTGATTACCGCCGCAACAACCGCCGCCCGACGATTGGACCATAGCCACAACGTACAGGGAATCATCAAAGAAATCTATGCCACCTATATCGTCTACCGGGCCCGCAACCGACCCATCAGTCCCGAAGCTGGTGACGAGGTCACCAGAGGTATCCACTTTCATAATGTAATCTCTGGGGCTCGCCTCGACCACTACGTAGATGTCACTCCCGTCATCGGTCATGCCCTTCGGCTGTTTCGATATGACGGTCGTAGGCAACGGGATGGCTGCCTTCTTGACAGTGTTGTTTGCGGATTCAGCCAGATACAGGACCTGACCGATACTCGCCAACCCATTGAAACCACCTATGTCGAGGGTGAATGAGTCATATCCGCTGGTTGATCCATCGATGCCGTAGGTCCTCAGCTTACTACCCTGAACAGCGACGATCTTAGGATCGGTACTCCGCACGACCAAGCCGTTTATCCCGGTGTTCGACATACCGTCTAGTTGGATCTGGTTACCCACCGTATCTCCACTGGAAGTATCAAACTTGTAGACTTCTCCACCGCCAGTGTCCCCAAGGTATAGGTAGGTGCCGTCGTTCGAAAGACCCTTCGGCTGTGAATTACCATAAGGAACGTTGTTGTATTCGAAGTTCGCCCCCGTATTCGCAGACCCGTCAGTGACGGCATACGCGTTGAGCTTCCACTTGGCTGGGCCCATATCCTGAGTAAATTCTCCGACCCAGATATTAGACCCCATGACTGTTATGGATACGGCCCCGCTTTGGCTCGTACTAGCAACTCCCGAAGTCGCCCAAGCCGTGACTTTATTACCGCTCGTGTCGAGCTTCATGATACTGTCGGTAGGGGAGTTGTTGAGCAATGCGTACAGATAGGTACCGTCAGAGGCCATGCCCAACACGCTATTGGAGCCCGCAGGCGCACTTGTTTTGTATATGGTATCCGTGGTGTCGTCTACGACATAGAGAGTACTACCGATCCAAGTCATGCCCTTGGCAGACAAGGACCCAGAGGTTGTCCCATTGTCCACAGTCAGGTTTGTCTGTGCCATGCCGGAGACCTGCTCCAAGCTGTATGAGCCCTGGGTAAAGGCGTCGATTTTCGCTCCCTTGGCAAACCACAGCTGACCCCCACTACTCGAACGGTAGGCGACTGCATGGGCGCCACTACTGAACTCAGCGCTTCCCTTCTCAACATCTTTGGTGCCGTCGGTAGCGTAGCTAGTCGCTGAGTCGCCTGATTTTTTATACACCCAGAGGTTAGTACCGTCACTGGACAACCCTCCGAAGCCGTCGCAGTGGTTTTGGCTGCCAAGGGATACCAGGCTTCCTATTGCCGCACCGTTACTCGGATCAATCGACTGAACCTTGCACGCCCCACTGGAGGTATTGTACAGAACCCACAACGCACTGTTGTGGTAGGCAAGTCCCTCGGCGTCATCACGCGCAAGGGCGTAACCAGTTATCTTGGCCCCAGTGCTTGCGTTCAGTTTCAGCAGGGTGTCCGTACCGGCAATGCCATTAGTGATCGCCCATAGGAAAGTCCCATCATTGGTCAGCGCCCTTGGGCTCGTTGTCTCGCCGGTCGGGATGGATGCCTTGAGGATCTGGTCTGCACCGTCATCCGCGATGTACAGAACGTCCCCAACAAAGGTCATACCCTTGATTTTCAGATTTGAACTATTGTAAGTGAGAGTCGTATAAGAGACACCTTCCTGGGTGCTGTCCCCATTGAGTTCCGAGATCACGTAGATATTCTTGGTCTTGGCCAAGAAGTACGAGCTGTCGGCGCTCCGGTACGCGGCAGCGGTGGCACCATTCTGGAGGTTATCGCAGTTGTGTGGCTGACAAGCCCCGTCTTCATCTTCATCGCCATTTGTGTCGATGGTTCTGAAGTTGTTGGCACTACCCGGGTAGAGGAACAGGGTGCTCCCGTCACTCGTAAAGCCCTCGAAACCCGCGTTTCCCCACTGAGTCTGAATCGATATCTCCGAGCCGAAAGTTCCTGCCGAAGGGTCGAAAGCCTTCATCTTACTATTACTATTATTATCCTCGTAGGTGACATAAACCTTGCCCCCGAGGAATGCAAGCCCCTCGCCGGATGTGACACCAGTGTCGTAGGAGTTGACTAGAACCCCGGCTGTGGTCAGCTTGAGTAGCCAGTCATTGGTGCCGCCGTTACCGTTCACCAGGACATACAGGTTTTCGTTGGTGCTGTCGTAAGTCATACCCTTTGGAGTGGTAGAGATAGTCGATGAGGGCTGCGTCTTCTTGACCACACCATCGGTAGAGCCGGCAGTGGCGTTATTCGCGATATACATCACGCCATTGCTGTCGATCAGGAATCCGCCCGGAGCGGCACTGGTAAACCCAGTCACGGTGCCTACAGAGGTATTTTCGTCCTGGAAGGAGCCGCTGGTAGCAGTCGTGATCGCACCCGCCTCTGACACGGCATATACGAGGTCACTCTTATAACCCAGCGCGTGCGGCGTACTGTAATTCGGCTGTCGGTCGTCTTGCTTGCTGCAATTATTCGACACGTCATAGACGTACATCCTCTGATCGCTGGTGGTAGACTGGGCGTAGATCAAGTCTCCGCCATTGCCGGTAAGCGATTCAAGTTTCTGATCCCATGGACCATTGAAATTGAGCCAGCCGCAGCGGGTGGCCGCGGCCCCGGTCGTCTTGTTGAACTGCAGGAGATAACGCTCACCTGGCGTCTCGTCATCTATCGTGCTTTGGTTATGGGAAACATAAAGCGCACCTCCGGCATACGCGATGCCCTCGGCTTCTTGGACCTCGTTTCCTAATTGGGTCACTACGCTAGCGACCCCACTGGTACCAAAGGCCGTTACCAGATCGCCACTGCTGTCATACTTACTTATCGTGTCAACAGAGCTGCCACCGGCATCGGTCAAGACGTAGATATACGTGCCGTCAGTTTCAAGACCTTCCACCTTGCCCAGCCCGGTCAGCCAAGCCGTGGAACTCGGCATCTCCGCTACGCCGGATATCAGGTCTGCCGTGCTCTGTGGTATGGAGGCCACGGTATCAGCTAGATCGCCGGTGGAGGGAAGATCAGCAGGTGCACCGACTGTTGCCGTTGTGAGGAGTGGTAAGGAATTGGAAAGAGCCGTGAGAGACGGCAGGGGGTCAGGCGCGTTCGGGTCTACCTCAGTCAGTGCAGGAATATCGAAAGCGTCAGTCAGCGTTGGCAGAGTATCCGGAAGACCTGCTGCCAGCGTTGGTGCTGAGAGCTGTGGGATATTGAACTCAGCGACTGTATTGGGAATCAAACTGAACACAGGCGCAGGAGATTTGAAGACCGGAGGGTCCCATGTAACATCATATTGGATGCTGGAAGATGCGACCAAGCCCTTGTACCCGAATGCTTGCCCACCATAACCGGCAACTGCTTCTATGTTATTCCATGAAACGACTACATCAAGATTATTGGCAGGGTATGAGTATGAACCCACGGCAGCTGGTAGAACCTGCGACGCAGATTGTATTCCACTGATGTTAAGGGTGACCGAGTTGAGATTCTTGGTTTCGTCCTCGCTGAAAGTCACGTATCCCGTGAACTCGACGGGTTCACCTAACAGATAGCTGCTCTTGTCTACACTGAGAGACGTAGTAACGCCCAGCGCGGATCCCGGAATCAGCAGTAGCAACACTGCTACCAAACCAGTGACCAAGAAGATAGAAGCTCGCCGACTTAAGTTCTTAACATTTCCGGTCAAATTCATACCAACCTCTTGTTATTCTTTAATCTGCCCACTAACTCGGAATACGAGCAGGGTACAACCGGTGGGAAATGTAACACACATGCCTTTTACAGTCAAGACTAATCCTAGTCTCTCACAAGGCATAATTAGGTTGAAATGACCTCCTTTGAACAAGGCACATTGGTGCCATTGGAGGGAGGTACTGCGGTGTGGGGGTGCTCGGAGGAAGCACTCCAGAAGCGGCCATAGCCCTACTGAAGAACGACAGCGACACCATATTCTGGACATCCTAGGCGATTCCATGTTTCTTCCGACGACCAAGTAGATCTGGGTAGACACAATAGCAAATTGATCGAGTAGTTGATGGAAACTGTCTGAGAACTAGGTGAACTTCGCCGTCATGAGCGTGATGAAGGGACCCTGCCTGATTCCCATGGCAGGGCAGTAGGACCGGCATCAGCCTAGCGCTGAATACACCATCTCGTGATTCAACTCGACCCGAACCATCTATATTTGTATACAGATGTGAGTTGTCTCTGGGGGCTCCTTAGCGTAGTGAAGAGGCTACCGAAGGTTACCTATAGATACCTATTGATATATGGCCCGCAAGCATGAGATGACTGCCTCCCAGGTCTTGTAGTCAGGCTTGCCATGCTGGGACGAGTGGGCTACTATTATTATGTTGCTAGAAGTTCTCCCAAGCGAACAAGCTAAGACAGAGGACATGCCCATGGACTTTGAGATTCATTACACCAAAGAGCAACAGTTGTTCCGCACGAACCTGAGGACTTGGCTGGATGATAACTCACCCAAGGATCTGGACATTCCATCTGATGGCAGTCCCCTGGACAGAGAGACCCAGGATAGACTCAAGGAATTCCGATGCAAGCTTGGAGCCCAGGGATTGTTAGTCCCTTCTTGGCCCAAGGAATGGGGTGGAGCAGACCTCAGCCCTGCGCTGGAGGAGGTTTTCATGGAGGAGTTCGGGCGGCTGCATCTCCCAGCCATCGGAAACAACCAACGCTGGCTCCCAGCCATGATGGTCTGGGGCACGCCGGAACAGAAGCAGCGATACGTGCCCCCCACCTTACGGGGTGAGACCATTACCTGGCAGCTATTCGCGGAAGCAGAAACCGGCAACGACTTAGCCGCAACCAAAACCCAGGCTATCCGTGACGGTGACCATTGGCTCATCCGAGGGCAGAAAGATTTTATCACCGGCCGCTTCGATCCCGACTATCTGTGGACTCTGGCGATAACCGACGTTACTCGACCTCCAAGACTTAATCTGGGTGTCTTCATGATAGACGCCCATCTACCCGGCATCACCATCAAGACCCAGAGCCTCGTGATGGGGAGCGAACGGCACGTATTCCTGGACGTTCGAGTGCCAGTAGATAGCCTGGTAGGGGACCCTTTTCAGGGATGGGAAATTGCCCAGACCACCATGGCGACCGAACGTGGAGGCCGCATGGCCCGTAGCTCAGAGGAAGCTACAATTGAAAGCCTGCATCAGTATCTTCGGGAGCAGGGGAAAAGCCATCTGTAAGGTCAGCTTCCTCTGGGAGCAGACCCAGAAGGCCTAGGCTTACTTTATCTAGTGCCCCTTGTGGGCAGACCATAGAGTGGTAACCCTGTATGCGCACATGAATTGTCGTTGCTGATCCGCCGGTGTGTTTGGACAGGAAGCAATCTGGAGGCCGAGCATTACCTGCACCCACGCTTGGATGCTGTTTCACCTGCCTAACCAGATCTACAATCCGTAAGATGTGGGTCTGGACTCGACCCATCCATCCCATGGCCAGATTCCCACGCACCCCTTCTGTGGGACTAGGGCACGGGTCCTCGGATTGATACCAGGGCGAACTTTGGAGACAACACACCCAGCCACGCATTAGAATCCCCCAGGGATTCCATTGCCGTGTTGCAAGGATGGTCAAGGCCATGTGGTACAAGCAAATGATAGGCAAGCCGCCAATCCTAGGATAGACTCCCGTTCAATGCGCATTTGGAGGAGCCCGTGCCAGACCCAAGCGATGTGGAAAGCACCGCTAAGACTCAGTTCCTGACATCCCTGCAGCATCCGGACTATCGCAGGCTTTGGTTCGCCAACACCTACGCCGGGGCTGCCCATTGGGCCTTGATAGTTGCCCGTGGCTGGCTGGTTTTCGAGCTGACGGACTCGTCCGCCATGGTGGGCATCGTAACCTTTGCAGCAATGATTCCTCGCTTTTTCGTTTCACCCTTTGCCGGCCTGCTGGCAGACAGACTAGACAGACGCCGGTTGTTGGCATGGACATTGGGCATAGACGCGGCCCACAATCTGCTGCTGGCAACCCTTGCTATATCAGGATTCATAGAGATATGGCACCTTATGGTGTTGTCCCTAATCAACGGTTCAGCTAGAGCGACCGCGATGCCTGCCTCAGGCTCCCTGCTCCCCAACCTGGTGCCACGACACCACCTGATGAACGCAATCGCCCTCAACTCGGCCACAATGCACGGCACACGGCTATTGGGACCGCTGCTAATAGCTCCACTCCTGGCAACGATGGGTGCTGAGGAAGCCTTTGTCCTCTCCGCGGTCCTTTACTTCCTGGGGTTGTTCCAGGTATCGCTAATCCGCACTCCCTCAACTGGCGTAGTGCAATCCGAGAAGAGCGTACTGCAGAATCTACTGGCAGGTCTTCACTATGTCTACCATCACAATTTGCTACTTCCGCTAATCATGCTGATTGTGGCCCACTGCTCTTTGACAATGTCCTTCGAGTCCCTACTCCCTGTTCTCGCCAAGGAAAAACTCGGGGCTGAGGGAGCCGGTTTCAGCTATCTGATGATGGCAGTAGGGGCGGGGGCCTTGGTCGCGGTAATGGGCCTGACAAGGGTACAGAGTGACACTGTAAGGGGGCGGTTGCTACTGGTCGCTGGAATTGTGAGCGGAGTTGCCCCGATAGCTCTGGCCTTTTCGCCAAATTTGTCACTGGCCCTCATTGCATCGGCTAGCATGGGCGCATCTCAGGGGAGTTTCATGACCTTGTTCACCACCATCGTTCAGTCTACAG
Source organism: SAR202 cluster bacterium AC-647-N09_OGT_505m (assembly GCA_009391225.1). Next base: position 66,372 of record VEXC01000001.1, read on the forward strand.
TTCCCGATGAAATACGAGGGCGCGTCACCAGCATCAGCAACCTGCATATTGGGGGCCTCATGGCCGCCTTCAACCTGGTGAATGGGTACTTGGCCGACTTTGTGGGTGCTCCAACCATCTTGGTCGTGACAGGGATCGCCTTTTTGATGGCATTGCCTCTGAGTTGTCTCAGTCTCCATGTAAGACGGCTCTATGCCATCGGTAGCCCAACGATGCCTACGGCGACCTAGGGAGTGTGTAGCGTGACATACATCCCGATTTGGTTCGGTTCGCACCAGTCAGCCCAAGTCGTTAGCCTGTTGTTTGCCAAGAAAAGGCAGAGGCCCTTTCATCAGAGACCAAGCAGCAGTTGCCCAAATTTAGAGGGAGCCTCTCATCAGGGTGTCCCTCTCGATGTTTAGTTCCCTCTGGAGTTATCATGTCCCACCAACGGTGGACAGTGTACCTCTATCACTGATCGCCGAAGTCATCGCTGCTTCCATAAAGCCCTAGCTGGCCCTGGAGGCACATGTAGTTCCAAAGGACGACCTGAGCCCGCCAACGCAATGTTCCCCAGAATCCTCTTCTGACATCCTCAGCAGCCGACGTCTCCTGGGTAGGGATCCCAGCGGTTTGCTCTTCTGTGATGGAAAGCTGTGTAGTAGCCATGCTTCCTACTCCAGTCTGACTCTATTCCATTCTTTCTCAATGCGGCAAGCTAGGGCACGCGTTACATGGCTACCGTAGGTGTATGAACCTAAAGGATTCGGCGTAGCTCATCGCGTGGGCAGCCCCTACATCTGCAGAACGTTGCCTAATTCGGTCTGCCATACCCTGCAGCCTTTCCTGGTCTTCGCCCACCTGTGACTTGTGCTCGCGTAGGGCGGCGATTTTGGCGTCAATTGTGTCGGCGATGTCCACCCAGACAGTGGCATTTGAGCCCTGCGCACCCAGGTACACTTCCAAGGTGTTATGGGGCATGAAACCCTCGGCTATGAGCTCCGGGAACGCGTGGTAATCACGGGCCGAAGGAAAAACGGCATCCAGGGCGGTATCCCCAGCTGCTCTGTGATCCGGGTGATTGATGTAGGCGTCGCTGTAGCGATTGGTGGGATCCTGGCAGAATAGGATGTCGGGCTTGTAGCGACGAATCTCCCTTACAATGTCTCTCCGAAGCTCCAGTGTGTTCCGAAGAGCACCGTCTGGATAGCGGAGAAATACCACGTCCCTGGCTCCCACCACCGCCGCCGCCGCCCGTTGCTCTCGCTCACGAGTTGCTGCCAGTTCCTCCGGATTCACATTAGGGTCAGAGGTGCCCTTGTCCCCACTTGTGCACAGGACGTAGTAAATCTCGCTGCCCTCGCGGGCCCACTTGGCCAGTGTACCGGCAGCCATGTGCTCTCCATCATCTGGGTGGGCGACGATTATCATGACCCTCTTGGAGTTACCGTCCGTAGACTCAACCATAGCTATTTCCTCCTTTGGGATACCGGCTGTGCCCTGAACCCACATCAGGGTGTTGATGTGTCAGCTCGACAATAGTCTTCCGACCGCAAGTTGTGGGCCTGGGCTGCGATAAGTCCGAGGGAAATATCCTCAGATTCCGAACCCTTCGGCTTTCTCAGAACTGGCTCCAGGGCTTTGAAACTTGTATCTAGGACAAATCGTATGCCTGGCCTCAGAGCAGGTATTGGTTGGAACTTCAAGGGCATAGGACCTGACCCTGGTACCAGGGCCTAAGCCGTCATGGCCTTGATTTCGGTGTGGTAGTTCGCGGTTCCGTTGCTTCGTACGCCCCCATCATCCATCACCTGGATGTCTCCCGTGTCGGCCAGGAGTTCTAGATGGCTGACCACTTCTGAGACGGCGGCAAAGAATCCGCCACCTGTGAGTTTGCGTGGCGGGAATAACTTCTCCGTTACCTTGGCTGGGGTGTTCGCCCCCTCATCAATCACCTCCATCAGCCGATCCAACCGTCGCACGTGGTGGCGCACGATATCTTGGGCTCTCCTGAGGTTGCGAATGTTGAAGCGGTTGTGATTAAAGAGTCTGTGTGCGGGAAACACCGTTGAGTAGATGTCCAAACTCAGTACCTTGCCCAAGGATTTCAGGTAGCAAGCCAGCCCGTAGTGCTCGCCCATATCCTGATATTCCGCGGGTATTGCTCCGAGGATGGCCGCGGGATAGGCCTGCTTGAATGTGGGATGGGGGGAGATTTGCGGAAGAATGTGATCGCCGGTGAATACGGCCCCGTTCAGGTAGATACACAACTCGTCTATGGCATGTCCAGGAGCGTATAAGAACCGCAGGTCTCCCATCTCATCTCCGTCGTGTATTGCATGGATAGGGAGTTTCTCTTCTAGAATGTTGCGACGCCCTGCCATATAGCTCTGGATGTGTCGGCGCCAGTAATCGTGGCCAGCGGAGTCGGATCTACTGCGATACCATGCTTCGTCTCGTTTTCTGATCTCGTGCATGGCCTGGTGCAGCGGAGACTCTCTGTCCAGGCCAGTATGTTCGTGACCAAAGGGTAGAAAATGGAAGTACAACTCGTGGGCCCAGAGCTCTGCGCCGCTGGCCTTGACCAAATCATAAGCATTGCCATCGTGATCTTGATGGCCGTGCGTTATGATGACGCGCTCCAAATCAGTGGTCTTCCGGCCCAAGGTCTTCAAGCCTTCCTCTAGGGCGTCCAAAGCGCCACGTGGGCCAGCGTCTATAAGTGTCCAGCCCTGAATATCAATGAGGTATGCCCAAGTGGGCCCAGTTCTTGAGTGGCCTTGTTGCGGTAGGGAGATGACGCCTATCTCCCTGCTTCCTCGAAGGGTGAAGCGGAGCACCATGCCCAATCCACTCTTGTCCCCCTCCCTGACAACGTCCATGCCTTCTATATACGGATTGGTGGACCTGTTCCATGACGGGGTAGTGGTATCAACAGCCAATTATAAGACCTCGCTCTGAAGTTTTCTGATTGGGGTGAGCGGAGGGATTTGAACCCTCGATCTCCAGGGCCACAACCTGGCGCCTTAGACCAAACTTGGCCACGCCCACCGCGGTGGCCTACAGACGATGCGAATTCTAGCATCTTGCCCGTATGAGGGCAAGGAGGGAGAAGGGAGATACAAAGCCTTTCAAAGCGGCTTGCGTTAGTCCTTTACTCTGTCACACTGCCTGCAATGGAAACCATTCGAGCCGTTGATATATGCTCAAGAGCGTGCAGGGATGGAACATTGGGTCCATGCTCGAGTCTGCTAATGTGAGGGCACTTAATGCTCGCATCTTGGTCTAGATCAGAGATAGACAAGCTCTGTACAAATCGAACATCTCCCACGCGGGCTCTGATTCGTGCCCATAGATTCTTTCCCTGCCCTTGGATTAATCAAAGTTTCCAGTATTCATACTCCGATTCGAAATAATGACAGATGATGCTCCGATGCTACAGGGAATTGTGAGTTCTTTGTCTGAGTCTTGGCGCTAGTTGAAGTGTGTGTGACATGTCCAATTCTCGACCTACCTACAGGGAACCAATCCACTTTCGGTATGTCTTACAACCTCGGGAGATAAATGCCATCTTATCCCATGCGAACCCATGGGAATCAGGCACGCCGGAAGTCTGTGCAAATACTCTACATCCGTGATAATCCTAGATAATCCTACGCGCTTTGAAATCCAACCCAATATTGGTATGGAGATCACCTCATTGACAGACACACTCCATCGACTTGTTCAGGTCGTTCTTATCTGAAACAGCTCATTCCTTTCGCACATATAACTTGGCATTTCACAGCCCTCATCAAATTCAGGCCCAACTCTAAGTTATCCATTTATCCATATCGTACTGATTCTCGATATCCCAACGGTCGACTTTCTCTTCGGTCTTCAGAATATGAACGTGGAATGGCGGATGGTCATTAACGAAGCTGAGGAGTTCCCAACTTCCTCGTCATGTGAACCTGAGCGTGTCACTTGATTTACATTTCGTCAAAATTGTGCACGTACCCACACTTAGGCATTTTACGTTTTGATTTGCATCCTCCTGGCTTGGAACTCAATCCACACAGATAATGCCATCTAAACCCTTGTCTAGAACCAAGGCCAAGTTTATCAATGCCCGAACAGGTTCTCCAGTGGCTCGCTTGAGCTGGTACCTGGACTCCTTGTCCCTAACGGAGGTGTATGCGATGTCCAAGTGCACCCACGGCATGTCCCCACCGAATTGCCCAAGGAATAGGAGCGTGGCGATGAATCCAGCCTTGCTTCCCTCGGTATTCTTCACGTCGGCCATATAATCGTTGTTCTGTTCTCTGTACCCCTAGTACATCGTAATCTGATAGGTGTGTTTCCTGGCTGGGACTGCTGATGCCAGAAACTCTTGGTTATTGGTGAAGGCCCTAGTGCAGAAATCCCCAAGGGCTGTTACTTTGACCACAGTAAGGGTTTCCACGCCTACCAACCGCTTCGGGCTCACCTGACTGGCGTAGGGCAGCGAATCAAAGAGGACCAAGAAGCCATAGGCATCGGTGTTCTCCACCTCCACGACTTCCACGGCCTTGCCATTCATCGGATGGACCTAGCAGAGCTTCTGTATCGAGCCTCTCCGAATGTTCTCTGCGGGGATAGCTATAGCTATGACGTTCAGTTTAGGTTATAGCCCGAGTATGGCCTTGATTGCCGAGAGCGCTGGAGCAACTCCTGCCATGTCCTCCGATTTCCCCCATGACAGGAGTGCCATTGAGGGATATGCCACGGGTTGTTCCCTGGGATGCCCAGACGGATTCCCCTTACATCAATACCCAGGGACGATGAACTTGGGTCTCTACATACTGCCCATAGCAAATCCCACCAATTGATGAACTAAAGCCTTAACCACCGGTTCACCTCTCGCGCTATTTTCAATATTACGGGAGTTATATCCCTGGAGGTATCCACGGCGAAATGATTCCTACGTATTGGCTCCACTGAGGCCTTCATTCGACGATATACTGACCAGTCTGCGGTGGAATTGTCCTCCTCCTGGGCATTACCCTCTTCTCTCCTTTGGAGTCGACGTGAGACCACATCAATCGGAGCTTCCACCCGCACCAGGATGAGTTTTGCATCGGTTTTATGAGCGATATTGTACAAGCGCTCACGGTTCTTCTCCACCAGATTGGTGGCATCGAAGAGTACAGATATCCCTTTTCCAAGCAGGCCTTCAATCAGACCGTGACAGGCCTTGAACAACCGGGAACTTTCCATACCGCTGTACGTGGGTGTATGGAAGAGAATCTTCCTCATGGCGTCCGTCTCCACGATTGCCAGAGGGATGCGCTCCGCCATACGGCGGCTGAAATATGACTTGCCCGTGCCCGGTAGGCCGCTGACCACTATCAGCACCACGCGGGACCGAGGCTGAGGCACCGCTTCGATGTGACACTTCAAGAGGTCTGCATCGTTCAGAATCGAAGTCCCTTTCCTGACAGTGTCGTTGAGGGCCTAGCAGCTTTGGGAGTCCATTATATGCCCTGAGACCTACCCAGGCAACGAAGCAGTGTATGAGAAGCCCTGCACCTATGACGAACTGCTGTTGCACTGTCCTAGCGCGTGAAGTTAATTCCCATTTCATTGCGAACTGTAATCCAGATTGAATCGGAATCCTGGATGAATTTGAGCTTGTCTAGCCATCTAAGCAGGCAGTGTGAGCCTTGTCCTACTAAAGCCTACCTGTGCTATTTTTGTACCTACAGAGCACGGGCAACTGTGGGAGAATATGAATACGGCTATTATCTTCCTTCTTCGGTGTGGAAGGCGATTCCCAGGAGCCCCGGCCCGGTGTGAGCGCCCATTACCGGGGTGAATTCACTGACCAGGACCTCCACACAGTTGAACTCCGATAAGAGTCGTTCTCTAAGAGTTCTAGCATCGTCGATGGCCAACGCGTGCATCACGTTAGCCCGTATAGGGGTATCGCCAACTCGGGTGTGCACAATGGCCAGCAGACGCTCCATGGCCCGTTTCCTGGTACGGGGCCGCTCCAGGGGTCGTATATCCCCCTGACTCAGTTCCATCATGGGCTTCAATTTCAGGGCGGATCCCGCCCAGGCCGCTATTCTGGGAATACGGCCTCCCTTGGAGATGTAATGCATGGTGTCTAGGAAGGCTATCAATTCAACCCCTTGCATCACTCTATGTGCAACCGCCTTCACCTGATGATGGTCGGCGTTTTGTGCAGCTGCCCTGGCCGCGGCCAAGACTACAAGGCCCTGGCCCCCGGCGGCGGTGCGTGTATCCACAACTTCTATGTTGGTATTTGGCAGGGTTTCCCGAGCCATCTCTGCCGCGGCGACCGCGGCCTGGTATGTAGCGCTTACGGTAGAAAGCAGTGTGAGACAGAGGATGCTCTCGGCATGAGCGGATCCATCAGTGAAGGCTTCTATGAATCTAGCTGAGCTGGGAGCAGAGGTGGTAGGCAACTTTTGGCACTGGGCCAAGAGTGAATAGAACTCCTGGGGCGATATGTCCACCCCGTCTAGATAGGTCTTGCCCTCTATGGACAACTCCAGTGGGACCACGTAAACCCCAAGCGCATCTACAACATCCTGGGGTAAGCAGACTGAGCTATCGCATACCAAGGCTACTTTTGCTTGCAAGATGCCCTCTTCCCAATCGCAAAGTATTTACTCGGCGGTGCAGATACGGGCTCAACCCTCAACCAAGGTATTATATGAGTGGATTATGGGTTATGCTCTCCAATGGAGTCAAGGTTCCCGTGAGCGAAGCTTGTGACGGACACTCCTGGATGATACTCTTCATCCAGTGGATATGATATATTCGGGCAAACTACTGACGATGTTGAGGAGTCATGTTCACACTGGGTGTTTTGACCAGCAGCGACATGGGCGCGGCGGGCCAGCGTGAGGATACCAGCGGCCAGGCAATCAAGGAGATATTCCTTGCCCTTGGCTTCTCCCTCTCACGTTACGAAATCGTGCCTGATGAAAAGGAAATCATCTCCACCCGGCTCAGAGAGTGGGCCGACAGCGGAGAGATAGACCTGATTGTAACCACTGGAGGTACAGGCCTGGGACCCCGGGACGTCACCCCAGAGGCTACCCTGGACGTTATCCAACGGCCCGTTCCAGGGATTTCCGAGGCCCTGCGCCAAAGTGGGCTTAGCCATACCCCAATGGCAATGTTGAGCAGAGGCATTTCTGGCCTGAGAGGGAGATGTCTCATCATCAACCTGCCTGGGAGCCCCAGGGCAGTGAGGGAATGCTTGGAAACCGTCGTAGAGGCGATTCCACATGCCCTGGAAACACTGAAAAAAGCAAGGGTGGAGATTCACCCACCTCACTGAGCACTCCAGGTACAGGGTGGGAAACAGTTACAGTGTACCCGGGTCATTCTGAGACTCAGTTCCTCCGAACGAGGAATCTCATATCATTCCCTGGGCTCAGGATGACACGTACAAGCTCTCAGAATCATACATTGCAGTTGCCACCGCCACCGCGAAGTGTGAGAATAGCTTGGCCTAGTTCCATTCTTAATCCCAGTTCTAGCGAGATTGGGAATCTAGGGCCTGCCATCACTGTTACAGTCATATGTCCAAAATGCCTAGTCACGAAGTTTACACTGAATTAGGTGAACTGGTTCCTCTGAATGACATGATCATCATGGATAGTGTTTTCATAGGAATGCCACTCACTGGCCGGACATCTTGTGGGTGCATCGCTAAGTAACCTCCTGGAGTTCTGGTATGGAAATTCACATCCTCACCTTATTTCCTGAAATGTTTCTCGGCCCTTTTCAGGAAAGCATCGTCAAGCGTGCTGTGGAGCGTGGGCTGGCGAGGATTCACATTCACAATATTAGAGACTACGCTCAGGACAAGCATCGTGTGGTGGATGACTATCCATTCGGCGGTGGAGGTGGCATGGTGCTGAAGCCTGAGCCCTTGTTCCTAGCTGTGAAAGAAGTGAAATCACGCATCGCGGAGAGTGGCGGACCCCAGCAGGCCAAAGAGACCCCAGTGGTTCTTCTTTGTCCTCAAGGTGAGGTACTCACACAGGGGATTGTCGAGGACCTGACGTCCCATCGCGACCTCATCCTCATCTGTGGCCACTACGAGGGCGTGGACGAGCGGGTAAGGGAGCACCTAGTAGACCGTGAGATAAGCATTGGCGACTATGTACTGAGCGGCGGTGAAATCCCTGCCATGGTTATAGTAGATGCGTTGGTGCGCCTGATTCCCGGTGCAGTAGGAGATACCAGGTCCCTCGCAGACGACAGCCACGCCAGCGGGCTAATCCAGTTTCCGCAATACACCCGCCCCGCCGAATATCATGGCTGGACAGTCCCTCCGGTACTGCTTTCTGGGAACCACCAAGAGGTTCAACGGTGGCGGCGCCAGCAGTCCCTTCTGCGCACCTTGGGCCGCCGTCCTGATATGCTAGCCAAAGCATCCCTGAGATCAGAGGACCGCCTTCTCTTAGAAGACTCTGAGAAGCAACGCTAAACCCCACCTAACACTCCTTCTCTGACACCGGGTGACACCCCCCGCGATGGCTTCTTGCTCTCTAATTCCCTGTCTTGAAGAAATTGCCCGAAATCCCTCTACAAAAAGTCTTGCTTTTTGGAAATTGCAGTGGTATTTTGGTAGCAATAGGAATAAATTGGTTGTTATAGGGAGTTAAGGTGCAACTTGAGCCCCTGTCATTCTTCGGAGAACAGGATCACCGCGTGGACCCGCAGGGTAGGATATCGCTTCCGGCTCGCTTCAAGGAGATTTTCAGGGGGGGAATCGTCCTTACCAGGGGATATGACCGTTGCATTGTCGCCTATACTCCCAATCAGTGGACAGCATTCGCCAGCCAGGTTGCTAGTCTTTCCCTCAACAGAGCTAAGAATCGGAGAATGCGTCGCATGAGTTTCTCGGCTGCCTACACACTAGAGACTGACCGACAAGGGCGAGTACTCTTGCCAGTCTCCTTGAGGCAATACGCCCAAATCGGCGAAGAGGTGGTCATCGCCGGGATGGGGGATTTCCTAGAGATATGGGACAAGGAAGCCTGGGTCCAAGAAAGCATGTTCCTCGAGGAAGAAGCCTCGCTCATCGCTGAGACTTCGGAGGAGCACCAGTGAGTGTTATCAATATGGCATATCACACGCCAGTACTCACACAGCAAGTGTTGGAAGGCCTCCAGGTGAAAACTGGAGGTAGCTATATTGACTGTACGGTTGGGGAAGGTGGCCATTCTATAGCTATCTTGGAGGCGATTTCCCCCGGCGGGCAACTTCTGGGATTAGACCTGGACCCTCTGGCCCTAGAGACGGCTGAGGAACGATTGCGGTCTTTTCGCGATGTCGCAACTCTTACCAACGATAATTTCAGCGATTTGAGAAGAATCGCCAGGGATCAGGGATTCTATTCCGTGGATGGCATCCTTTTCGACGTGGGCCTCTCGTCCCTGCAACTGGAAGGAGAGGGGAGAGGTTTTAGCTTCCGGGCGGAGGACCCATTGGATATGCGGTTCGATCCAAGGCAGGACCTCACTGCTTGGGAGGTGGTCAACCAATACTCACAGGGAGACCTTACTCAAATCATAGGCGCTTATGGCGAAGAGCGTAAGGCTGGCCGAATTGCCAGGGAGATAGTGGAGAGCCGCCCAATTGATACATCCCTTCGGTTGGCCCAAGTGGTGGTCCGAGCTGTTAGACGCCCATGGAGTCCAATTCACCCAGCAACTCGTACATTTCAGGCCATACGGATAGAGGTGAACCGCGAACTTGAGAACCTAGAAGTAGGCTTGAGACAGGCAATCTCTCTTCTGGAGCACGGAGGCAGATTGGTGATCATCGCCTATCATTCCCTTGAAGATCGCATAGTCAAGAACTTTTTCAGGCATGAGAGTAGGGATCAAGAGAGCATACGGTTGATAAACAAGAAGATAATTTCCCCCTCCCGTGAGGAGGTCAGGACAAACATTAGGAGTCGAAGCGCCCGAATGCGGGTGGCGGAGCGTATTTAGAAGGGTAATCCCTTCTTACAAATCCTGGATCTGGTACTGGGGGTGAGATCGCGTGGAACGAAATACAATGCCTAATAAGGCCGGAAGCGAAGTAGCTAGATATCTGCGATTGAACCCTCCCTCTATCACGCATCTTCCCCCAGGTATCAGAGGATTCTCTTTTGGCCAGGAGAATAGGGAGAAAGAGAGCATACGGTTGATAAATAATATGTTTCGTTTCTCATGTCTCATTACCTCCTTGGAGAAAGAGAGCATACGGTTGATAAACAAGAAGATAATTTCCCCCTCCCGTGAGGAGGTCAGGACAAACATTAGGAGTCGAAGCGCCCGAATGCGGGTGGCGGAGCGTATTTAGAAGGGTAATCCCTTCTTACAAATCCTGGATCTGGTACTGGGGGTGAGATCGCGTGGAACGAAATACAATGCCTAATAAGGCCGGATGCCAAGTAGCTAGATATCTGCGATTGAACCCTCCCTCTATCACGCATCTTCCCCCAGGTATCAGAGGATTCTCTTTTGGCCAGGAACCCAAATGAGGTAATGAGATATGAGAAACGAAACATACCATGTGGCTATAGATGTTGGGACAACCAAAGTTTGCACTCTGGTCGGACGCTCTGATGCAGATGGAAAGTTGCAAGTTATAGGCGTTGGCACTGTGCCCTCCCGGGGCATGAAGAAGGGAATGGTCAGCAACCTATCTGACGTCCAACAAGTGATTCAGTCCTCGCTTCGGGAGGCCGAGGCTCAAGCAGGAATAAAGATAGGTTCAGCCTATGTGGGCATCACAGGAAGCCATATCAACTACGTGAATTCCAGAGCCTCTCTGGATAACCGCCGATACAATAGCCCAGTTGGATCTAGCGACATGGAACAGATGTCCCAGGCCTGCTACGCAGACCGCACTGTTCCAGGCGATAAGGTCCTTCATGTGATTCCACGTGGTTATTCCGTCGATGGCAACTGGGGAATACATGACCCAACGGGTATGTACGCTTCCACTGTGGAATTAGAAAGCCACGTTGTAATTGCCAACCAGACCTCGGTGGACAACCTGGTAGAAGGGTTGCGCAGATCTGGAATTAAGCTAAGGGGCTTGGTGTTGGAGCCCTTAGCCAGCGCTGAAGCTGTTCTCTCGAACGACGAGCGGGATATAGGAGTGGTCTTGGTGGACATGGGTGGTGGGACCAGCGATGTCTCCATATTCCTTGAGGGTAACATATGGCATACAAGCGTCATTCCTGTGGGTGGCTTTCAGCTTACCCGGGATATTTCGATTGCCTTTACCACTTTCGCCTTAGCTGCTGAAGAAGCGAAGCTCAAGTACGGCCATGCCATTCCAGGCGCTGTGGATCCCCGAGAGGACTTACGGCTTCCTGGTTTTGGTAATCAAACTTTCTCACAAATCTCTAGACAGAGTCTGTGCGAGGTGATTCACGAACGTGCGGATGAACTGCTACGCCTCATACTTAGGGAGGTGGGTAATGCGGGCCTGGATAGCGTGCCTCCAGGAGGGCTCGTATTGACTGGGGGAACATCCAAACTGTCTGGTCTCGAGGAGTTGGCCAGTAGTATATGGCCCGGACCTGTCAGAATCGGCGTGCCAACGGCATCGGCATGGGTGCCCCAGGACCTTGAAGACCCAGCCTTCGCAACTGCACTTGGCCTTCTCTACTGGGACGCGAGACATTCCCGTGTTGGCGAGAATGGAATCAATGGCAATGGCATTTCCAAATACAGCTTCCTTGTGAAGCACTGGCTAAACAATCTTGCACACAGGGTTCATACTTAGAGAAGGAGGTGTCATCATGGGTAGCCAATCCTATGAAAACGATGGTGTAGCCAAGATTAAGGTGGTTGGAGTAGGTGGCGGAGGGTGCAATGCCGTCTCCCGAATGTTTAGGGAGCGGGTCCAGGGAGTGGAATATGTAGGTGTGAATACCGACGCCCAGGCTCTGATGCGCTGTGAGGTTCCACTGAGAATCCGCATGGGGGAAAAGCTAACCAGAGGTCTAGGTGTTGGAGGAGACCCAGAGAAGGGCAAAGACTCCGCAGAGGAGAGCAGAGAAGAGATATACGAGGCGATAAAGGATTCGGACATGGTATTCGTTGCTGCTGGTATGGGAGGCGGGACTGGAACAGGAGCAGCGCCTACAGTGGCAGAGATAGCCAAAGAGGCAGAGGCCCTCACCATCGCCGTCGTCACCAAGCCTTTTACCTTTGAAGGAAGTCGTCGACGCAAGCTCGCCGACGAGGGGATTGCCCGCCTGAAGGAAAAAGTGGACACCCTAATCATCATCCCAAATGATCGTCTTTTTGCTGTTTGCGATGAGGAAGTGACCATGGAGAACGCCTTCAGGATGGCTGATGATGTCCTCCGCCAGGGTGTACAATCCATAGCCGAGCTAGTCACTGTGCCCGGGGAAGTAAATCTGGACTTCGCCGACGTCAAGACCGTAATGAGCAATGCCGGTGCGGCTTGGATGGCAATTGGCCGTGGCACGGGTGAAAACAAGGCAGTGGAGGCCGCAAGGGCTGCAGTCACCAGTTCCTTGCTGGACGTGTCCATAGATGGGGCCAAGGGGATTCTCTTCAACATAACAGGGGGAACAGACCTCTCTCTCAAGGAGGTCCAGGCCGCCGCCGATGTCATACGCTCGGCTACAGATCCAGACGCCAACATATTCTTTGGTATGGTCACAGACCTAAAGATGGAAGACGAGGTTAAGATAACAATCATCGCTACGGGATTTTCCTCGGATGAGTCTTTGACCGTCAAGGATGAGCACGTCTCTCAACTCATTATGTCGGCCATCCACGAGGAGGCTGACTTGGACATCCCCCCGTTCCTCAGGAGGCAGAACAACTCCAGGCCGGGAATTGGGGCTTATTAGGAGACCGATCATGAAGCCGCATCAGCACGGCGCTATGGAAATCATGTGCAGGCCACCCACTGCTTCGGGGGGCCTGCACATGTCTTGTCTGAATGTGATAGCTCCCAGATAACAGCCATCAATAAGCATAAGCTAGGCTCAAGGCACTGATTGATGGGATTGTACGAAGCATATTCTCTAGAGCAAGATGCGTGATTCTCAATCGGAGTTCACCCCCAACAGCATCAGAGGACTCAGGAGGACAAAGAATGACGGACAATGGGACTTATTCTGCAATACCAGGTCTTTGCCTTTTTCCATAGGTGCCGTAGAATAGGACAGATTATTAGCTAAGGAAAGCAAATGCGTAGATTCCCTTTACGACGTTCCCTTCTCATCTCTGTAATAGTGATCCTGGCTGCAGGTTCTCTTGCTTTTCAGGAGATAAACATATCCCTGGCAGGATTCAACCTGGAACGTGGAGGTGATACTGTTTTGGGTCTTCGGCTTGGGCTGGACCTGAAAGGTGGAAGTCATCTTGTATACGAGGCTTTACATACGGACGGCCTGCCACCCACACCAGAACAGATGGAAGGGGTAATTAGGACCATTGAGAAGCGGGTCAACTCCTTTGGGGTCTCCGAACCTGTCATCCAAAAGATGGGTGGGGAACGCATACTTGTACAGCTTCCCGGTGTAGGTACTACCAGGGCCAGTGTAACATTCCAGGAGGATGTTCAAGTCGATGCCCTTCGCAGTCTGCTTTCGTCCATGAATCGCCCTCATGCAACCATAGAGCAGAAGGATAATCGCACATTTACCATCGAGTTGCCATCCTTACAACCGGCCCAGATGGACAGTGATGGGAACGTCATCCAGATTGCAGAGAGAGACATTATTGAGCAGGCGCTCCGTCAGGAATTCTCCGCGGCCTCTTTGAACCTGGTGTTCTTGGAGGCTCAGCCGGCTGTGGAGGAAGGGGACATCCGAGCTATACTGGTGAGTTTGGGTCGTGAGGACGCGGCAGTAAGAAGGCTCACTGACACCAGCTTCTTCGTTGACATCCAATCCCTACGGTCCGCCGAGTTGGACAGCAGCGGGAACGTGATTCAGCCAGGGGAAGAAGACATTATCCGAGAGACTTTCCAAGAGAAGTTGCCCACCCCCTTCTCTCTTGAGGTCCAAGAAATGACCTATGTGATTAGCGGTGGAGTGGAGGAAGCCAAGCGCCTCATTGGGCAAACAGCCCAGCTTGAACTCATGGAGCGCATATGTCTCAACGAACCCCAGAACATCACACAGCATTGCGATAATCCAGCGTACCACGTGGATAACACCCTTAACCTCACCGGCGACGATTTGATACGGGCATATGCCAGCACCCATCCTGACCTAGGAGTACCCGTAGTAAATCTGGAGTTCAATAGCGAGGGCTCCAGGATTTTTGCCAGGCACACCCAGGACATCGCTGGCACCAACAATCGCACTGCCTTTTTCCTGGACGACGAGTTGCTTATAGCCCCAGTAGCGTTGCAGGCCATCACAGGCGGGCGAGCCTTCATTCAAGGCCCTGACTTCACCATAGATCGAGTGCGCACCATTGCTATACAGTTGGAATCAGGACGACTTCAAGTCCCCCTGGCACTGATTCAAGAACAGGACGTGGACGCGACACTAGGTGAAGACTCTCTCAAGAAGAGTATGGTGGCAGGGCTAATTGGTCTGGGATTGGTACTCCTCTTCATGGCCCTCTATTACAGACTGCCTGGCATCGTGGCATGCATTGCCCTTATAATCTATTCCCTGATTGTCCTCGCAATCCTCAAGCTGTGGCCCATTACCCTGACCCTTGGGGGCATAGCTGCGTTCATCCTGTCAATAGGAATGGCTGTGGACGCCAATATCCTCATCTTTGAGCGTATGAAGGAAGAGCTACGCAGCGGCCGTACTCTGATCGCTTCCATAGAGACAGGCTTTAACCGCGCCTGGCCAGCTATCCGAGATAGCAACGCCTCCACGTTCATTACTTGTGCCATTCTATTCTGGTTTGGCCAGCGCCTTGGCACTGGATTGGTGACTGGTTTTGCCGTTACTCTCTTCATTGGAGTAGGCATTAGTATGTTCTCTGCTCTCACGGTGACTCGTACCCTTCTCAGGGTCGTCGCTATTACACCAATTGGGCGGTACGTATCCCTATATACACCAGTCCAGAAGGCTGACACGTCTTCCAGTCCTGGCATAATAGGAGAGAGGGGGTGAGATAGAGGTGGACTTTGTCAGAAAGCGCAACTGGTTTTTCCTTATCTCTTTCTTGGTGATTGTGGTAGGCATTGTTTCGCTCCTGCTGCCGAATGGGCTCGACACCGGACTAGAATTCACCGGCGGATCCTCCATGACACTGGAGTTCCAGGAGGAAGTAAATCAGGAGAATCTACGTTCACAGCTTACCTCCCTCGGGCACAAGGATGCCGTTATTCAACGCCTGGGCGAAGGAAGCTTCTTTATTCGCACGCGCACTTTGGAGGAGTCCAAGTCCGATGAACCCTCTGAACGAGAGCGGATTATCAGTGACCTAGAAACCAGTCTGGAATCAGGTATAGGAATCTCGGACTTCTTCTCGGTTTCCCCCAGTATAGCGTCGGAAACTGTGAACAACGCCATTTTGATCGTGGTCATCGCGTCAGTAGCAATCCTTGCCTACATAACGTGGGCATTCCGCCGAGTGGCATCGCCAATTCGATACGGTATAGCGGCGATCATCGCCCTCATCCACGATGTAGTTGTGGTACTTGGTGTTTTCTCCGTCGCCGGAAGGGTCTTTGACCTTGAGGTCAATGCCATGTTCATTGCTGGTATCCTAACCATTATAGGCTACAGCGTCCATGATACCATTGTGGTCTTCGATCGTATTCGGGAGAATATTATCAGAGGCATAGGCCAAAACCTAGGCGCTACCATCAACGTCAGCATTCAGGACACTATAGGTCGGTCTCTCAATACCAGCCTTACGATGCTATTCGCCATCTTGGCCCTTTTGCTCTTTGGGGGACCAACGATTCGGGACTTCCTGATTGTGCTCCTCATTGGAATCATTGTGGGCACCTATAGCTCTATTTGGATCGCAAGCCAGGTCCTATTTGTATGGGAAACTGGGGACCTGGGCAGGCTCTTCAGGCGTCTGCCACGACCGTTCTTCTCTAGGAATAGGTAGGCCCCACTGATAGATGTAGCAGAGTGTGTACGGTCTTGGGCTTGCCCAAGAAGCCTAGACCTACCGTGTCACCAGAGCAGAGCGAATGGTCTGTGGCATTGAGGCTATCATGAGACTTGCCTCTACTCTCCCCAGATTCTTCTACGCTCCATTCTCAGAATGATGTTTCGGATAAGGCCAAGAGGTCTTTAAGGCCTAAGGGTCACACGGCCGAAGGTCTGCTTCTCTCGCATAGCCTTGTAGGCCTCCACCGCCTCCTCCAGCGGAAAGCTCTGGGATACAATGGGGCGAATGCGGCCCTGCTCCACCAGGCTGGCTACCTCTCGCAGCTGCTGGCGGGTTGCACCCCCAGTGCCCATGATGTGGGCGTCCCTGAAGATAAGCTCCGCTGGATTCAGTTCTATCTGCCCCGCCCCTATGGCTCCCACTATGACTAAACGCCCGAACTGGGCTAGGCTGCGGAAGGAGCTGTAGAATGCGCTACCCATTACGTTTTCTACTACCACGTCTATCCCTGCGTCATCGGTCAGCGCCATCACTACCTCGCTGAAGTCCAAGTCGTCCACCAGCAATACTTCATCTGCGCCCAGCTCTGTAAGACGGTCTATTTTCTCCGGAGATGAGGTAACGGCAAAAACCGCCGCCCCTATGGCTCGGGCTATCTGAATCGAGTGAACTCCCAGCCCTCCTCCAGCTCCGGTGACCAAGGCCCTCTCTCCAGCATTGAGATGGGCCACATCTTTGATGGCATTGTAGGCCACTCCGATGGGGCATCCATAGATACAGGCGTTGTCCAAATCTGTCCCAGGGGAAAGGGACACTAAGGCATTCTGGTGAAGCTTGACGTACTCGGCGAACCCGCCATCGATGCGGTGGCCTATGCCACGTCCACGAATGCACCTCTGCTCCATTCCTCTGCGACACTGCGCGCAGTCGCCACAAGGTTCGGTAAAGATGGAGGCAACAGGGTCATCCATATTAAATCCCTCCACCGACTCCCCAACCTGGGCCACGGTGCCAGATATCTCATGGCCCAAGACAGGCCTCTCCTTAACTCCCCGTCGAAGAGTACCCTGCATCACCAGCACGTCATGATAGCAGACGCCGCAGGCATGTACCTTCACCAACACATCCCATGGACCCAGCGGCGGAAGCTCTCTCTCTTCTATGACAAGCCTGGGATTATCCCCAGACTCTTCCAGCACCAAGGCTCTCATGGATTGAATCTCACCTCGTCTTTCACTGGATACAATGGTAGGCAGAAGATTACCTTTGTGACATCTACCAGGATAACATACCTTTCGCCGAGGTAGTCAGACTCTCCACATTCCAGCATTAGATCCCGCATTCCCAGTCGTTCACTGATGGCCACCATTGCTATAGGAGCGAATGTGACCCTGGTTTATGATAAGGACAGTTGTTGCGTGGATTCTGTCATCGGCTGACGGCTTCCGGAAGATGGAGGCAAGGTCTTTCTTGACTGTCCTCCCGGCTGACGCCAAGGGCATGCACCATAAGAAAGTTTCAGCAACTCCCTTTATGTTGACGCAATATATCCCCTGCGGTAACACTTCTTATCGGCAAAACATGGTGATTTGTCAGTGAATGAGATCTCCAAGAACCCTGTGCATCTCAGCATTTCTCATAAACTCTTCGGCTGTAGCCATTCACGTATTATAATTAGCCTCTAGCCAAGCATCTGTCACCATGTGAGGAGGTATTATGAAGGTAGGAGCTCACGTTTCCACCGCCGGTGGCCTGGATAAAGCAATAGACAGGGCTCAGGAGATGAGCGCTGAGGCCATCCAAATATTCCCTTCTTCGCCCAGAAGTTGGGCCTTCAAGCCTATCCCACCTACTGTAACCACGGCTTTTTTGGAAAAGGCAGAGAGCGCGGGTATTGGCCCAATCTTTCTTCATGGCATATACCTGGTCAGCCTGGGAGCCCCAACAGAGGAAAACCTGGATAAGTCTGTACAGGCACTCATCAACTATATGGAGGTGGCAAGGGATATCGGGGCTGCCGGGGTTATCTTTCACACAGGAAGCCACCGGGGAGTTGGCTTCCAAGGTGTATTCGACCAAGCAGTAAGGGCAATGGAGCAGGTACTGAAAGCCTCCCCAGAGAACGTCTGGCTAACCATTGAGAACAGTGCAGGTATGGGTAACCACATCTGCTCCAAATTTCAAGAGATAGGTCAAATAATAAAGGCTCTGGACAGTCCACAGGTTAAAGTCTGCCTGGATACCCAGCACCTTTTCGCCGCGGGGTACGAGGTCACCGAGAAGGCTGGGCTGGAACGAGTGATGGAAGAGTTCGACCGAGAGATTGGTCTATCCAACCTGGTGGCTCTCCATGCCAACGATAGCAAGACACCATTTGCCTCCGCGGTGGACCGCCATGAAAACATCGGCCAGGGACACATGGGCCTGGATGGCTTCCGGGTGATCATGAGTCATCCCGCCTTCAGAGATGTGCCCTTCCTATTGGAGGTACCTGGGGAAGATGGAAACGGGCCAGACCGGTCCAACCTGGATATCCTCAAGCGTTTGAGGAAGGAAGCAGAACTGGAGGTTTAAGGAGTGCCCTAATGGGTCTGGCTATATCTGGGAAGAGGAATGGTATTGCGACAGGAAGAGTTTGAGGGTCTGGTACTTAACGCTATTGGGGAGCTGCCTCAGGAGCTACTGGTACGGCTTGACAACGTAGCCGTAGTGGTCCAGCTATGGCCGAGCCGTGCCCAGATGGCCTCGGCAGAGCTAGACCACGAGCACCAGCTGCTGGGCCTGTACGAGGGCATTCCCCTGACGGACAGAGAGAGTTACAACTTGGTTCTGCCAGACAAGATCACCATTTTCCAAGGGCCCTTGGAAGCCATGTGTCACACCCTAGAGGAGATGACATCGGAAATCAAGGTTACGGTGGCCCACGAGATTGCCCACCACTTTGGCATAGATGACGAGCGGCTGGGAGAGATCGCGTTGGGGTGAGGGTAGTTCAAGCACAGTGCTCAAGAACTGACTGCTCGCCCAGGGAAAATTGATTGGTGAGTGGAGAGGATAATGTTATGCTAATTCCCTGTATCCTGGTCATGGTAAACTACACGAAGCACATCGAGACTCACGCTGGCGCAAGGAACTGACCCTGGATTCATCACTGCGTTCAGAGAGACAGAGGTGTTTACCTCTAAATGGAAAGG
The DNA here is from genome assembly GCA_009391225.1 of SAR202 cluster bacterium AC-647-N09_OGT_505m. The sequence continues at coordinate 85,642 of VEXC01000001.1, forward strand.
CAACCGAACCATGAGTGCTGGAAGCTATACATAGATACCTTTCACCCCGCGCATGGCGGCTATGCGCTCTTCGGCGAGGCGGTCTGCCGCTTGGGCAGTGGTAATGCCATTGGTTCTGGATAGATCAATGACCTTAGTCACAGTGTCGTAGATACGAGCCACCTTCTCCCTGGCTGCATCCTCATCGTAGACTTGCCCCATCTCCAGAGAAATGTTTATGACGCCGCCTGCGTTGAGGATGTAGTCCGGAGCGTAGAGGATACCCTTTTCCTGTAGCCTCGCCCCGTGGTGATCACCCAGAAGCTGGTTGTTGGCACTGCCAGCTACCACCTTGCACTTCAACCTAGGGATGGTAGCGTCGTTGAGTATACCTCCCAGGGCACAGGGGGCAAACAGGTCGCACTCCACTTCGTAGATGGCCGCTGGGTCTTCCAGGATTTCCAAGTTTTGCTCCCGCGCCATATCCAGCGCTGACTGACTTATATCTGTGACAACGAGCAGCGCTTGCTCTCCCAAGAGGTGTTGGGCCAGTTTCGATGCCACATTACCGAAGCCTTGGATGGCAATAGTCCTTCCCGCCAAGGAGTCAGTGCCCCAGACATCCATGGCGCAGGCCTTCATCCCCTGATAGATTCCGTAAGCTGTCATCTCAGAGGGGTCTCCGCTTCCTCCCAGGTTCGCTGGCAGTCCCTTGACGTGAGAGGTCTCCTGGGCAATCCACTCCATGTCCCGGGTGTTGGCTCCAACGTCTTCAGTGGTGATGTATCGGCCTCCCAAGGACTCCACGAAGCGCCCAAATGCCCTCATCATAGCTTCCGTCTTCTCCTGGGAAGAGGCCATTATCAAAGCCTTGCCTCCTCCCATGTTCAACCCCGCCGCGGCCGATTTGTAGGTCATGCCCCGGGATAGCCTCAGCACGTCAATCAAGGCCTCGTCTTCTGTCTTGTGGGGCCAAATACGCACTCCGCCCAGGGAGGGACCCAGGGTGGTGTCGTGGATGGCTATAAAGACTCGTAGCCCGATGCCCTTGTCGGTGAACACGCACAACTGCTCGTGGCCATGGGTCTCCATGTATTCTGCGATGTTCAAGTTCACTCCCACTCAATGGTGCCAGGGGGCTTTGACGTGATATCGTACACCACCCGGTTGACCTCTGCCACCTCATTGACGATGCGGTTAGACATCTTAGCCAGCACGTCGTATGGGAGACGTGCCCAGTCGGCGGTCATGGCGTCCTCGCTGGTTACGGCCCGTATCGCCACCATGTAGCCGTAGGTGCGGAAATCGCCCATGACTCCCACGGTGCGTGTGTCGGTTAGGACTGCGAAGCTCTGCCATAACTCATTATATAGACCAGCGGCCTGAATTTCGTCCATGACGATCCTGTCGCAGGCACGCAACACTTCCAGTTTATCCCAGGTGATCTCGCCGATGATACGGATGGCTAGGCCGGGGCCGGGGAAGGGTTGGCGATACACCATCTCTTCCGACAGACCCAGAGACAGCCCCATCTCTCGCACCTCGTCCTTGAAGAGGTAGCGCAGAGGCTCTACCAATGAGAGGGTCATGTTCTCAGGGAGGCCGCCCACATTGTGATGGGTTTTTATGGTAGCGGACGAACTGCCGGCGGAGGACTTGCTTTCGATAACGTCGGGATAGAGGGTGCCCTGCGCCAGGAAGTCCACCTGTCCTAGCTGTGCTGCCTGTTGCTCAAAGATCCGTATGAACTCCACTCCTATCGCGCGGCGCTTCTCCTCCGGGTCTATAACCGTGGCCAGCCTGGTGAGAAAGTCCTCGGTGGCGTCCACGTAGACCAGGTTCATCTTCAGGTTGCGCTCAAAGGTCTCTACGACATGGTCGGCCTCCTGCTGTCGGAGTAGGCCATTGTTGACGAAGATGCAGGTAAGTTGGTCGCCTATGGCCCTGTGGATCAGGGCGGCCGCTACCGTGGAGTCTACCCCGCCCGAAAGGGCGCAGATGACCTTGCCATTACCCACCTGCTCCTTAATGCGGGCTATGCTCTCCTCTGCGAAGTTGCTGGGAGTCCACGTTCCCTGGCATTGGCAAAACCGGTACAGGAAGTTCTCAATCATCTTCTTGCCTTCAGGGGTGTGTATCACCTCTGGATGGAACTGAAGGCCCAGGATGCCTTTATCGTTGCCCAGAACGGCAATGGGGGAGTTGTCGGTATAGGCCAGGGAACGGAAGCTGGGAGGCAGCTCCTCGACATGGTCTCCGTGGCTCATCCACACCGTCATAGAGGAGGGCAGGTCGGCAAAGAGTGGGCTTTTTTCAGCGTTCTGGTGGAGAACGGCATGGCCGTACTCACGCTTATTACCCGGTACCACCTTTCCCCCTAGCTGGTGGGCCAGAAGCTGCAACCCATAGCATATTCCCAGGACCGGGAGCTGTCTCTCATACACCCAGGAAGGGGCCATAGGGGCATTCGGCTCGTAGACGCTGGCGGGGCCACCGGACAGGATTATCCCCCGGGGATTTAGGTGAGCAACCTGCTCCCATGTGGTATCCGGGAGCACAATCTCGCAGTACACCCTGCACTCCCTGACTCGCCGTGCGATGAGGTGGCTGTACTGGGCGCCGAAGTCTATAACCAGAACTACCTCACCCTTGCCGCCGAAGGTCTCTACGTCGTCGCCGGCAGCTATCCGATTGGTAGTCGGGTCCTTACTTTGGGAGGCCATTTTCTCCTGGACTGCTTACAAGGCCACTCAAGGCCCTCTGATAAGCTGAGAATAATCCTATTCGCATGCCTGTAGGGTAGCGTAGAGCGCTACGAAGCCGTCGCCCCCAGATTAGCATCTGTGCTATACTCGGTCAAGGAAAAACATGCGTGGTTCTCATAGCATTCATACTATTCATACTGGTGAACACAAAGTAGAGATGGCGATATCCGTTCTTCAACGCGGAGGACTGGTAGCTTTTCCCACCGATACGCTGTATGCGCTCGGAGCACATACTTTCATAGAAAAAGCGGTGCGCCGGGTGTATGAGGTTAAACACCGGCCCCTTGAGATGGCGGTGCCACTGCTTATAGCTGACGCGTTGGACATGGAGAAGGCGGCTGTCCATATACCCCAGGTAGCCTGG
>VEXC01000002.1 GCA_009391225.1 SAR202 cluster bacterium AC-647-N09_OGT_505m
TTCCCAGAGACGATTATATGAGGTATATGGATGCGGAGTCTCAGGTGGAACAGATGACCCATTGGAGAGCCTTTGAAGAGGCAGTTAGAAGGCAGATTGTTGGCATTCAGACGAAGTACATAAAGCCAGAGAGAGGCACCTCTGAGTTTGCACTTATGTTCATTCCGTCCGAGGCCATATATTATGAGACCATAGCTGATAATAACTATCTCGGGGAGCCATCTAGAATCTCGGAGTACGCTCAGAGCCACCATGTCCTACCAGTTAGCCCCAACACTTTTTACGCGTTCTTGCAGATAGTTATCCTGTCCATGCGCAATGTCGAGATTATCAGCGGTGCAAAGAAGCTCCAGGAGGGCCTGGCGGAGCTACAAAAATCCTTCGAATTCTTCTATAATAAGCACGAAGAGATAGGCAGACGTATAACTCAAACAGCGGAGGCCTACCGAGTTGGCAATGACCATATTGAGCGGTATAAGCGTCGCCTAGATACTACATTGCAACTAGAGGGCTTGCAGGAGCAATCGTTGCCGCGATTGCCTGAAGGTGAAGGGGAAGAGAGATGAATCTGCTCACTCCTGTGCAGACCGCTATGGCCACCAATCCTGGTGCATATATAGAACAATGTTTAACAATTACCCCTCCCTCTCTTCCACAATAGTCTCCACTGATTAGGTACCCAGACCCTCCAAGAGCTTTGCCATCAAGGGGCGGCGTGGGTGGACGTAAGACGGTCGTTGAGGAATAGGGACATTCCACAGTGCGACGGCAGGTCAATAACCCTATCAAGGCCCCAAAGCTCGTCCATCAACCCCATGTCAAGGGATTCGCAATCGGTGAATACATACCCGGTGAGATGAGATTGTGCCTGCTCTGCTTCCATGCGGTTCACGGTAGCTACCTTGGCCACCAAAGAGGCTTATAGCGTGTCCATTGGGGTCTGCATTCGTGCCTCTTCCTCTGGTGTAGGCTGGTGATAAAAGGTCTCCTTATCCTTCAAGTGATTACTCTTGCTGATCGAGAATAGAGATGCCAATGGGCTCCAACGGCCCCCCAGATTACCGGGCACATGGATATCACACCGATGGAGTCAATCATGGACCTAGGTAGGGCCACTATCCGTTTGGGTACACGGCCAAGCAAGTAGCGACCTGAGGTTCCAATGCCAGCACTGAGCGCTATCACAGGCTTGCTTCTGGATACCTTGGCTAGGTTATGGTACAGATACTCCAAGGCAAGGACAGTACTTCAGTGGGAGTCTATATCTACCACCATGGCTTTGATGGAGCGGTTGTGCCTGGTGTCGCTGAATGTGAGATTGTAAGCAGAGATTTGCATGGCCCACCATATGATGACGAAAAGCTCTACCACCATATCTTGCTAGGTCTGCAAAATGGGAATGCCATGGTTACCTTTGGATTATAAGCCAAGCACCTTGCCAACTCTGGCATCTGCTTATCCAGTAGATTTGATTGTGCGCGTTTCGATACCTTGAAACACTGCTGTGATCGGTTTAATTGGGATGTAAGGCCCTTGACAACACTTTTCTCTCAAAATATCATTCCCACTGAGCGGCGTGGAGAAGTGGAGGTGCGCATTTTAAGGGGTATGTGCATTAGCCGCCAGATTGCTAACAATAGCGCCATAATTGGGGCTTCTTCCGGGTCCTCTTCTAATGCAAACATTCTTATGTGATTGTGTTCTATCTATCTCTGTACTAAGAGACTCAGCTTGATAGCATGAACGGAGCCTAAATAATGGCCAAGTACGTATTTGTAACGGGCGGTGTGGTTAGCTCTGTAGGTAAGGGGATAAGTGTTGCCTCCATTGGTCGGATTCTCAAGAGTCAGGGAATCTCTGTGTCCGTACAGAAACTGGATCCATATCTGAATGTGGACCCCGGTACCATGTCCCCCTATCAGCACGGCGAGGTGTTCGTCACTGATGATGGATCGGAGACGGACTTGGACCTGGGGCACTACGAGCGCTTCATAGATGTCCGGCTTACCCGCTCGTCCAACATCACCGCCGGGCAGATATATAGCTCGGTTATAGCCCGGGAGCGCCGTGGGGAATTTCTCGGAGGGACTATCCAGACGGTCCCACATGTTACCAATGAGATAAAGGATAGTATGAAGAGACTGGCCCAGGAAACCGGGGCTGAGGTAATTGTGGTAGAGGTGGGTGGCACCGTCGGTGATATAGAGGGCCTGCCTTTTCTGGAAGCTATAAGGCAGATGAGAAACGAGGTTGGACGTGACAACGTCTTCTACATCCACGTGACTTTTCTTCCGTACATCTTCGCTACAAGGGAACTAAAGACCAAGCCTACCCAGCACAGCGTCAAGGAACTACGCGCCATAGGTATTCAGCCGGATGCCATCCTTTGCCGCAGCGATTACCCTGTCTCGGAAGATATCAAAGCAAAAATATCGCTTTTCTGTGATGTGGAGCATCAGGCGGTAATCCCTCTACCCACGGTCTCCAATGTCTACGAGGTTCCATTGATACTGGAAGAGGCGGGTCTGGCAGACCATATTATAAGTTTCCTGAAGCTTACCGCTAGCGGTAGGGACTTGGCCCCGTGGCGAGACATGGTGAACCGTACGAAGGAATTGGACAATCCGCTACAAATAGCGGTGGTTGGCAAGTACGTAGACCTTCCAGACTCCTATATATCAGTCAAGGAGGCCCTACTACATGCCGGACTTCATCATGGTAGAGACGTCCAGATTTCCTGGGTAAATTCCGAAGACATTGAGAGGGACGGCCCAGACCAGTATCTCAACTCCACATCTGGAATTGTGGTGCCAGGGGGCTTTGGACCCAGGGGAATAGAGGGAATGATTCAGGCCGTTCGCTACGCCCGAGAGCGCCGCGTCCCCTATCTGGGCCTTTGTCTGGGGATGCAACTCATGGTGGTGGAAATGGCCAGGGTCGTTCTCAACTCACCGGAAGTCAACTCCACGGAGTTCAATGAGGATACACCTCATCCTGTAATTGACCTAATGCCAGATCAGCGCCCTATTCGTGCAAAGGGAGGGACCATGCGACTAGGGATATATCCATGCCAACTTGTGGAGGGCACAAAGGCTGCTATGGCCTACGGTACCTACGAGGTGGAAGAGCGCCATCGGCATCGCTATGAGTTCAACAATTCCTATCGAGAACTCCTACAAGAAGCGGGCCTAATGACCAGCGGCCTGTCTCCAGATGGAAACCTGGTGGAAATCTCAGAGGTGGTTGGTCACCCATTCATGCTTGGGGTACAGTTCCATCCCGAGTTTCTATCCCGGCCCTACCGGGTACATCCTCTGTTTAGGGACTTTATAGCCACGGCCACCGCCATACTGAGGGAGGGAGGACAACATCCTCTGCCCCTGGATAACAGGCACTAGGAATTGTTTCAAAAGTCCTTCTGGATTTTTGAAACAAGGCTACCTGACACCCGAGATATGGTGGGCGCGATTTTAGGTCGGAGTTTTGGAATGGCCTCAAGCATAGCTTTGCCTTCAGGTCAAGTATGGATAGACGAATGTGCCAGAGGTATGATACACTGAGGCCGCGTCAGGAAACCCTCATTTTCTGGATGGGTTTAGCTAGGAACAAATCCTCTGTGCCACGAGAACGGGAGTCCTATGTGGCATGGGCGCCAGTCCCCCCAACCGTGGTCAAGGAAGACGCTAGCTATTTACACGAGTTGTAGAATTACGTTACATGAGACGGTGGGAGTCATCACGGCTTCCATTGCCCTCTCCCCCCTCCCCCAAGATTTGAGCACCAACGTAAGGGGATGGCCCAGTGAGCTAGTGTCAAAGAAACAATATTCCTGGTGTTGTGATTAAGATACTCAGCACTAGCGGGTTGCTGGCGTGGAATGAATGAGGTGAGGGCAGCCCAGTCACCATGGCTTTATGTAAGCTTGGGTGTTGGTGAGAGATAGGCGAGGACAGGCATAGCTAAATTGCCTTACGAGCACCGATGAAGATGACACATCATTGCTTGATAGGTGTGGGTATGGAGAGATTATCTCCAGACTGGAGAGACCCAGCCGATGGGTATCTTCTCATACCAATAGTAGGCGCAAATTCCTGAAATACCTGGGAAATACCTGGGAGTTGCTCATAGGGTTTGACCTTCTATTCCAGATCAGATTAACTCGCATCCAAATATCGAGGCTAAGAATGGAAGCAATACATATCAAGAGTCACCCCTTAACCTGGAGAAAGCCATGAACCTGACCGAACTAGATGGGAAAAACAAACAAGAGTTATTGGACTTGGCCGTACAGTTGGGGCTAGAGAACGGCCTCACGGCTCTGTCAAAGGGTGAAATTGTCTTTAGGATGATGCAGTCCTATGCAGAGCAGCAGGGATATATCCTGGCTTCTGGTATTCTGGACCTGGTTAATGATTCCTATGGCTTTCTGCGACAGATTAACCTCAAACACAGCCCCAATGATGTATACGTTTCCCAATCCCAAATACGGCGGTTTGCCCTGAGGACTGGTGACCAGGTGATTGGGCAGGTAAGGCCTCCCAAAGACAGCGAGAAGTACTATGGCCTGGTCCGTGTGGAGGGGGTAAATGGCCTAGACCCAGATGTTGCAAGAAACAGGCCAAATTTCGATTCCCTTACCCCTATTTTCCCAAACGTTCAGCTAACATTAGAGACCACCCAAGACAACTTATCAACTCGCCTGATGGACCTGCTATCGCCCATCGGGCGTGGCCAGCGCGGCCTCATAGTGTCCCCTCCGAAGGCAGGCAAGACTACTCTGCTCAAGCAGATCGCCCAGGGTGTAATCGCAAATAGCCCCAGTGTAAACCTTATGGTTGCCCTCATTGGGGAGCGCCCTGAGGAAGTGACCGACGTGAAGCGCTCCATAGAAGGAGAGGTGTTCAGTTCCACCTTCGATGACCCAGTGGAGGACCACTGCCGTGTGGCGGAATTGGCTTTAGAGCGGGCCAAACGCTTAGTGGAAACTGGAAAGGATGTCGTGATTCTTCTGGACAGCATCACACGACTAACCAGGGCGTATAACCTGTCGTTGCCCACTAGCGGTAGGACCCTTTCCGGTGGCATTGACCCCGTGGCTCTCTACCCTCCCAAGCGGTTCTTTGGAGCTGCCCGCAACACAGAGGAGGGAGGCAGCCTCACCATCATCGCCGCCTGTCTTATAGACACTGGTAGCCGTATGGATGAGGTTATCTACGAGGAGTTCAAGGGCACTGGCAACATGGAAATCCACCTGGACAGGAAACTGGCCGAGCGCCGTGTCTTTCCAGCCATAGACATCCAGCGTAGCGGCACCCGACGAGAAGAGCTTCTGCTGGACGAGAGCACCTTGAAACAGGTATGGTTGCTTCGCCGTATGGTGTCCATGAGTACTTCTGGGTCCATGGAGTCCAACGAGGTGACTGAAAAGGTCATGGAGCGTATGAAAAACACCCCCAGCAACAAGGAGTTTCTCAGCAACCTGAGCAAAAACGCGTAAACTCCTAAGCACTTCCTGCAAATTAAGCCAATATCCTCTCAGCAACTCATAGTGGCTTTGTCCGTTCATCTACTACAGGTTCACTGTCAATATCCCTTCGCCTCCTATCGTGTCTAGGTCTGGTCTGGACAATAATATGAGTGCTGGGGACTAACGTGAGGGGGCAAGATGCCGAGGAAAAGACCCGCGAGACAGCGCCTGGACCAGATTATGGTGGAGCATGGCTTGACTGACAGCCTGGAGAATGCCCGCGCGTTGGTTATGGCGGCGCGAGTGAGGGTAGAGGGGCAGCTGGCTACTACACCCGGGCAGAGGATATCCTCGGATGTGGACATCACTTTAGAGGCGAAGCCTGAGTATTATGGCCGTGGTGGAATCAAGTTAGCCCACGCACTAGACCATTTTCAGCTAACAGTGACAGGGATTACTGTCCTGGATGTTGGAGCATCCACGGGCGGCTTTACCCACTGTCTCCTCCAGAGAGGTGCCCAGCGGGTCTATGCTCTGGATGTGGGCTATGGCCAACTCGACTACCGGCTCCGGCAGGACCCGCGGGTAGTGGTCATGGAAAGGGTCAACGCCAGGTATCCCTTTCCACTGGAGAGTTTGGTAGACTTAGTGACGTTGGACGTGTCCTTTATATCCCTCACTAGGGTGTTGCCATCGGCTATGGTGCATCTGGGGGAGAGAGGGGCCATAGTCGCCCTGGTGAAACCTCAGTTTGAGGCGCGCCGTAACGAGGTATGGAAGGGGGGTGTGATCAGAGACTCAAGGGTACACGCCCGTGTCTTGGGTAGGGTCATAGCGTGGGCCGTCAATAACAGCTTCCGGCTCAGGGATTTGGTTCCTTCACCCATAACCGGGGAGCAGGGCAATCGGGAGTTCTTCCTGTTGCTTAGTCCTGCCGGTTAGGGCAAGTTTTATATCTTTAAGCACTCTCGAAATTGCTTATCGCTGCGGAATGGCCCTACTATCGCGATGCTCAGTTTCTCGGTAACCAGTAGCCTGTTGGCCACGCTCTGAACGTCCTCGGTGGTAATCGCGTCGACCCTGGCCAGGACTTGTTCAACTGTGAGCAGTTGATCGTTCAGAATCTCCTGGGCTCCCATCCAGGCAGCCACGCTTCGACTATCCTCCATTCTCAATACAAGGCGACCCTTGAGGTACTCCCTGGCTTTGTGCAGTTCCTCCTCCAGCACTCCATCTTTGATTCTGTTTAGCTCACCGAGAATGCTCTGTATGGCTTTCCTGGTGTTCTTGGGGTCCACTCCAGCATAGGCAATGAAAGTTCCGCAGTCCTTCAGGTGACTGGTGGTGGTGTGAACGTCGTACACCAGGCTTTGTTTTTCTCTCAACTCCAAGAAGAGGCGGCTGCTCATTCCTTCTCCCAGCACGGCGTTCAGCATGTCTAGGGCGTATCTATCTGGATGCGTGGATGACAGTCCCTTGAAGGCGATACAGATGTGGGCCTGCTCAGTCTTTCGACGCTCGAGGCTCATCCTGGGCGCGGACTGGCCGTCCTCGGCGGGAAACCAGGGGCTGGGTTGATGGCTGGTCCAGTTCCTGAAATGGATGTCTACAGCCTCTACCGCTTCCTCGTGCGGTATGTTACCGGCGATACTCACCACCAGGTTTGGAATGGTGTACTGTCGTTGCATGTACTGCATAAGCATATCTTTGGTTATGTTGGTCACTGATTCCCGGGTACCCCCCACGTCCCTGCCCAATGGTTGATTGGGCCACATGACCTCGTCTATGAGCAGGTCAGCCCTGTAGCTGGGAACGTCGTAGGTCATCGAGAGTTCTTCCAAAATGACGCGACGTTCCTTCTCCACCTCTACGAGGTCTAACAGGGGTTCGTGGATAATGTCCGCCATGACATCGAGGGCCAATTGGAAGTGATTCGAGGGCACCTTACACCAGTACGAGGTCAGCTCTCGGTCTGTGGCGGCGTTAAGGACTCCTCCAAGCCCCTCAATGGTCTCGCTAATCTCCTGGGATGTGGGGCGACGTCGTGTACCTTTGAAGCACATGTGCTCTACGAAATGGGATATTCCAGCTTCTTCGGAGGTTTCATATCTGGAACCAGTCCCCACATAGAGCACGATGCTCACAGATTGTGTATGTGGCATGTGGCTTGTCAGAATGCGAAGTCCGTAATCTGTTACCGTTTTGTTGTACATATTGTAGCCATTAGAATCCGAATCTCGTATACTTTCACCATCTCAATCTAGCGTAGGGCAAATCGCATGTTACGTCAACAGTGCCTTTACTTAAGGGAGAGGTCTACAAACGGGATGGCCGAATATGCGTCTACGCGAGGACACCGATGCGCTGGTGGACGAAGCAATCTGAAGGAGAGGGGCATCCCACGGCCAGATTGCCACGCCCCGATGGAATCTGGTCTCGTAAAGACGATGGAGCAAGCTTTTAGGGCTAATCACTAGGTATATTCGGTAGTTGAGGTTATGCATACGGTGGTAGCGGTGGATTGGCTGGCACGGCCCGTCCACTATAGCTGAATACCAGACCACTCTGGTCGGGGAGCTCGGTCCATGAGTCCTATCACCGCTTGGCGCGGGTCCATGCCTTGGAACAGGACGGTGCTGATGGCCTGGGTTAAGGGCATATCCACATTCAAATCAGAAGCCAGCTTGAGGGCACCCAGGGTGGTATCCACACCTTCGGCGATGTTGCTCATGGAGGACAGAATTCCCTCCAGGCTCCTTCCAGCGGCTAGCTGCTCTCCTAAGTACCTGTTTCTGCTGAGGGGGCTGTAGCAGGTAGTTACCAGGTCTCCCAGACCGGCCAGGCCGGCAAAGGTGAGTGGGTTGGCACCGGCTGAGACCCCTAGGCGGGTTATCTCCACAAGCCCTCGTGTGATGAAAGCCGCTTTTCCGTTGTTCCCATATCCTAGGCCATCGCTGATCCCAGCACCTATGGCAATGATGTTCTTCAGGGCCCCGCCCAGTTCTACTCCAACTACATCGGTGTTGGTGTATACTCTGAAGGTAGAGGACATGAACAGCTCCTGAACCCTCATGGCAACTTCCTCATCTTGGGAGGCGACTACGGTGGAGGCTGGCAACCCCTGAGCTATCTCTTTGGCGAGGTTTGGGCCTGAGAGCACGCTAATACGCGAGTGGAAGGCTTCGGATAGTTCCTCCTCCATGACCTCACTCATGCGTTTTGCAGATTCATTTTCCAGGCCCTTCGTGGCGCTCAGGATTATACTGCGGCTGTCCAGGTGAGGAAGCAGACCACGGACGTTCTCTCGAAGACTACGGGAGGGAACAACCAGTATTATCACGTCCGCACCTGTGGTCGCCTCTACAACGGAGGAGGTGACATGTATACCGGGTGGGAAGGGAAATCCAGGCAGCAGTCGCTGGTTCTCTCTGGCGCTGTCCAGGGCCAGGGTCTCTTCCTGGGTGCGCGCCCACAACCGCACCTCTGCACCCTTACGGGCCAGCATCATGGCCAGGGTTGTGCCCCAGCTAGTTGTACCTATTACAGAGACTTTTGCCATTACTAGGATTCCTACCCAGAGGCTCCTAGTGAGTGGTCTCGAGTGGTTACCGACTCTCCCAACTTGTGCTCCTGGCCCCTGAGAAGACGGAAGATGTTGTCACGGTGCCTGAGGAGAATTATTGGGACTCCTATGGATGGGTAGAGCAGATAGATTAGAGATGGGACTGAATGTGGGAGGGATGGAGCAAGTATTGCCAGAATGAGCATGGACGCTACAGCCGTAATTGCCCCCATTATGGCGCCCAGGGAGACGTATCGAAAGAGGGCTATGAAGGGGAGTCCCACGGCCAACATGATGAGGCCTGCCAGTGGAGACATGGTGCAGAAGGAGCCGATTCCGGTGGCACTTCCTTTGCCCCCCCGAAACCGGAGAAAAATCGACCAGTTGTGGCCAATCAAAACTGAGAGAGCCCCTGCCACCTCCAGTGATGGAGAGGGGTCTATAATCCTGGGCAGCGCGACCGCCAAGACGCCCTTTCCGGTATCGAGTATCAGCACAGTCAGGGCCGGCCACACTCCCGCCGCCCGCAGTACGTTGCTTGCTCCCGTATTGCCGCTCCCGTACTCTCGCACGTCAATGCGCCGGACGAGCCGGGCTATGAGTAGGCCAAAGGGCACTGCTCCAATGAGATAGAAGAATGGAATCAGTAGACCGAAAGCCATCTATCCCTTACCTCTGGTGGAGAATATCAGATGAAGGGGGTTTCCTGCAAAGCCAAAGGCCAAACGAAGCTGGTTTTCCAGGTAACGCTGGTAGGAAAAATGAACTAGCGCTGGATTATTGACGAAAATCACAAAAGTAGGTGGGTTGGCGGCCTTCTGGTAGATGCGATGGATTTTGAGAGGCCTTCCGCCGCGGCTGGGTGGCATATGCGACGCTACTGCAGACATGAGCGCCCTTTCCAGGGCCCCCCTGGATAATATCTTGCCGCCCTGTTGGTAGACGTCCATCGCCGTTTCCATGACACTTTGCACCCCTGTCCCCTGAAGAGCGGAAGTGAAGCAGATGGGAGCATATGGGATGAATTTCAGCTTGCGACGCACCTCCCGTGCCATTTCTTCCCTGTTTACCTCCCCCTCTACCAGGTCCCACTTGTTCACCACCACTACCACTCCTTTGTACGTGTCCAAGACTTGCCCGGCGATGTGGGTATCCTGGCTCGTGATGGCCTCCACAGCGTCGGTGACCAGCAGGCATACATTGGAGCGCTCAATGGCTCTCACCGATCTTAAAACACTGTACTTCTCTATGCCTGGCTCAATGCGTCCTCGCCGTCGTACGCCTGCGGTATCCATCAGTGTAACGGGCCTGTCGTCGAAGGAGAAGGATATATCTATGGTATCGCGCGTGGTGCCTGGCGTCTCCGAGACTATGGTGCGCTGGTGCCCGAGGATGGTGTTGAGAAGCAGGGATTTACCGACGTTGGGCCGACCCACTATTGCCAGTTTCATCTCCTCAGACTCTTCACCGTCGTCAGAGGGTGTAGGCAGCAGGTTGTCGAGCTCATTGAGGAGGTCCCTTATGCCTAGGTTGTGAAAAGCACTGATGGGCAATGGGTCTCCCAGTCCAAGCCGATAGAAATCTGCTGTCTCCTGTTCTCTCTTGGGGTTGTCCACCTTGTTCACTGCCAGAAGCATGGGTTTTCCCCTCTGACGGAGGGACTGGGCAATCTCCATATCCCTGGGCGTAACACCATCTACGACGTCCGCCATGAAGATAATGGCATCGGCCTCTTCCAGAGCCATCTCTACCTGTGCGCTCACCTTCTGCCACAGGTCGGAGGTAGGAATCACCTCTATCCCTCCAGTATCCACTAGTATGAGGGAGCGGTCTTTCCAGGGGATGGTGGCGGTGATTCTGTCCCTGGTAGTGCCCGACACGTCAGAAACAATAGCCTTAGCTTGCCCGACCAACCTGTTAAAGAGGGTGGACTTGCCCACGTTTGGCCGACCCACGATTATTACCAGAGGCTTGCTCATGTCGCCGCCGTTTCTAGCCTAGTATCTCAGTCAGTATCGCCTTCTGGATATGAAGGCGGTTTTCAGCCTGATCGAACACCACTGACTGGAGATGCTCTAGGAGACCCTCGGAGATTTCTTCCCCTGGATGAGCTGGGAGAGGATGCATAAACAGGGCGTCGTCCCTGGCCCGGGCTAGCAGACCCTCGTCTACTCGATATGCTTCAAAGGACTTACGTCTGCGCTCCGTTTCCTCTTCCTGGCCCATGCTAACCCATACATCTGTGTATATAACGTCCGCATCTTTAGCCACCTGATTGGGGCTCTCGGTTTGGGTTACGCCTCCCCCGCTTCCCCTTGCTCTTCTGCGGGCCTCCTCCATCACGGGAGATGGTATGTGATATCCGTGGGGAGAGGCGATGGCGAAATTGGCCCCCACGCTGGCGGCTGCTATGGCTAGACTGGAGGCCACGTTGTTGCCATCACCTATATAGGAGATGTTGATGCCCTCTAGCCCCCCCTTCTTCTCGTAGATGGTGAGCAAGTCTGCCAGGGCTTGGCAGGGATGCTCGTCGTCGGACAGGGCATTTATCACCGGAACGGAGGCATAGTGAGCCAGGGTGGCCAGAGTGCTCTGGGCAAAGGTGCGCACCACTAAGACATTGACGTAGCGGGACAGGACTCGGGCTATGTCCTTCGCGGGCTCCCGGACTCCCATTCCGATTTCCTCTCTCCCAAGGTAAATAGGATGTCCCCCCAACTCATGGACTGCCACATCGAAGGTCACTCGGGTTCTCAGCGAGGGTTTTTCAAAGAGTAGGGCCACCGACTTCCCGGTCAGTACAGGGGGAGCAGGCTCTTTCTTGAGTCTCACACCACTTCGGATTAGACCCCAGATTTCCTGGGAGGTGAGGTCGGCGATGGATAGCAGATGTCTTTTCTTCATAATGGCTTTCAGGTCAGGTAAGTATAGAGTATAGCAGAAGGGTTTGAGAATCAGAATTAGGTGCCTGGGCAGCTGGATAATGTATGGGGGTTCTGGTCGTAACTGGCAAGAAATATCTAGTTGATAGCATTCCCGACCTGCAGGGGCGTTCTAGATAAGGTTTTGGTAGAGCCCGGTAAAGATTGGGTAAGGCTCAGCGAGTTAGTATAGGTTACGATTCAAATATCCAGGGCTGTGAAAAAGGCGTGTAGAATACGAGATAAAGATGCTGGCTACATATAGAGTCTGGGCGCTGCTGGGTTTGGTGGGGTTGATGATCTTTCTCGTGGGCGCCTGGCTCTCTACGGCACTGGCTGGTTCTGTGCCCATCATTTGACTATACTCACAGCATGAGTTCCAGGAGCCAAACGGTGAGCCCCGCTACCTCTACGTGGACGACGAAGGCTCCATAGTCCGTCGCCTGGGAGACTGAGAGCCCTCCGACTACCCATGGAGGAAATGGTTCCAGGAACCACCCTGTACTTAGCCTCTGCTTTCAGGTAGGGCTATGCTGATGGTTGGGTTTCTTCCTGGGGCTGTCGCAAGCGCTTGGGTAGCTTGGGAGGATATGCAAAAAAGCATATCACTGCTCCCAAGGTGATGGACACTATGAAGGTGCCGTAGGCCAGTTGATAGTTCTGATTGATATCGTATACTAGGCCAGCGTAGACTGGCCCAATTATGGTGCCTATTGCGACGATTGACTGCTCAACGCCGGCAATGGTGGCAAAGTACTTCCTTCCAAAGTAGTCTGCCCGCATTGCAAAGAGTAGGTTTGGTGCTCCCCAGCCCATGCCAAAGACCACTGTGAAGAGAATCACCTGTGGGATACTATTGGCGTTCAAGAGAATGAATATGCCTAAGGCTTGCAAGAGGTAGGCAATCGCAAGAAGGTAGCGTTTGTTGCAGTAGTCGCCCAAGAAACCAAAGATGAGTCTCCCCGGTATGCTCATTAGGCCCATCATGGCCAGGATTCCTGCGGCGGCTTGTTCAGAGATGCCCCGGTCCGTCAGGAAAGGAATCTGATGTATAACTGTGGCCGAGATTGCCAATGTCCTAAGGCCGAAGGCCACGGCTAGCATCCAGAAAACCCGGGTTGCCAGGGCCTCCCATATGGTAAAGTCTACCTCTCCCGGCCTGGAAACTAATCTGGGGGCCTCCTCCACGGACTGTCGCGTTTCATGAAAATCGACCTGAGCTTTCTCACCATCTGGCAGATAGCCGTACTGCTCAGGACGGTGACGGACAACAAGGGCCAGGGGTATACCGATGGCGAACATGCCAATCCCTATCCAGACCGAGGCCACTCTCCATCCGAAGCTAAGAATCAGCCATGCAATAAGAGGGGCCATTATGGCCCCACCGAAGCCGTTGGCGGTGCTCAGCAGACCCAGGGCCCTGGACCTTCTCTTGATAAACCAGTTTGCCACTGCCGCCTGAGCGGCTACGAAAAACCCAGTGTTGAAGCCGATGGCCAGGAAGACTACGTAGACAAGATAAAAAAAGACCAGGGTATTGACCATGCTCAACGCGAGGAAGCCTACGGTCACCATGCAGACGCCGAGAAGCATGAGCTTCCTGGGGCCAAACCTGTCCACAAGAGGACCTACGATCGGCCCTTCTATAAACCCTTCGGCCTGAGATAGGGAGATGGCCCCGGCGGTAATGGCCCGAGACCAGCCAAACTCCTCGCTTATTGGCTTGAAAAAGGCACTGAAGCCAAAAAAGAAGGCTCCTCCACCGTACAGAGTGACGGCCCAGCAAGCCAAGACTATCCACCAACCGTAAAACACCCTATTCATCTAGACATGGGCTCTTTGTTAATGCCTCGCTCTCTGCATCACAGGATATGCTCATCCCCAGTAAGGTTCGTCCCAGCCAAATGACAGGCGCGGATGTTCCGTTTTGGGTCGACCATAATGTTGGGCAGAAATTGGGGGGCACCGTGACTAGAAGATATCCAGGATTCTATCGGGATGCGGGTCTGTCCCATCCCAATGGAAGGGGAATCACTACCAGCGTCCGGCTAGCTGGAAGTACTTGCCCTCTGTCTTGATTGCTGGGGCAATAACCAAGTCGGCCTGCTGCATGTCAGGTATGTTGAGAGAGCCACACATGCCCATTGCTGCCCTTAGTGCCCCAGCCAGATTCTGGGTCCCATCGGTCATGGAGGTGGGCCCAAAAAGAATCTGCTCAAGGGGGCCTTTGCATCCCACATTTATCCTGGTACCTCTTGGAAGGGCTGGGTGGAAGCTGGCCATGCCCCAGTTGTAGCCCAAGCCCGGTGCCTCTTCTGCCTGGGCAAAAGTAGTACCCAGCATCACGGCGTCTGCACCGCTGGCGATGGCCTTGCAGATGTCACCACCGGTGCGCATACCTCCGTCGGTGATGATTGGTACGTATCGGTTGGTGCGGCGGAAATACTCTTCCCGTGCCGCGGCACAGTCCAGTGTGGCGGTGACCTGAGGCACTCCGATGCCCTCTACCTCACGAGTAGTGCAGATTGCCCCCGGCCCAACCCCAACCAGAACCCCGTGAATACCAGATTCCATGAGCTCCAGTGTGGCGCCATAGGTGACGGTATTCCCCACCACCACCGGGATCCGGACCTGCCGGCAAATGTTCGACAAGTCGAGACCCTGTGCGCTCTTCGATATGTGGCGGGCCGTAGTAACGGTGGCCTGGATTACCAGAATGTCTGCTCCGGCCTCAATGGCAATGGGGGACATACGCTTGGCGTTGGCTGGGGTGAGAGACACGGCGCAGATCACACCTGCTTTCTTGATTTCCTCTGTCCTCTCACCTATCAGGTTTTCTCGAATAGGAGAAGAATAAATCTTCTGAAGCAGGGAGGTGGCCTGCTCCTGGGGTACTTCGATGATGTGCTGGATTACTGATTCGGGGTCGTCATAGCGGGTGTATATTCCTTCTAGGTTAAGGACCGCAAGGCCTCCCAATTTGCCCATGCATGCGGCGAATTGGGGAGAAGCCACCGCGTCCAGAGAGGATGCCAGGAATGGGATTTCGAACTTGAAATCCCCTAGTGTGAAGTTGATATCCGTCTGGTCAGGGTTAACGGTTACACTCCCAGGGACGATAGCCACTTCGTCGAAGCCGTAAGCCCTACGGAGCTCTTTTAGATGAGGAATTTCCACGGATTATCCCCTGCTGAACGAGTATGAGCGACTATAGCACTGGGCCCTCAGCAAGTCAATGAAAACCTGTGAGGGCATATCCCAGCGAATACCTGGACTCCACATGCCCTATATTTGCCAAGAACTTGCACATTGGGTTATCTTGAGCGGCATGGGTATTCTTGTCGCAAGCCTTGACTGGGCAAATACCCAGTGGTATCCTCATTGTCGACCTATTAGGTCAACAATTATTTGAGCGTCATTCTTGGGAAGTCCCGGGACCCAGTTGATGTACAGGGGTGTCTTCTGGGGTTCGTGTTTGAAAATCCAATGTAGGAAGATGACGATGGGAGTAAAATTGTGACTGCCAACCAGGTTGTCAAAGATGTGGCCCAGCAGGACTACAAGTACGGATTCGTTACGGATGTCGAAGTCGATCTCGCGCCCCGCGGTCTGAGCGAAGACACCGTACGCTTCATCTCTGCCAAGAAGGACGAGCCTGAGTGGCTCCTTGAGTGGCGTCTGAAGGCGTACCGGCACTTCATGTCCCTGGTAGAGAAAGAGCAGATACCTGAGTGGGCCAATATCCACTACCCGCCCATAGACTTCCAGGACATCATCTACTACGCAGCCCCCAAGACGAAGGAAAAGCTAGAGAGTCTGGACCAGGTAGACCCGGAGATTCTGAAGACCTATGAGAAACTGGGTATTCCTCTTCAAGAGCAGAAGCGGATGGCTGGCGTGGCGGTGGACGCCATATTCGACAGTGTGTCAATAGCCACCACCTTCAAGGCAGAATTGGCCAAGCAGGGCATCATATTTTGCCCCATGTCCGAGGCAGTCCATGACCACCCAGACCTGGTAAGGGAATACATGGGCTCGGTGGTCCCATACACCGATAATTTCTACGCTGCCCTGAATGCCGCGGTCTTCTCTGATGGTTCCTTCTGCTACATACCAAAGGGGGTGCGGTGCCCAATGGAGTTGACCACCTACTTCCGCATCAATGCCGAGAGCTCAGGGCAGTTTGAGCGTACCCTGATTATTGCCGATGAGAGTAGCTACGTTAGCTACCTGGAGGGGTGTAGTGCTCCTATGCGGGATGAGAACCAGCTTCATGCCGCCGTGGTCGAGTTGTTTACAGCGGAGAACGCCGAAATCAAGTACTCTACCATCCAGAACTGGTACCCGGGAGACGAGAATGGGAAGGGTGGCATCTATAATTTCGTCACAAAGCGCGGAAAATGTGCGGGAAACAACTCCAAGATATCATGGACCCAGGTAGAGACCGGCTCTGCCATCACATGGAAGTACCCTAGCATAATCCTTCAGGGTGACAATTCCATTGGTGAGTTCTATTCCGTGGCCCTGGCCAAAGGTCGCCAGCAGGCAGATACTGGCACCAAGATGACACATCTGGGCAGGAACACCCGCAGTACCATCATCGCCAAGGGAATCTCTGCTGGGCGCGGCAATAATACATACCGGGGACTGGTGAGGGTTATGCCCAAGGCCACCAACGCCTGGAACTTCACCCAGTGCGACTCGCTGCTGCTGGGCGACCAGTGTGGCGCCCATACCACTCCATACGTAGAGGTACGCAACAATACGGCACATCTGGAGCACGAGGCTTTCACCTCCAAGGTGAGCGAAGAACAACTCTTCTACTGCAACCAGCGTGGTATCTCCACCGAAGAGGCACATACGATGATAATCAATGGTTTCTGCAAAGATGTGTTCAAGCAGTTGCCCTTAGAGTTCGCGGTAGAGGCCACAAGACTCCTGGAAATGAACCTAGAAGGGGCTGTGGGCTAAGGAAGTATCTCGAATGTCGCCCCGAGCGAAGCGAAGGGTCTGGGAGTGGTGTGGGATACTTCTTCCCGGATTCCTCGTCGTGGAGTTCACCATGAGTGCACCTGAGGGGCTATTAAGAGAGAAAAAGGCATTTCGAGATAGTTGTTGAAGGAAAGGACGGGCGGTAATAGATGCTTGAGATAAGGGAACTGTATGCCTCTATCGGCGACGTTGAGATACTGAAGGGCGTGAATCTTCACGTAAAGGCCGGAGAGGTTCACGCCATTATGGGGCCCAATGGTTCAGGCAAGAGCACAATGGCCAACGTGCTGGCGGGCCACCCGTCGTACGCGGTCACCTCTGGGGATCTCATCTTTGATGGGGCAGATCTTCTGCCTATGCTTCCAGAACACCGCGCCAGAGCTGGGCTGTTCCTCTGCTTTCAGCACCCCACAGAGGTCCCGGGAGTGCGTCTGGATCATTTCATGAGGGCAGGCTTCAACTCCATCCAAAGGAGCAATGGGCTTGATGAGATGGACGTTCTGAAGTTTGACCGGTTTCTCAACGAGAAGGTTGGAATCGTGGATATGGACCGCAACCTCACCAAACGCTCTGTCAACGAGGGGTTCTCTGGCGGCGAGAAGAAGCGCAACGAGATTTTGCAGATGGCGGTCTTTGAGCCGAAGCTGGCAATTCTAGATGAGCCGGACTCTGGCCTGGATGTGGACGCGCTGAGAGTGGTGGCGGAGGGGATCAACCAGCTTAGGAGCCCGGGAAAGGCCCTGATCCTGGTAACCCACTACCAGAGGATACTGAACTACGTTGTACCAGATAGAGTGCACGTGCTTATCAACGGCCGCATCGTGAAGTCTGGCGACAAGGATTTGGCCATTGAAATAGAGGCTCAAGGCTATGACCACCTTGAGAATGCCGCGGAGTCCCCCAAGTCGTCTCGTTGAAGGATGTTCCGCTTATGACACAACGTCCTACAACACAAGAGCAAGCGTACCTGGCGGCGCTGGAGTCCTTTGAGGGAGATGGCTATGCGAATGACCCGTCGTGGGCGCACGACCTGCGCAGGGCGGCCATGTCCAGATTCCAGAGCCTTGGGTTCCCCATAGCTCGCCGTGGCAACGAAGAATGGAAGTACACCGACGTGGGCCCAATAGCCAAGGCCACGTTTCAGTCTCCGGATTCCGCTACTCCGCCGCGAGTGGACGTTGGTGAGGTGAAGGGGGCTAGCTTTGGGGACTCGGGCTGGACACAACTTGTTTTCGTGAACGGGATATACGATGAAGGTCTCTCCTCAGTGTATTCTTTCCCCGCGGGTGTGGTGGTTATGAATCTGGCGGAGGCTATGAGGTTGTCACCTGACCTAGTGCGGGAGCACTTGGCCAACCATGCCGACTACCAGGCCAACGCGTTCACTGCGCTGAACACCGCGTTCATCCATGAAGGGGCCTTCGTCCATGTTCCAGATGGCATCCTTGTTGAGGAGCCCATCCGGCTGCTATTCCTCTCCACATTCCAGGAGCAGGAGACAGTCTCTCACTCGAGGGTCCTTATCGTGGTGGGCAAGGACAGTAAAGTGGCTGTCATAGAAGGCTACGGGTGTATCTCAAATGGCCGTTACTTCAGCAACTCGGTGACTGAGATTGTGGTAGGTGACAGAGCCAAGGTCGAGTACTATAAGATTCAGCAGCAGAGTGACAAGGCGTTTCACATAACCACTACCAACGTGGCACTGGGCCTGGACAGCTACTTCTCTTCGATAAACATAGACCTGGGCGGTAGACTTGTGAGGAACAATCTCAATGTACTCACTGAGGGAGAAGGCAGTTCGTCCATGCTCAACGGGCTCTACCTGGTGAATGGGACCCAGCACGTGGACAACCAGGTTATCATTGACCACGCCAAGCCCTACACTACCAGCCGTGAGCTTTACAAGGGCATCCTGGACGACAAATCACGCTCTGTTTTTCACGGCAGCATAATTGTGAGGGAGGGCGCAGTAAGGGTCAACGCCAACCAGGTGGACAAGAACCTGCTCCTGTCGGACCAAGCGGAGGCGGACACAAAGCCGGCCTTCTGGATTTACTGCGATGATGTGAAGTGCGGCCACGGGGCAGCTTGCGGGCATATGGACGAGAACGCGCTGTTCTACCTTAGAAGCCGTGGAATAGATGAGAAGACCGCTCGCGGTCTCCTGACCCATGCTTTCGTAAGCGAGGTCATAGAAAGCATTGCGAACGAGCCTTTGCGCGGCCAGGTTGACGGTCTGGTGCAGGCCAAGTTGCAAGAGTGGTTAGGGAGTTAGTGTGTTGTCTTCAAAGCTCACCGCCAACCTCATTGTGAGCGGGCTGACAAAGGAGCGCCATGGCAATCTCGATGTCGGGTTAGCACCGCCTCCAGATTGGTTCGGCGGCTTATGCCTTCTCGCAATGACAGTTCGTAAGCGCATCTCGGAGACGGGATACTAGGGGATTAGTTCAAACGCGTTCTCCTTGGAGGAGACGAGGGCATACATGCTAGACGTAAACGCAATTCGCAAGGACTTCCCAATTCTTTCGCGGCTGGTTTATGGCAAGCCACTGGTGTACCTAGACAACGCGGCTACTTCCCAGAAGCCTAGCTCCGTTATCCAGGCCCTGACGGAGTATTATGAGGGATACAACTCCAACATTCACCGTGGCGTCCACTCGTTGAGCATGGAGGCCACGGAACGGTATGAAGAGGCTCGTCGGAAGTGCGCTGACTTCATAGGCTGCGCTTCTGGCGAAGAATTGATACTGGTGAGAAATACAACCGAGGCCATAAACCTAGTGGCCCAGAGTTGGGCACAGTACAACATAGGGCTTGGAGACGAGATACTCACCACCCATATGGAGCACCACAGCAACCTTGTGCCTTGGCAGAAGGTTGCCCAGGAGCGGGGAGCGGTGCTTAAGTTTATCCCCATCACCCATGAGCAGACCCTTGATTTGTCGGAGTTGGATAGGCTGCTGACCCACCGTACCAAGCTCGTGACCTTGAACCACATGTCCAATGTACTGGGTACCATCAATCCGGTGAAGGAGTTGGGTCAGGCGGCCCATCGGGTGGGGGCAAAGATTCTCATAGACGGGGCCCAAAGTGTGCCTCACCTGAAGACAGACGTGAAGGACCTGGACTGTGATTTCCTGGCATTTTCTGGACACAAGATGCTGGGACCCACTGGAATAGGAGTGCTGTATGTGAAGCAGGAGATACTGGAGGGCATGGAGCCGTTCCTCCGCGGTGGGGAGATGGTGAAGCAGGTGTGGGATGACCGGGCTACCTGGAACGACCTACCCATGCGGTTCGAGGCAGGGACGCCGAACATTGCTGACACTATTGCCCTCGGCGCGGCCATTGACTACCTGCAGTCCCTGGGCATGGAGAATATCCGTCAGCATGAAATCTCCCTCACGGAGTACGCTCTGAACGCCTTCCAGGAACTAGAGGGAGTAAAGGTCTATGGCCCTCGAGAGGTTACCCGGAGGGGGGGGATTGTCTCCTTTTACGACGGCGATGTCCATCCTCACGACATCGGCACCATGCTGGATCGAGAGGGCATTGCGATTAGGACTGGGCATCACTGCGCCATGCCTCTGATGAACAGGCTCTCCGTGCCAGCCACGGCGCGAGCCAGCTTCTACATATACAACACTGAGGAAGAAGTGGATTTGCTGGTGTCTGTCCTCAAGGCGACCCTGAGGTACTTTGCCAAAGCATGAGAAGGAGCAGATTAAAGTCGCTAGCCATGTGACTCGACCAACGGTGTGATACAATCCCCTGAGTCCGCCGTTATATCAGGCGAGTGTGCAAGCGTCATTCGTCCCAGGCAACTGATTATCATGAGTACACGAGCATTCGATTTTGCAGACGTGGATGATCTATATCAGGAGATCATACTGGATCACTATCGGAGTCCCCGAAATCAAGAGAAGCTAGCCGAAGTAGACCTCGAAGCCCAGGGTATGAACCCCTTCTGCGGGGATGAGGTAGTCATTCAGATTAAACTCATTGATGGTTTGGTAGATGCCGTAAGTTTCAAGGGTGCTGGGTGCTCTATTAGCCAAGCCTCCGCCTCTATCCTAACAGATGCAATCAAAGGCAAGACTCTGCATGAGGCTGAAGTCCTTTATCTTAGTTTCAGGGACATGATGTATCGCAAGAGTTCGTCGGAGGAAGAGATGGATGAGTTGGGAGAGGCGGGTGCCCTAGCGGGAGTGAGGAAATTTCCCATCAGGGTCAAGTGCGCTCTCCTAGCGTGGGCGACCCTGTCAGATGCCATAGGGAAGCACCCGAAGGAATAGGCGGGGAAGTGAGAGCAAGATGGTGGGGCCAGGGGAGAGGGTCGAAGCCTTAGCTGACAACCAGATACTTCTGCTGCACCCTTGCAGTGCTCCTTTCTGCGGGAAAAAGCCAACCCCAGTATGCAAACATTTCTGCTCTCCCACTCGACCTCGACTGTAGGTTAGCGAAGGGTACCTGACCTGGCAGGCCTCAATTCATCCAATCAGACGTAATAGATACTCAGTGAGCTTTCTCAAGGAGCGTGGTACAAAACTGGAGAGCTTTACGTGCTCGCTCTGCGGAACCAGTTCCCTAGCCCATTTGTAGGGGGCAATTAGTACTAGGAGATAGAAGACCCCGTATATATAGCCTCCAATGACGTCTGTCAGCCAGTGCCGTCCATCGTAGATGAGCGATATACCAGAGACAAGGGTGTACACTGTCCCCAATGCCTGGATGGCGTGTACAAGTGGGCGGTTGGAGGTGTATAGGGCGGCCAGGTGTACATCAGAAAGCCGTAGAATAGAATGACGTGTAGGGCGTGGCCGCTGGGAAAGCTGCTGCCCTGGATTTCGCCGTACCCTATCAACACATCCAACAGGTCTCCAGTAGGGCCGAGGCGCCCTATGATTTCTTTGATCAAGATGTTGAACAGGTTCGGTATGCTTATGAGGCTCAGGAATATGGCCTCCAGCAGCTGTCGTGTGACCCATAGGGCTCCAATTTGGTGAAGTCCACATCCCAGGAAAATAGGTCAACCGTCCGTGCCACATATGTAGATATAGCCACGGCCGTTAGTGCTGAGAATATGCTTAGCGTTAAGGGTGATGTCACCGTAGCAGATTCCGGAAGGCGAGAGAGTCCATGAATGGTTGATATGTATTATCGTCGAGGCATGTCGTGCCTTGTATCATAAATACATGCGCTACTTCTCATGTATTCATGCATCTTGTGCGAATCGCTGGTCTGTGCGAGCCTGAGGCAAGAGCTCTCCAAGACGGATGCTATTAAGCTCTGGACGGCTCAATCTGAGGTCTGTACTGATGATGCAGGTGAATCAAGAGGGTCAGTATGATGCTACCCACCAGGAAGCCGCCTACCACATCGCTTGGCCAATGGGCACCGAGGTAAACTCTGGAAATGCAGATGAGAAGAATCAGCATGGAAGACGAAAGCCGCAGTAGGAATACAGCCCTTTTCCAAGGGAAGATGATGGGGGCCAGATAATAGATTAGTCCGAATAGGATCATGGCGGTGGCGGCGTGTCCACTGGGGAATCCCGCGCCGGCTGGGTCCTTCCAGATCATCACCAAGTCCTCGGTGGGACGGGGCCTGTCGACCAGAAACTTTAGCAGAGGGTTTACCGTTAGGCCAATTAGGGCACCGCCCAAGACTATGTACTCAGCCCTCTGTCTCCTCCACAGGAACCAGCCGAATAGGGTTAGCGCCATGATTACCATGTGAGGCCCTCTTCCAATGGTTGAGACTGCCTCCATGGTATTTTCCCAGGGAGAGATTCTGATTTCTTGAATGGCCCTGGCCAGGTAGAGGTCACCGAAGAAATAGTCTTGAACCGTGGCGGCAACACTGAGAAGGATTACCATGAGGGATGCTAGAATTAGGAACCTAGCCTTCATGTATTTCATGCTATCAGTGCCCACTTCATAAGTCAATTAAGAAACGAAGGCCCGTTGCTTGCTCTACCTTACACTTAACCGGTGGGTGGTGAGAACCGTTAACCTGGGTTAAATCCCGAGCACGTTGTGGCTCATCTTCTCTGGGACACGCGGGCTAGAGAGATACATCTAGGCATGCCAATATTTTCTTAAGTGGATGCAAAAGTCTAGGTGGATTATCAAGGCAAGGAATCCATCCTTCCGTTCGGGCCGGGTTCACCGTTGCAATACCACACCATAGAAAGGTCTCCATGCCCCCCTGCTCCTTTTCCGTTGCAGCCAAAGGAGCAGGGGGGGTGTCTGGGCGCTATGTTCGCAGACAATTATGGGGCATTGACCGAGTTGTAGCTGACGGCTAACATTGCTCATGATAGCGAGGCCAATTCCTCGTATTCTATCGCGTTGATATTGGGAATGCTTGAAGGAGAGATAAACAGAATGTGCTCTGTGAAGGTGAGTGGCCTCTGGTGGCATAGACTGAGACGCGGAGCGAACGGGAGTAAGGAGGTTCGCTGATGAATGAAGAGCTCTTTGCAAATGTAACCATCGGAGACCTAGTATACCTTGGTTCGGCCATACTGATGGGCCTGGTGCTGTCTCTGGTCACACGGCTGATATCCAATAGACTCAAAGACAAGCTACGGAAGAGAGCCAGGACAAACATAGGCGCTCAATTGGTGGATGATATGGATGGTACGCTGGCCCTCTGGATTGTTGTGGGTAGCGTGTATCTGGGCCTTCTAGGATTGCCTCCTCTAGGGGACTATCTATCCGCGTTGCAACGGGGCTTCACGGTCGTCAGCATTCTCCTAGTGGTCTACGCCGGGATAAGGGTGCAGAGGGATGCTATCGCCTGGACCATCAGGCGGATTGGCCGCAGGACAGGACAGGCAAAAGTGCTGAACTCCCTGGTCCCCGTATCCAAGCAGATTGCGAGTATTGGTATCTTGGCCATGGGTGTCCTGGTTATCCTGGACCAGTTGGGGATATCCATTGCCCCGCTGGTGGCAGGCATGGGCATCAGTGGCCTGGCAGTAGCCCTGGCTCTTCAGGGCACTCTCACCAACTTCTTTGCAGGGCTCAACGTTATGACAGACGGCTCCATCCGCGAGGGGGATTTCGTGGGGCTGGACAGTGGCATGATTGGTACTGTTGAACAGATAGGGTGGCGTTCCACCAGGATACGACTGTTGGCGAACAACATGGTCATGATTCCTAATAGTAAGCTGGCCGATAATGTCTCCATAAACTACAATTACCCCGTAGAAGAGATGTCTGTTTATTTGCAGGTGGGGGTGGCCTACTCCAGCGACCTGAACCATGTGGAACGTGTGACTGTGGAGGTGGCCAAGAAGGTGCTGGAGGAGACCCCTGGCGCGGTAAGGGAGTTTGAACCCTCCATCTGGTACACGGATTTCGGTGATTCGAACATCAACTTCTGGGTGGTGCTGCGAGCCGATGGGTATCTGGACTCTTGGCTTGTCCAGCACAACTTTGTAAAGGCGCTCTCCCATCGCTACAACGAGGAAGGAATCGAAATCTCCTTCCCCGCCAGGAACATCTTCATGAGAAATGGTGCCACGGAAGCTCGGCTTACCGAGGGCCCACGAAAAGTGGATGCCGTATAGCTGTTCGCCGGAGCAGAGGCATAAGGGTTGTAGCTGTTAGCGTTCTGGCTAGGTGCTCGGAGCCTGAGATGGAGATTGTGACTCTACCCGGATGTCTGGTAGTCAGTGCAACCCCCTGGGTAGGTATCAATGCCAGTCTCCTAGCAATTGGATTGCCACAGGCGCCATGGTCATGTGGCTCACACCGATACCATCGAAGAACAGTTTACAGTCATTTGTGCAATGGCTTACAATTCGATATGAAGCGTCCCATAGGTTGGCACACCAACCTCGATGGTGGCCCCTGGACACGGTGAATGGTTCCAATAGTGAAATGGCGATTAGGCGCGCATCCTATGGTATGACTCCAAATACTTTTAGTAGGCTAGGCATCCGATATTTGGAGAAGGAGGAATATGGTCGAAATAAAGAAGACCCCAGATGGAATCGAGATTCCCCCGCCGGGGCCAGACGATGTGCTCTACGAAAAAGGTGATGGCTTCGTCCGCATTACCATCAATCGCCCGGCTGTGCTCAACGCGATGAATAAGAACGTACAGCGCCTGCTCTATAGTGCACTGGAACGGGCGGATGCCGATGACGAGGTGAAGGCCGTCATTCTCACCGGAGCAGGTCGGGCCTTCACTGCTGGCGGCGATTTGTATGCCCACCTCTATCCCGACGACGACCCAGCTCCCGGAGGCATGGACGTACAGATGAGGATATGGAACCTCTCAAAGCCGGTTATCGCAGCGGTCCGGGGCCACGCCGTTGGCCAGGGGTTTGAATTGGCCGGCGTGTGCGATTTTACAATTGCTGCAGAGGACGCGAGGTTCGGCGAGATCCAGATTCGCCATGGGGGTTCTCCTCCAGTTTTGATTGCACCATTCCTAGTGGGCCTCAAGAGCGCCAAGGAGATTCTTCTACTTGGAGAGCAGATTAACGCTCAGAACGCCCTTCGCATGGGCTTGGTAAATCGCGTAGTGCCCGTTGATGACCTTCAGATAGAGGCCGAGGCCATGGCCCGCAAGATAGCCTCCCTGCCAACTGGTGCTGTGCACAGGAACAAGATGCTAGTGAACCGCGTCTACCAGCTTGCTGGGTTCAAGGAGGCATTGGCATATCGCGATGATCCAGTGATAGCGGCCGCTCTGGAAAGCGGCGACTCTGACCATGTAGGTAGGGAGCGCCGAAGGATGATTAGCGAGACCGGATGGGGTGCCTTCAAAGAGAACCGGGATGCTTCCTTCCGTAAGGACGAGACATAATCTGCCGCGAGTGGGACCTTCCCTCCGCTCGTATGGTTTTACAAGCTCACCATGAGCGGGGTGGGATGGAGCGCTTTTTTCAAACCAGGTAATAGGCACCGTGGTGACCTACATCTGATGCCTCAAAGCATCCTCTCCTGGAGGGCTGTTACAGTCTCATGTCACTGACTATGCGCTGTCCCATTTCGGCTGTCGTTAGGACATCCCTGGATCCCTCCTCTGCAATGTCCTGGGTCCGATATCCCTGGTTCAAAACGCTCTCTACAGCGGCCTCTAGGGCGGAAGCCGCATTGGGGTGGCCTAGGGAGTAGCGGAGCATCAGGGCCACGCTCAGGATGGTGGCAATGGGGTTGGCCTTGCCCTGGCCTGCGATGTCCGGGGCGCTGCCGTGGATTGGTTCATAGAGGCCCAGGGTGCGGCGGTGGCCACCAGTATCCTCACGTGGGATGCCTGCCAGGCTGGAAGAAGGTAGCATACCCAGGGATCCAGCCAGGATTGCCGCCTCGTCAGTGAGGATATCCCCAAACAGGTTTTCTGCCACCAAGACATCAAACCTGATAGGAGTCCTCACCAGAGCCATGGCACAGGAGTCTACCAGCATGTGCTCAAGCTCTACATCTGGGTACTGGCCAGAGAGCTCGATGGCTATCTCTCTCCATAGACGGGAACTCTCCAGGACGTTGGCCTTGTCCACGGAGGTGAGCTTCTTGCGTCGTCTTCGGGCCAGCTCGAAACCAACTCGCAGAACCCGCTCTATCTCGGCTTCGGTATAGCGTAGGGTGTCCACACCTCTTCTGCCCCTGGAGGTCTGCCATCGTTTCTTTGGTCGGGCGAAGTAGAGGCCCCCTGTAAGCTCACGTACCACGAGCATGTCTACTCCCTCTAGGACTGAGGGTTTGACGGAGCTGGAGTTCAGCAAGGCTGGGATAACCTTGACCGGGCGCAGGTTGGCGAAGAAACCCAGGGCCTTGCGTAGACCCAGAATCGCGTCCTCGGGACGGTGTGGAGCCAGTGGGTTGTCCCATTTGGGTCCGCCGACAGCGCCGAACAGGATAGCATCGCTCCTGCGGGCCAACTCCAAGGCCTCATTGGGCAAGGGGGTCCCCTTCTCGTCAATGGCGATTCCACCCACCTGGCCATACTCCAAATTGAAAGTGGCGTCAGTGAGTTCCTCCACTCGTTTGAGGGCTCTGACACCCTCAGCCACGACCTCTGGGCCTACGCCGTCGCCTGGGAGAAGTGCAATGTTGAACTGCATATTCACTACCTTTCTTTGTCATCTTGGCAGGGCGTGCCCCCTTCGACGGGCTCGGGGCTAGCTCTGTACCCAGATTCGGATGGTGCTGTACTGAATCATAAAGAAGATGTTCCTATACGTCATAAGCTACCCCACTCTTTTCTTGGCCTCCTGCCACAGGGCCTCCTTCTCCTCCATGGACAGGTCGGTGAAGGCAACGTTCCGCTCCCTGCACAGGCTCTCCATATCCGTGAAGCGTCTGTGGAACCGCTGGTTGGCGTGACGCAGGGAGTCTTCCGATTGTATGTTAATCCATCTGCCCGTGTTCACTAGGGAAAAGAGTATGTCTCCCAGTTCCAACTCCTTCTCTTCTTGGCTCTGGGCTTCCTCAAGCTCTTGGAACTCTTCTTTGACCTTCTCCAGCACTCCCTCCAGACGGTCCCAGTCGAACCCGGCTAGGGATGCCCTGTCTTGGAGGAGCTGAGCATGTGCCAAGGCTGGCAGGTTCCTGGGTATGCTGGACAGGCGGGAGGACTCTCCCCGCTCCTTTTGCTTGATGTCCTCCCAGTTGGCCTTTACCTTCTCAGCGGTGAGGGCCTCGGCGGCGCCGAAAATGTGGGGATGCCTGCGGATGAGCTTCTCGTTGATAGAGTTGAACACCTCTTGTGGGCCGAAGCTTCCTTCCTCCTGGGCTAGCTGTATATGAAAAGCCACTTGTAGCAGTATGTCTCCTAGCTCCTCGGCCAAGTTCTTGGAATCCCCGCTATCGATGGCCTCCATAAGCTCGTAGCACTCCTCCAGTAGGTTACGCTTGAGGGACTGGTGAGTCTGCTCCCGGTCCCAGGGGCAGCCGCCAGGGCCCAGTAGCCGGGCTACCACCTTCTCCAGGGACTGATACGTTTCTAAGTCTTGAATGTCCTGGCTATCCACAGCTTTTCGCCTTTCTATAGCTTACTCGGTGATTATATGGAAGGTTGAAGCTGGGAGCAAGGGTAACTTTTTTGTTTTGTCCCTAGAGCCTTGTCTCAGCGACCAACACTGATGGTGAAACCCCTGGGGTTAAATGCCGTGGTATTTGAGCATAGGTGCAGGACGAGTCCTGCACCTGGCATTGACAAGGGTTAACGCCTGTGCTAACGTTTTGCAGAACATACGTTCACTGAGGAGTGATACCTTGTCGAAAAAAGGGCTTAACGCAAGGCAGCAACAGATTCTGGAGTTCATCCAGCTGTTTGATGAGGAGCGGAGCTATCCTCCCACCATTCGAAACATTCAGCAGGCCTGTAACATAAGTTCCACTTCCGTGGTGGACTATAATTTGCACATCCTTGAGCGAGAGGGATACATACACCGGGACAGAGAGGTGTCCAGGGGGATTGAGGTCCTTGGAGGGAGTAAGAATCTTAGTTCTGGCGCAAGAGTCTCTGTGTTGGGCTATATCGCCGCAGGTGAGCCGGTTCCGGTGCCGACCGAGGAGTCCTGGGGGGCCACAGAGCCCTTGGATGTCCTGGATCTCCCGCAGGAGTTTCTGGGTAATGCCAAAGATGTTTATGCCCTGCGGGTGAAGGGTACTTCCATGATAGATGCCCTGGTAGATGATGGAGATGTGGTGATTGTGGAGCCTGTGGACTCTGTCCAGGATGGCGATATGGTGGTTGCCTGGCTCCAGGTGGAGAAGGAGGTTACCCTAAAGCGTCTGTATCGGGAAGAGGGACTCATACGGCTACAGCCGGCAAACTCCACAATGGAACCCATATACGTGGATCCGGACAACATAGAAGTTCAGGGCAAAGTGGTGGCCGTTCTCCGCAACACCATTTGACCCTCTCTGGCCCATTCTCTAGGTCAGTCGGTACCCCTTTCCAGGTTGCTAGGATCTTCACCGTGATACAATAGGGATAAAGGAGAACTCCACAATACCGACGCAAGGGGGTCTGATGTCATGCCAAGAGGAAAGACTTACTGGATGGTGACCAGCTCCCTGGAGAACTTTCATATCACCCGTGGCCTGGATTTCACCATACAAGGTATGATGTTGCGTCAGCGCCGCAAGGCGCAGCGCATGGAGCCTGGGGACAGGATTTTGTACTACATCACGGGTGTTCAGCGGTTTGGGGCAACGGTAACAGTCACCTCCAAGTGCACCGAAGACCACAAGCAGATATGGAGGAGTGAAGGAAAGGCAGACGACTTTCCTTGGAGAGTGGAGATTAAGGCAGATGCCGTCCTTGGAGATAATCAATTCCTAGATGCCAGAGAGATAGGGCCACGTATGGAGTACGTACGGAGATGGCCTCCGGAGCACTGGCCCCTGGCCTTTCAGGGCAATTTACATATTCTGCCCAAGAGCGACTTCGAGCTTCTGGAGCAGGAGATGAAAAGAGTGACCTCTAAGTAGGCTGCTTCTGAGAGATTCTCGGTCTCCTGCTAGTCCGTCTACCTCTCGGAGACCGATGTTCGCTCAGGTGGGGTCTTCCAGATAGAAGTTGTGGTCGTACAGGCAGTCTATACGCTCCAGTACATCGGCACTCATCTTTGGGGTCTCAGGTGCGAGGGCGAACTCTCTCAGTTGCTCCTGGTTAGTGATGTTCGGGAGAATGGAGGCGATGGACCTGCTGGCAAGTGCAAACTGTATGGCTACCTGGCCTATGGTGGCATCGGTTTCCTGA
Source organism: SAR202 cluster bacterium AC-647-N09_OGT_505m (assembly GCA_009391225.1). Next base: position 29,675 of record VEXC01000002.1, read on the forward strand.
GTCAAGAAGTCCAGGAGTTCCATATTCTCGAGGAGGGTGTCTAGCCAGGCTTGTCTTCGATGATTAGAGGGAGTGAATACAGTGTACTTGTCGTAGGTGCCGTCCAGCATCCCTGACGCGTGGGGGATTCTGGACAGCAGCCCTGTGCCCTCCTCCTCTGCGATTGGGAAGAACTTTCTGGCAGGCTCCTGCTCAATAATGCTATAGATTATCTGCATTGAAGAGACCTTTCGCTTCCTCATAGACGCCTCTCCTTCTTCAAGCCAGCCGATGTCTGGCCCCAGGGCAGAGCCGTAGTAGCGAATCTTCCCTTCCTGTACTAATGCCTCCAGCGTCTCAAAGAGGTCGTCGCTCTCTATCGTTTCCAGTCGTGGGTGATGGAGCTGGTATAGGTCTATATGGTCGGTATTCAGGCGTCGCAGGCTCTGCTCGCAGGCGTACCTTACAAAGGACGGTGAAAAGTCCTGTGGGTTATTACGGCGTCCCTCTCTCTCTACGTGGGTGTAAAAGTCATAGCCGAATTTGGTCCCTAGGAGGATACTGTTACGTTGCTTGCCGAAGGCCTTGGCCAAAATCTCCTCGCCGTAGCCTTCGCCGTAGGTGTCCCCGGTGTCAAAGAAGTTGATCCCCAGGTCCAGCGCCTCGCTGAGGAGGGCTATACTATCTCTCTCTTCCAGTTGGCCCCACCAGCCCGTGCTGACTGTCCATACGCCGAAGCCAATCTCGGAAACCTCCAGGTCAGTTTTTCCTAAATTGCGGTACTTCAACTTACCTCCTGATGAGCTGACCATGTCGTGTATATGTTTATCATCTGTGCTTCAACCGCAGCCCCGGCGATTGAAGACTTGTGCCAAGGCAACGGGAGAGGAATTTACATGTTATCATAGTGTGGCTATTCAGCCCCGTCGACATTTTGGAGTAAGGTTCCAAAAGCCTCTCTCCGGCACCGATGATTCTGAAGAGGAATATAAGGGCTAACAGCGTAGTGGGCTCAAATATAGTGTGTCTTGTGGACATTGGCCTGCCGCGTATTGTCTGGGCCAGTATGACACACGGCGGAAAGGTATTGCAGAGGTGGAGCAGATGAACTGTCCGAGATGTCAGACGGCACTATCCATGGAGAACTACAAAGGTGTGGAAGTGGACCGGTGCGCAAGCTGCAAAGGTATGTGGCTGGAGTACCATGAACTGGATCAACTAGAGGATAAGGAACTGAATGAGTATGATGTGAAAGGGTCACTGATGTTCCGCTCCTATCAGGGCGATCTTCACTGTCCTACCTGTGGAAGTGGAATGCAGATGTTCCACTACCGTGCGTACGACTTAGAGTTGGACTTCTGTCCCAACGAGCATGGGTTCTGGCTGGATAGCGGTGAGGAGAAGCGTGTACTGGAGGTAATGAAACAGCGGATTAAGGACCTGAAGCGCTCCTCCAATGCCGAGGTGGAGTGGGCTGATATGCTGAAACGCTTCAAGTCCAGAGGTTTTGCAGATCGCATAAAGGGGATGTTCCGCCGCTAGCCATATATCCGACCCTTCTGGTTCCCTAGGGCTTCAGTGGACGCTCTATGTACCGAATTGGTACGTGGAACTCTCCGTTTGCCATTTCTTATGTGGGGTGTATTTGAGGCCCGCAGCGCACGTCACTCTGAGCCAGCCTACGGCGGGCTCAGAAGGTGGTGTGGGAGAATATCCCACCAATCAGATGCTTCACGGAGTTTACACCGAGTACAGCCGAAGGGTTCAGTATGACAGATTGTGGTGCCCATTATTCTACGAATTAGCGAGATAGGACAGTCTATGCTGGACATGGATAGCTTGAGGCCCATCAGGGGTCATCCGGGAGTGGGGATGGAAGAGAGGTTCATGCGCCGCTTCCCTAGGCTGGGGGCACGGCTGTATGATTTTCAGGCCCGTTTCACCCTGGGCAGTATGTACCGTGATGTAGCAAAGGAAATTGCGGGCTACATCGACAGTGGCGCAGTCCTAGATGTGGGAACAGGGCCTGGATTCCTGCCTCTAGAATTGGCCCGAGTGTCCAACAATCTTGTCGTCACGGGGATTGACCTGTCTCAGGGGATGATAGAATTGGCCAGAAGAAAGGCTCGCAAGGAGTGCATGGAGTCCAAGGTTGCTTTTCTTCTCGGCGATGCCACCGCTCTGCCAGTGCCATATGACTCATTTGACATGGTGGTGACTACATTGAGCGTGCACCACTGGTCAGACCAGCGAAAGGGTATCATGGAACTTCATCGTGTCATGAAGCCCGGGGGTGTAACTTGGGTCTATGACATGTATAGTGACGGCATTCTGCAGGCCTTTGAAGAGCTTATAGGGTTATCACCCTTCAAGGAGTATGAGATGAGCCGTGTCAAGTACTCGAAGTGGGGCCCAGGTGATGGCCTGCTCAAGATAGAGCTGAGATAGATGGGTATTTTGATTATCGGTTACCATTGACGCAACGATTTATCATACGTAGGATGAGTCCCATTAACTGGAGATTTTGATCTAACAACTCCTCTCTGGCTACGATGAACGTCCTTGGCTGATTATCAGTGTGGGTGCTGACTGCATAGCACTATTCACTCTCTTTTGCATGCCCTGGGGCCACGTAGACCTTTCTACTGCCGACGGCTTATGCTGCTTCTTCTGCACCCAGTCTCCTGCAAGGCCTTGTACTTCTTCAGGGTCTTCTCCATCCCCCTGGGCTACGGCGGTTGGGTTGAAAGTGAAGATTATCGTAGCCACGGGCTGGCTTCGGTACCTTGAGGTGATACAGTCGCTGCTGGGCATTTCTCTCATCGCCCCGTTTCTGGTAACCTTTACCTGTAAAATGCCCAGGTAGGAGAGACCCAAACCATGCGCATGACTCGTTTTTTCGGCAAGACACTGCGGGAGGAGCCTTCTGAGGCGGAAATCGCCAGCCATCGCCTGTTGCTGAAGGCGGGGATGATACGGCAGGTGGCATCGGGGGTGTACAGCTATCTCCCCCTGGCGTGGCGTTCTCTGAGGAAGATAGAGGGCATTATACGCCAGGAGATGGATGCCGCTGGGGGCCAGGAAGTGAGGATGCCGGCACTCCATCCCCTGGAGCTATGGGAGGAGTCGGGGCGGAGGGATGCCTTTGGCCAGAGTCTGTTCATCCTGGAGGACCGTCGTGAGAGGCCTCTGGTAATTGCTCCCACCCACGAGGAGGTGGTCACTCTCATGGTGAAGGCCAACGTCCACAGCTACCGGGACCTCCCCCAGCTTCTCTATCAGATTCAGACCAAGTTTCGTGATGAGTCCAGGCCTAGGGGCGGGCTGCTACGGGTGCGGGAGTTCGATATGAAGGACGCATATAGTTTTGATATCGACGAAGAGGGGCTGGCACGTAGCTACGATGTCATGGTGCAGGCGTACAAGAACATCTTCAGTCGCTGTGGCCTGCCCGCGGTGCAGGTGGAGGCAGACAGCGGAGCTATAGGTGGGAAGGATTCCCACGAGTTCGTCCTACCCACGGAGAGCGGGGAAGACGTAATCCTAATGTGCCCTGCCTGCGGGTACTCTGCCAACGCTGAGCGAGCTGAGAGCGTGAAACCCTCACAGGATGAGGAAATCCCTCTACCTCTGAGCGAGGTGCACACCCCTGGGATTAAGACAATAGAGGATTTGGCGGCTTTCCTGGGGATTCCTGAGAGCAAGACTTTGAAGGCCGTTTTCTATGCCTGTGACGGTCAGATAATCTTCGTTACCATACGAGGCGACCTGGAGGTGAACGAGGTCAAGCTCAAGAATATCCTCCACTGCAATGAGCTACACCTGGCCACGGAAGCAGAGGTGGAAGAGGCCGGGCTGGTGGCCGGTTCGGCGTCACCGGCTGGTATATGGAGGTCATTTCGTAAAGAAGGCGTAGCCATAATCGCTGACGATTCCATAAATCTGGGGTCCAATTTCGTGGTGGGTGCCAACCGCACCGATTATCACCTGCGCAATGCCAACTACCCTCGGGACTTTGATCCGGACGTGATAGCGGACATCGCCCTGGCCCAGGCAGGCCACTCCTGCCGCCACTGCGGTATGTCCTTGGAGGCCAAGCCAGGCATAGAAGTGGGGCATGTGTTCAAATTGGGTACATTCTTCACGGATAGGCTGGAGGCTATGTTCCTGGACAGCGAAGGGGTGCAGAGACCAATCATCATGGGGTGCTATGGCATAGGGATAGGACGACTGCTGGCCGCGGTAATAGAGCAGAACCACGATGAGAATGGCATCGTCTTTCCCCCCACCATAGCTCCATACCAGGTGCACCTAGTGGCTCTGAACGTTGAGAATCCGGAGGTGGCCCAGGCTGCCGAAGACCTATACCAGCGCCTGGTGAAGGCTGGCTTGGAGGTGCTGTACGATGATCGCCCGGAGACAGCGGGTGTGAAATTCAACGATGCCGATCTCCTGGGCTTTCCAATCCGTATAGTGGTGAGCCCCCGGAATCTGAGGCAGGGCTGTGCCGAGGTAAAGCAACGCCACGAAAGCGAGGCGCAGTTGGTGGGTTTAGAAGGGGTTGTGGAACTGGTGAGATGGTTGCTGGAAACTGCTAGCAGGCCTGGTTTAAGAGGAAGCTAAACTGTCCAGCATGAGCGGAGAAGCATGAAGGCCGCTCACCACGAATGGTAAAATAATCTTGTCATTCTTGTATATTGTGTAGGAAGAATTGCAGGGTAGATTCTGTGAGGAATCCATGGGACACACCTCGGACGCGTTCGTCGCTTCGCTCCTCAGCGTGACTGGTAAAAAGGCCATTCATCTTGACTGGAAAGGAAACTTCGCCCGCGAAGCGAGTGCGACAGCATCTCACTGTGGGTGCAAGGCCACGCTTTGTTGCCCTGCTCAGGTGCCTTAGCTGTCGGCGACACCTTTGCCTGTCAGGAATGTGATGGCATCCTGGACTTTTAGCAGGGTTTCCGCATCCTCGTCGGAGATCTCTACCGGGTTGTCGTCGGTGCTGAACTCGTCTTGAAAGGCTAGAATAAGGTCCACCAGGTCCAGGGAATCAGCATCCAGGTCGTCTGTAAAGGACGCCTCTGGGACCACGGCCGATTCTTCCACACCCAGCCTCTCTGCCACTATTTTCTGTACGCGCTCTAGAATTGTTGCCACCCTGAACCTCCTGTGAACACTAATATTTCCCAGTTGAATTACGGGCTCGAAAGTTGTTCTGCTTCCACTACGGAGCCCAAGACCCCATTAATGAATCTGAATGAGCTATCGCTGCCGAAGAGTTTAGCCAGTTCCACCGTCTCGTTTATCACTACTTTGGGTGGGGATGTCCTCTGAGTCATTAGTTCGTAGATTGCCATGCGCAGCAGGTTACGGTCCACTACAGATATCTGAGACACAGGCCAAGATTGAGCGAACTGGGATATTATGTTGTCAATCCGGTTCGTGTTGTCAGATACTCCCCCGACCAGGGCACGTACAAACGATACAGTCTCTTCGGTAAGTCGTTCACCATTTAAGTAGCGGCTGCTGACCTGGTCCCAGGGGTGGTCTACGCTATCCACCTCATAGAGAACCTGGAAGGCTATCTTTCTGGCCTTACGCCTGGCGGTAACAAAGCTATCATCCGCCATCTTCTTAATCCCCCCCCCGCTGACACTATTCTCTTGTTAAAGGACTCCTCGTTGAAGGCCGTTTCAACGCCCTGTTTTGGCATGGCCTCTGCGCACAGCTTAGAGTAGAATGCCTTCGCTCTAGGGGAATGAGGAAAAACTCCTACAATCACCCTACTAATCCCTTTCCTGGCCAGGAAGAAGGGTAGTACTTATACCCGAGGGATACACCCAGACTCCCCACAAAGTGGGTTTATCCCACTGTATTTCCCTTTCTTCATCATTTTGCTAAAGGCTCCTGTAACCTGTGGGTCGCCAATGAACTATCTCAAAACTCCGTTTTCGGATAGTTCATTGGCGACCCAAGAGTTTAATGGTCTCCAGGTCGCTTATGTTGGTTACCTCTGCATTTTCGTTGATGCGCTTGACCATGCCGCTGAGTACCTTGCCAGGCCCTATCTCGTAGAAAGTGGTTATCCCAGCTTCTGTCATGTGCATCACCGAGTCCTTCCATTTGACGCACGAGCAGAGGCCGGAGGTAAGTTCCTCTTTTATCTCCTCGATAGTAGTTAGCGGTAGACCTGTGCAGTTGGCGACGATGGGCATTGACGGCTGGTTGAATGTGAGGTCCTCTACGATTTTGGCCAGTCCCTCCTGGGCTGGTTTCATAAGACGGGAGTGAAAGGCCCCAGCTACCGCCAGGGGTACGGTCCTTCTAGCGCCCCTCTCATTCGCCAACTCCATAGCCGTTTCGACGGCTGCTTTTTCTCCGCTTATGACTGTTTGATCTTCGGTATTCACGTTTGATATCTCGGTTCCGGTTTCCCGGCAGACCTCTTCTATAGCAGTGTCGTCCATGCCCATAATGGCGGCCATTCCACCTTCCTTCAGGTCGGCGGCATACTGCATCAACCGACCTCGCTCCCTCACCAGACGCGCTCCATCCGTGATGCTCAGGACCCCAGCGGCCACGAGAGCGGTGTACTCTCCCAGACTATGCCCGGCCACAAAGGTGGCGTTGGGCATTTCGCTTTTCCCCAGGGCCTCCTCCATTGCCTTGAGACAGGCAAGACTCACAGTCATGATGCCTGGTTGAGCGTTTACAGTTCTTCTCAGTTCGTCTTCCGGCCCTGCGAAGAATATTCTGGAAACGGACTCTCCTAGAGCTTCATCCACCTCGTCAAATACGGCCTTTGCCGCTGGGGATGTTTGATAAAGATCCAAGCCCATTCCCACAGCTTGGGCACCTTGTCCTGGAAACAGGAAAGCCACCTTGGCCCCAGGATTTGAAGAATTGGAACTAGTGCTCACAATATACTCCTGAATCGTTTATACGATAGCTCTAGTGTCAATAGGTACTGGAGTAGGGAATCAATAGCCTCTTTACTGTCCCGTGGACGCTTCCTTTGCTATTACCTCCCGGCCATTGTAGTATCCACATGCGGTGCATACTCGATGAGCCCTCCTTGGGCTATGGCATTGAGGACAGGTATTTAGCTGGGGGACATGAAGGCGATAGGAGGCCTGGCGACGGCCTATTCGTGTCCTGGTGCGCTTTTTCTTAGGTAGTGCTCCCATAGAATCGTCTCCGGTTACTTATTTGTCGGGGTTGCAAGAAGATTCAGCAATGGACCCCATCTGGAATCAATAGATGTAGAGCATTCACACGGATTATCGTTGAGATTGGTTCCGCAGGTGGCGCATAGGCCGGCACAACTCTGCTGACACAGAGGCTTCATGGGAAGATTTATGATAACGTACTGCCTTGCAGCCTCGGTCAAATCAAGAATGTGACTGGAGTCCAAGGTGAAGACATCTTCCTTGGCATCCTCCCGTATTCTGATTGGAGCACCGCTGTCTATTTGCACAATGGGCAGGTACTCCTCGTCAAGGCGGAAGCGCACAGTATAGTCGGAGTTAGTTAGGCAACGACCGCACATGCTGGAGGCGTTGGCCTCTACAGGGCCGCTTACCCAGACACCCTGGTCAATACAAGTAACGGTTATTTCTCCCTTGACACTAGTGGTACCAGTCTCTGGTAAAGCCTCCAAGGTCTCATCCAGAGAAAAGCTCCTGCGAGCTCCGACGCCTTCCTTCAGTAGCTGGGATACATTAAATCGCATAGCATCTCACCAGGCCAAATCCCTCCATCCAACAGAGAGCGATTATATCTATAGGCAACTTTGGTGTCAAGGAGGATACTGTATGATTGCTAATATTTTCACATACATTTCAGGAATTTCCAAGTCAGGGGAATCGGCTATGTGTTCACTTGGTGGTGCTAATCCTAGTATGGAGTTATCGGAGTAGGTTCAGGCATTGTGGGCATACTATCTGCCAGCGCTAGCGAGTTTTCGAGGGAAGCAATCCGGGGGTGTGGTAGGATATCATCGGATTCCTCTTTCCGATTACATTGGGGGCTCTTTGGACTCTTGAAACAACTTATAATTCCCTGGCAATTATATGTGCCCTAGAGAGATGTCGGCAAATATTGGATTGAGCCTTTTCCTCCTGCATGGAAGGGGCTATAATGGCTTTAGCATGGGAGGGGGAGCGATGCCTGAGCGGTATCAACGCGAGATAGAAGAGATTCTCCAGCAAGTAGGGGAATCTGCTTCCGGGGTGGAACCCAAGCAGGCCGAAAAGGGTTCCATATTAACCCAGATTCCCCATTTGGTTAGTAGAATAGGAAATCTTATTTATGTGAGTTCCGGACGGCTCATGACCATCGGTATAGTCTTGCTATTGACGGCGATGGTTGTCAGCATCATGTTTCCGGGACTATTGGGTCCCCTTGTCTGGTTGGTGCTTATTCTCTTTATACTGGTATACGCTTTGTTCTTTGCCCGCCCCAATCCCAAGACGGAAAAGCGATGGCGTGGGAGGGCAATTGAGCCGCCGGCATCAACTTGGGGAGGAAACAACTTGTGGTACAGGTTTCAGCGCTGGCTGAAGCGCTAGGGATGCTGTAGGCGGATTCATCCAATTCGAGATTTGCTCCCCAGGCCGTTCAGACATGTGAGGCATTGCCTCGATAGCAGATCAAATCGGAATCTTCTCAAACATGTTGTGCGCACTCGCTTCATATGCCACTGGGCAAGCGGATTCGCCATGACATTGGGCATGCCATACTAATCGAAGCTCTTCATATGCTGGATTGTGGCGGCGTCTAGACGCTGGATTACCGCCGTTACAAGATCAGCGGTGGAATCGAAGTCTTGGCGGCTGATTATACCGTAGTGGCTGTGGAGGTATCGAGTTGGTACGGCGATGTTGATAGTTGGGGCACCTCCTCCGGACCGTTGCATCTCGGCCCCATCCTCGCCATAGCCGCTCAGCACATCAAACTGCACGGGGATACCGTTTTCCTTTGCCACATCTATGAATAGGTCTCGTAGCTTGAGGTTGGGTAGCATTGAGGTGTCGTGGAGAAAGATGGCGGGGCCTTTCCCCACACGTTCTTGTGATTCTTCCGGAGAGATGCCGGGATAATCCCCGGCGACCCCTGCTTCTATATTGATTCCGATGTCGGGCCCTATCTGGTAGCTGCTAGTGTGGGCACCGCGTAGGCCAATCTCCTCCTGCACCGTGGCCACCGCGTAGAGGGTATTGGGCGGTGGGGCGTTCTGGAGGCGTCGCATCACCTCTATCATGACCCCCAGGCCAACGCGATCGTCCCAGGCTTTGGCCAGGTAGAGTGAGCCACCACTCAATGGTGTGAACTTGCTATCCGGGGAAATGGGGTCTCCGGGACGTATTCCCAGACGCTCTTCCGCGTCTTCGAGGCTGCTGGCACCCACGTCTATGAACATCTGCTCTCGTTTGAAAAGCTGGGATCGGGCCTCGGGGGTCATGACGTGGACAGTCTTTATCCCGGTTATACCGGGTACAGGCCCAGTCCTGGTCAGAATGACCCACCGCTGATTGATAAGGGCCTGATCCAACCACCCACCGAGGGGCAGGAACCTGACGTAGCCCTCAGCGGTGACGAATTTGACCATAAGTCCTAACTCGTCCATGTGGGCTGCCATCATGATTCGGGGGCCTCTGTCATCCTCGCTCAATCTAGCCATGAGCGACCCGATGCCGTCGGTCTCTATGTGGTGGCAGAGTTGGGAGAATTCCCGTTGCATTATTGACCTTACAGGACTCTCAAAGCCGGAAGGGCCATGGGCGTTTGTTAGCTCCTCTAGCAGAGACTCTATGTTGTCCATTGCACACTCCCGTAAGTCGTTCATACTGATTGGAGGGATATCAGTAGCGTATACACATTTCTCTATGTGTCAAGTAGGATTCTGCAGTAGGCATTTACGCTTTTCCTGTCTTCTTTTTCAGTTCTGGACGAGGTATAGAGTGATGACCAGCCTTGTAGTATACTGGCGTGCACTCTGAGCAATGCTAATGGCTACTTTTTGTTGGACTGAAATGCGCATCATCTATTTAGGGCAGGGGCTCCCGCTGGGAGGTGTGTCTGCAAACTGATACGCCTTTTCCCCAAGGGAGAAACGTTCTCCCTCGCGTGTTCTACGGGTGGTACATTCTGGGAGCTGGTATGGGAATCCACCTGTGGGTCAGCATGGCCTGGATATATGGGATGCAGATTTTCTTCACCCCAATCATCAACGCCTTTGGTTGGAGCCGCGCCGCAGTTTCAGGCGCCTTTGCACTGCAACGACTGGAAGGGAGCATAGCATCCCCTCTGGAGGGGTTCTTACTGGACAGGTTCGGGCCACGACGAATGATAATCGTGGGAGCTTCCATACTGGGTCTCGGCTTAATCTCCTTGAGCTTCCTCAGATTCATATGGATGTTCTATGCCTCCGTGTTGCTGGTCTCCCTGGGTGCCAGTGCTACCAGCGGTATGCCCCGCAACTGGGCTATTGTCCAGTGGTTCCGTCGAAAGCGAGGAAGGGCCTTGGGTATTGGTTCCAGCGGGGCCGTGCTCAGCGGGCCGTTGCTTATTATAGTGGTATGGTTGGTGGAGAACGTAGGCTGGCGGCCTGCCTTTGTAGTCTTGGGAATAGCCACCTGGTGCGTTTGTATCCCTTTGGCCCTGGTATTCCGATCTACACCACAGGAGCATGGCCTGCTACCGGACGGTGACCCACCCAAGGTGGCTAATCAGGCATCCTCCCAGGGGGTGCGGCAGCAAGTAGGCCATTCCCAGCCGACTACCAACGACGGAAGTCTGACGGCAATACAGGCATTGAGATCACCGATATTCTGGCTTCTCAGTGTTGTCTTTGGCGCCCAAACCATGGGAGTTAGTGGCCTCATGGTTCACCTTATTCCATACTTCCAGAGCATCGGCTTTTCCACCTCGGAGGCGGCATCTGTGCTGGGCGCTTTTACGTTGCTCAGTGTCTTTGGACGCTTGGGAGGTGGCTGGGCCATGGACTACTTCGATCGGCGTCTGGTGCTAGCTACGCTCCTGGGATGCCTGTCAGTATCTTTTCTCCTCCTGGCTAACATCAACGCATACTGGCAGATAGTGCCCTTTGCGCTTCTCTACGGGACAGCCTTTGGAGGGATGATTCCGGCACGGAGTGCCATTGTGAGCAGCTACTTTGGGACTCAGAATTTCGGTGCCATTCAGGGTCTTACACAGAGCATCACGGTTCTTGCTGGTATGGTCTCGCCAGTGCTGATGGGCTTTGTCTTCGACGTAACTGAGTCCTATGTTCTATCCTTTTACATCTTGATGATTGTGGCAGGACTCGCCATTCCAATGACTCTCCTGGCTAGGCCACCCAAGCTGTCGGTCGAGATGGCCGACAATCAAGCATAGGTGAATAGTATCCGCCCCAGCGACTAAGAGTTCTGGCATGGAAAACACCTCCTTACCGGCTGAGAAGGGGGCCAGCCTAAATATCGCTACAGTGCGAGCTCTCCTAGAACCAGGGCCAGGGGACGTTCCGGCGGTTTGGGTCGTAGGCTGGGAAATGGCCGGTGCTGAGCAGTCTCTCTAGTCGTCGACGTAAGGCAGCGATCTCCTCTGGGGCAAGCAAGGTGTTAAGCTCTTGGGTTAGGTCTTCAAGGGAATACAAATTCTCCAGCAATTTGGCGACCTGCTTTATGAGGTGGTCGGGAATAGGCTCTTGAGCAAAGTCCCAGATTACAGTCCTCAGTTTTGGGTCTTGGTGAAAAGTGAGGCCGTGGTCTATAGACCATATTCTCCCACCCCAATCTTTCAAACAATGGCTGGCCTTTCTATCGGCGTTATTGGAGAGACAGTCGAAGAGGGCTATCCGCTCCAGTTCCTTTGGACATTCCTCCCGCAGGGTAAAGTAGCTGGACTGCGGGACGGTGTCTATGAACTCCTGTAGCGAGCCTATGCCGTAGGGGCCTTCTCGGATGACCGTGCAGGGGATGAAGTCCCAGGATAGGGCCTGGGATACGAGGTAAGCAGCGTACTCTCGCATGTACAACGTGCCGGAAGGGAAATCCCACAGAGGACGTTCACCCCTCCGGGGTTTATACACTGCATCACATGTCTTCAAGCCGTCAGAGACAGATACAAGGAACGTGTCGTTGGAGCCCTGTGGAATCAACTCCGGGGAGGTTATCTCTCCCTGGACCAAGACTCTGCTCAGTTGATCTTTGGAGGCTTGTGAGCCTTCTTCTATCTCCATGGGATACCTGATAAATCATACAGTGTACTTAGTACCTAGTCGTTTGCTATGCCAGTGAATTATAGGGAATGATGGCCATTAGATTTGGGGCATATGTGAGCCTCCGAGCCCATTGGGGCGTTACATAGGGGGCACAGTGGACGCCCTGCCGCGCATACAGCCTGGGCCTCTTTGGCCAGGCCCTCCAATTGGGCACGAGAGGCCCAGAACCCCAATAGTGCCTCTCTATCCTGGTCATCCTTCTTGTCGTGGACCTCAATTAGGAACAGATTTCTCTCAGGATTGTGGCCCAAACTGAGATTTCCAACGTCAAACTCCATAGAAGATTGGCCCTGGTCTGTTGGGCTAAGCCCCGGGTAAGGGAGACTGTCCGAAGATTCCGGAGAGGATAGCGTAGCCAGAACTTGGTGGATAACTACTGAAAGCTGGAAGAGCAGGTTCTTTTCCAGCCAGAGGCAGGCGTTGCCTCCCTGGCTCTCCAAGAGAAGGCGGAACTGTCTCCGCCCGGGCTCTCCCAGTGCCTCTGCCTTGACGGCGCTTACCAGGCCGAAATCATATTTGGCGTCCGTCATCTCCCCTCTCTATCATAGCATCCATATTGGCACTAGAAAATGAAAGAGGCCCGCCCCAGGGCCCAAGCAATCAAGACACTGCCCAGATTCTACCCATCGGAAATCATGAAGGATTCCGTGGTTGTATCTAATCTGGGAACTGCGCCAGCCGCGATTGGCAGAAAGTCTTCAGTTGAGGTCTAGTCCACTTCCTTGATGAGGTAACGCAGGTTTCCTCGGGGTGTGGCTACCTCTACTTCCTCTCCCATAGTATGGTCCATGAGTGCCTTGCCCACCGGGGAGGAAACGGACATCTTGAAATCCATAGGACTTGCCTCGGAGGCATTGACCAAGGTATATTCCATCTCCTCTTTTGAGGAGGAGTCTGAGAGCCTGACCTTACTGCCCAATTTGACTCTCTGCTTCATTTGGGCATCAGAGTTCTGGGAATCCGCGTATGTCAGGTGGGCGCGTTGCAGGCCGTCCTCTAGGTATCGTATCCGAGCCTCCAGAAGGCCCTGGCGTTCCCTTGCCGCATCCAGAGGAGCGTTCTCTCGGAAGTCTTTGTCTTCTGCGGCCAGGCTTATATCCCTAGCCACTGCTATTCTACTATCCCGCAGAATCTCCAACTCACTGAGAAGATTCTGGTAGCCCTCTGGGGTTATGTCCATAGCAACTCGTTGCTTATCCTTGTGTGTCGTGGATTTACGGACTTTCTTCCTTACCCTCACGTGTTTGGCCAGGGGCGTTTGGGTAAAATTGCTTTTGTAGCAATAAGATAGAAAATCCTTGATGGCCTGTACGCGCTCTGTGGTATCCTGCAAGCCGGATGATTCCGCCAACCGGTCGCCGTAGGAGGCTGTATCCTGAGGGGTCAGATTATCAACGGCCCGATCCCGTCCGAACCACATAATAAACTTGGTAAGCTCCTGTTGTGTGTCTACCCCCCCATGGAATTGCCGGGTGGAGAGGTACTGGGTCAACGCTTGTGAAAGGGCTATTGGGTATGATTGCATTACGGTAGGTATAATCCTCCGCTGAGTTCTGTTGGTTACATTCTAGGCGCCTGACTCCTTGGGTGTCAACGTGGCAAATTTACTCATAATGGCAATTACCGAGAAAATGGTGTGAGGGCGATACAAGAGCGGTATCGGCGCTGCGGCAGAGAGAAAAGAAGGAGCTATTGGAATTGGGGAATAGCTTCATTGTTTGGAGGAGTGGTGCAACTGTGATGGATATATTCACCGCTGCTGTTTGTCCTGTCCTTATTGAAGCAGTTGACGACTAAGCTTCCCCGTGCAACGATCTTCATCAGGGGTCTCTATCGCTGGTACGGGAACGGCTGGTTCGTTGAGGGAGCACTCATCGCGGGACTGCTGGCATATGCCATAGGATCTCGTCTGGCTTTCATGTTCATTGGAGGGGTTGGCTTGTTTTCTGTCTCCATTGTAATGGTATTGATGCCTGTGCCATCCAGGAGAGTTGATGATGTCAGAAGGTTTCGAGAGTTCTTTTTGAGGAGTACCACTGGTATAATTCACTCGGGAATATCACTGACGTAGATTAATGTAGATTAATCAGGATACCCGGACTCTCATATTAAGAGGAGCCTTTAGGTTAGCTATCTATGAATCGACTTAGCACCTAAAGCCGAGAAGGGAGAACTCTGTATGCCCTACGGGCTGACGGTTAAAGAAGACATCGGAGACACCAGGGTTGAGATTCAGTGCGCCCATCAGAGCGGGCTAATTTACGTTGTGCCGGCAGAGGCGAGTTGGGTATGCCAGCCTGAGAACCTCCACGCCCATGCTATAGCTGGGTTTTTCATGGAGCTTATGGAGATGACGGATCCCAGGATAAGGGAGTTGATGCAGCGATGGGGTCTTTACTACAGGCCCAGGCCTCTGGATACCGCGGAGCAGTAAGTATAAAGTGGCCCCGCTTTGTTTAAGGGGTGGGAGTGGGCTCTGGCACCCCTTCCGGCTCAGGGCCCACAGAGTTGAATAGTTCCTCCAACTCCTTGCCTTCTACGGTTTCGTTGGCTATGAGGTAGGTAGCTATCTGCACCAGCTTTGGTCTGTAGGTGTTCAGTAACTCAGTGGCGGTGGCGTACGCGTCTTGGATTAGATTGTGTACCTCGCTGTCAATCTCCTCGGCTATCTTATCGCTATAATCCCGCTGCTCAGATATCTCTCTGCCCAGGAAGACTAACTCCTCCTTCTTCCCGAAGGTTCGTGGCCCCAAGAGCTCGCTCATGCCGTAGCGCGTTACCATCTGACGGGCCAGATTGGTGGCGTGCTCAAGGTCGTTGCTGGCTCCGGTGGTTATGATATTGAAAGTGATTTCCTCGGCTACCCTGCCACCTAGAGATGTGGCTAGCATATCTAGGAACTGGTTCTTTGTCATAAGATAGCGGTCTTCAGTGGGGAGTAGGCGAGTGTACCCTCCCATGCCGCCTCTGGCGATGATGGAGACTTTTTGCACTGGGTCGGCATCTGGGAGCATGTGGGCTACCAGGGCGTGTCCTGCCTCATGGTAAGCCGTAATCTCCTTCTCCTTGACGCTGATGACTCGGCTCCTACGCTCTGGTCCTGCAATTACTCGGTCTATAGCTTCGGCAAACTCATCGGGGCCGACGTCGGTTCTCCCTCGCCTAGCCGCCAGGATTGCGGCCTCGTTAATCAAGTTAGCCAAGTCTGCTCCACTGAATCCTGGGGTTTGTTGAGCTACTGTATTGAGATTAACATCCGAGGCTAAGGGTTTTCCTTTGATATGTACATTGAGAATGGCGTTGCGGCCGTTGATGTCCGGCGCGTCTAGGACCACCCGTCGGTCGAATCTCCCCGGCCTTAATAGAGCTGGATCCAGGATATCTGGTCGGTTGGTCGCCGCCAAGACAATAACGTTGACCCCAGTATCGAATCCGTCCATCTCCACCAGAATCTGGTTGAGGGTCTGCTCTCTTTCGTCGTGTCCTCCTCCAAGCCCGGCTCCTCGATGACGTCCCACCGCGTCTATCTCGTCGATAAAGATGATGCATGGAGAGTTGCGTTTGGCCTGGTCGAAGAGGTCACGCACCCTGGATGCACCTACTCCCACGAACATCTCCACGAACTCACTGCCGCTGATGCTGAAGAAGGGCACCCCGGCCTCTCCAGCTACAGCTCGGCCTAGCAGGGTCTTTCCGGTTCCTGGTGGTCCTACCAGGAGAACTCCCTTGGGAATCTTTGCTCCCAGGGAGACAAAACGCTCAGGGAATCTGAGGAATTCCACCACCTCATGCAACTCCTGTTTGGCTTCCTCTATACCGGCTACGTCTGAGAAGGTAACGCTGGGTTTATTACCCACGAACATGCGAGCTTTACTTCGCCCGAAGCTCATTGTCTGATTGCTGCTCCCCTGGGCCTGGCGCATCATGAACAGGATTATGGCACCAAAGAATATAAGGGGCAGGAAGTTTATGAGTATGCCGAAGAGGTTTCCGAGTCCGCTGGAGCCCTTAACTTCTATCTCAACGCCAGTGACATCGGCTCCAGCATTCTCAAGGATGTCCAGAATGCTGGCACTATCCTCTTTTCGGGATCTGAAGGTACTATTTCCGACGTCGATTACCTTGAGGGAGTCCTCATTTATCTCGATGGTTCGTATCTGCCTGTCTTTGGCCATTTGAATCACCTGGCTTATGGGTATTGCCTGGGAGCCCGAAGGCGCCTGGAAAAAGGTGAAGAATATGGCCACCACCGCCACTATTATAAGGAGGTATACGAAGCTGTTTCTCATCCACTGACTGTTCATGGAATACCTACTCACGAGAGGGTTTCTGCATCCCTGTGTCTCATCTTACCTTAAAGAGTGTGTGAAAGCAAAGTCTGAGTGTGCCCCGTATGTGGGCAATTGGTCCTTTTGATACCTCGGAACCGGGGGGCACGTCTTTGGTAGTGATGAACTTTCTCACCATAAACCCACCGAACCCGTCCAGCTTCAGGGTATAAGAGATAGATGGTGCATAGAAGTCTTGGCATGGACGGGTGGCCCGCTGTAGTCCGCGGGTAATTCTTCCATAACGACGCAATCAGAATGAATGGCTAATACTTCTGTGGCGACCCATGAGAGCGCTCTATGTGCCGTCCAAAAACTCGGTGATAGCGTCGGCCAACGCATTTGGCTTCTCGTAGCCGATGTCGTGGCCGGTCTCTGGTATCCACACCACCTTGGAGTTAGCGATAGTGGCTTTGGCAGCCTCCACGTTGGCTATTCTATGCTTCATGAACTCTGACCTATCGATGGTCTGGCGACCGCTGCCTTCTGGATAACAAGCTGGTCCAGCGCTCCTACCACGTCCCAGGCCAGTGTGTGCCAATCATAGCCTGTGCAAGGCTGGTCCGTCTTGCCGTGGGCACGCTGATTGAGGGTGATGACCGGAGGCTGTCGCTGAAGTGTGGGATGGACGGGTTATACCAGTGGCAGGACGAAGTCGCCCAGTGGATGATCACCACCGGCTCTCCGGACCCACCCCCACCCAAGTAGTGCATGTTCAGGTCGCCTGACTTTATCCACTCACGTGGCGGTGCGGTTGTACCACGCTCTATCTGTTCCAAGGTGTTCTTAATAATAACGCATGTTCAGGAAGCACTGGAATTCTCAGTGACACGATGCTCACACTTTCACCCATTTGCCTGTATCGGAGGCCAGATTCAGAGCATCCAGGGTATGATGTCTCCGGGCCGCCTCCACGAAGTCTGGATGTGCCTCGCCACCCTCTCGAATGACTGTAGCGAAGCGTCGGAACATCTGGGCCATGTTTACGGCCACTCCATCTGGAACTTCAGGGGGTATCCACCGAAGCGAGTTCGGTGGGCTCAGGAGATGTAAGGCATCGTCGCTTTCCTTTGCTCCTCGCAGAACTGGGTCCACCATCTCCACCATCTGGTCGGATGTCGCAACCAGTGTTCCCTCGGTTCCATAGGCCTCCATGCGGAATGCGGTGCCGTGCCAGGGTACGCTGGCCACGTGTACCGAAGCTACTGCGCCGTTGACCAGGTGGCCGACCAATAGCACGTTGTCCGGCGAAGTGACATTCACGGTCCGATCGGTGTTGGCTATGGCCCATTCTGGCACCTGGGTTGTGACCACCGCTGCCACGTTCTCCATCTCGCCCAGGCACCACAGGAAAATGTCCAGAGCGTGGCCAGTGGCGATGTTCAGAGCATGGGCGCCGGCATTCTTGTCAGCACCCCAGATAGAGCGCTCAGGACGGGGTCGCATAATGCCCGGAAGGAACATGGTCATATTTGCCGATAGCATTCGTCCCAGGTACCCCTGGTCAACTAGCATGCGCAGGTGTTGGAAGCTGGGAGCGTAGCGTGATTGAAGGCCTACCATGGTGCGTACACCTTTCGCGTTGGCTAAAGCGGCCATCTCATCTGCCTGGGTGGAGTTAGCACCCAAGGGCCACTCGCAGAAGACGTGTTTGCCGGCTTCCAGGGCAGCCATTGCGACCTCGTAGTGCGATGGTGCCCGAATGCAGACGTCCACCACCTCTATTTCGGGGTCCGAGACCAGATCGCGGTAGTCCGAGTAGGCTTTAGGGGCCTCGTAGTGCCGCGCCGACTCTTCCGCGGTCTCCTGATGGGCTGTGCATACTGCTACCAACTCATACTCGGGCAAGGCCAGGAAAGCGGGAAGGTGCGCGCGCATTCCCCATCCGTACCTGGTGCTGGCTCCTACAATGCCAAGGGCTATTCGCTTTTCCGCCATGAGGGGTTTCCTCCTCTGGTCGTCTTTACTGCGCCGACCGCTTTGGCTAACGGCAATCGGAGAGTAAGTACATCTGTGGTTATCCAGTACTTCAAAACTGGCGTATGGTGTTAAGTGGTGCCGAAGGGGAGATTTGAACTCCCACGCCCGTGAGGACACTGCGCCCTGAACGCAGCGCGTCTGCCATTCCGCCACTTCGGCATATCCTGGTTTCGAAGCTCTGTCCGTTACTTTTTAAGTGGCTAACGATAGTGAGCTTGAACTTCTGGTCTCTTGTGTGTGAGTCCTACGCTAGTCAGTACCAACGAATCTCATTATATCTCATGCAATGTCTGTAAGGCACATTCTAGATCCTATTATATCCCATAGCTACTCAAGAGAATGGCACACGAACTGATATACAGTTCTCAGTCATTCTATCTCAACAGTTTTCCACATGTGAGATAGAGTCTAGTATCCTTATCGACCTCAGTGGACAAAACTCGGCCTCTTGTGGTTGGCCTCACTCCCTTCGGAAAATGTTCTCATATACCAGGGCTGCAATAGCCCCGCCAGCCAGTGGCCCAACCCAGAAAACCCAGTTGTTCGCCCAGGCACCCGCGGCTAAGGCTGGCCCTAGGGTCCGAGCTGGATTCATGGAAGCCCCGGTCAATGGCAACCCGACAAAGATGTCTACTATTACTGTTATCCCTATGACAAATGGAGCCAGATGTCCTGGCCCTCGAGGGTCCATTGCCGTGGCGAATATTACAAAAACGAGGATGAAGGTGAGAACCATCTCCGTGGCCAGCCCAGCCCCTACGCTGATATCTGCCCCTAGGGCATGAGAGCCCAAACCTCCTTCTAGGGCATCGGGAATGATGGCCTTGATGAGAAAGGTTGCCAGGATAGCCCCAGCACATTGGGCGATTATGTACAATCCACCCTTGGCTGCTCCAATCTTACGGGTCAGCACAGCTGAGAATGTGACTGCTGGATTGAGGTGTGCTCCGGATATCCTTGCCGTAGCCGCTACCATAATGGCAATGGCGAAGCCGTGTCCCAATGCAATGACCACCATCCTACTAGCAGTAACCGTCTCCTCATCCCCTAGAAATATGCCAGAACTAACAACGGCACCAATACCGAGAAAGACAAAACAAAATGTAGCGATAAACTCTGCAATGGATGCCCGCCAAGCATCCCAGCTGGTCAGGTCCTTTGTTGACAAGACCTCGCTCAAGTTGCACCTCCTAGATCGATTCGAATTATTGCACCACTTTATGACAACTCACACGTTGGGCTGTGCCTATAGCTTACCAGCGTAAGACTCCGCTATCGTACATATAGGTTTGTTGTTGTAGTGAATATGTGGGGGGTCTAACCATTTACAAATCCCCCGCAGTGTTCCCCTTGCCCCCTCTATTATTATAACCCCTCAGGGGTATGGCACAGACCAGGTGTGTTGTGTAAGGTGCGGGTGTTCAGCTACACGGATGCTAGGTAGACGATAAAGGGTTCTTGTCTTGGATAAATCAGGGCCCAAAAGCGTCCAATTGTTGCTGGTTGTCTATGCTACTAGCCATCAGGTTGCATGTGATCTACAGTCAACACATGTTCATACAGGTACCATTTGTTCTGAGCCGGCACATACGGGTAGAGTGTCTCTTCGTGGGAACCTTAGCTAATCACGATTGTGCATATGGCTTTTCCAGCTTCCATGGTGCCCCAGTTTCCCGAAGAAGTTTTTCCCAATCGCTCTCTTGCCATCAGGTTTCGACTGAGTCAAGTTAAGGTACTCGTCCGCCTGTTCCTGGGTTAACCGACCATTTTCAACCAGGGCATTGAGCTTCTTCTCAATAGATTCATTCATGAATTCTTTCCGGGCCTGCTTGATTGCATCATCGACTTCTGTCACATCCAACCCTAGTATCTCCGCTACTCTGACGGCTAGCTTGTTAGTAGTAGTGTCGACCTTATCACTCTCTTGCGCAAAGACAATGCTAACTGAGGCAATTGTTATGGCAAGTGTTGCCAACGCTATGGGTATGACAACCCGCAGTCTCTTCATTCCCTATATCTCCTCTCTAACAGGATGATTCTGGATTTACTCGTCTAGTTTAAGTCACTTTCGCTATATCAAACGAATCATGGGATGATAGGTTCCTGCACTCTTGGCAGCTCTACGTTGTCATTTCCTACGATAGGCTGGAGAGTTGGCCTCAAACACAAACCCACACACCACATGAGCTTGCAACTGGGGCCAGTATAGCTGAAAGAGGGGAAGGATAGCTACTGGGTACTACACACACACAATTTTGTGAACAGGCTCAGAACTGACGATCAGGTATTGAGCCCAATTGTCTTTCTGATGCCGGGGCCCTCTCCCTTGCTCTAGAGACATGCGACATGTTGTACCTAATCCCCTCATCGGATTCCTAGCCGTTGGTAACCCTCACCATGTTATAAGCTTGTCATGGGTGTGTCAGATTGGGCTATGTTGATAGTAGACTGGGTTTGCCCAGAGGTTTGCGAGAGGGTGCACTTGTCAGTAAGGTATCGTCGCCGGTTAGTTGCCGATGCACAAGAGACTGGTGGCATTAGCTGTACCTGGGGCGCTTCAGGGACCAGAAAAGCATCGCGGAGATCATGAGGAGTGCCGCAAATGATAGAAAGGCAAAGCGATAGCTGCCCGTGACGTCATATACATAGGCGGCGTATACTGGGCCCAGCATCGAGCCGCCCATCTGAACCATCCCAGATAGGCCCAGAATGCTGCCATAGGATCTTCTTCCAAAGTAATCGCCTTTGATGGCAGGCATTGTGGCCGCAGAGCAACCATAGGACGGGGCATAAATGGCAACGAAAAGCACAACATGCCACAGGTTCTGGGCGTAGGCGATAATGAGGCAGGAGATAGCCAAAGAGCACACGCTGCCCACAGCTACAGGCTTCGTTCCCAAGATATCATTTAGCAAACCTCCTCCCAGTCTTCCTATAATGCTGACCATTCCCATGGAGCCCAGCACAGCAGCAGCAGTGGCCTTGGAGTAACCTAGGTCTTCTACCAGAGGTATTGCGTGCAATGTGGCAGCACCAGTCACCATAAGGCGGATGGCAAATCCAAAGGATAGAGTCCAGAAAGGTTGGGATTGTAAGGCTTCCATTACCGTCATCCCTATGTCTGCTTCGTCCTGCGCTTTGGGGTCAGCGGCATCTGGTTCCACCAGGTTCTCGTACCCTCCGGCTATCTCTGTCTCTGATTCTCGTTTTGTCACTGGAGTATCACCGTCCGGCAGCATTCCGTAGTGCTCCGGACGGTGCCTCATAACAAGAGCTGTTGGTATTCCGATAACCAAGGTGCCAATGCCGCCAGCCACGAAGCCCGCCCGCCAGCCGAACTCGCCAATAAACCAGGAAATAAGAATGACCCCTGCCGCTCCAACGGCCACCGCCGCCCTCAGCAAGCCAAAGGCGGTACCCCTTCTTCTGATGAACCAGTTGGCTACGGTGGTATCTATTGGAATCATTGAACTCAGACTGCGGCCCACTGTCACCATCAGTATGAATACCACATAGAATTCGATCAGGGAGTTGATCGTGGATAACAATATTAGGCCCAGGGATGTAAGCACGACACCCAGCAGTATTATGGTCCTAGGTCCAAACCTGTCTACTAGGAATCCCTCGATGCCACCCAGGAAACCTGCTTCGAGTCGCGACAGAGAGATGGCGCCAGCTAGGGCTGTTCTGGTCCAGCCGAAGTAGTCTATAAGACGTTTGTAGAATACGCTGAAGCCGTAGCCAACCACCATGCTAGTGAAGGTCAGCGCAACAAAGGACGCAAGAACAATCCACCATCCGTAGAAGATCTTGGACTCTTGCTTCTGCAAATCGTTTCTCCAGTTCCCGGCCACCACAGGTGGCGAGATTCAGCCAGTAAGGCTGTCTAGACCTGTTTGGTTCTTGCTCTATAGGACTCTTGGTAAGTTAGTCAAACCCACGTGGCATGTTCTTGAACTGAAACAAGAACCATAGGACGCAACGATCGCCATTGTACCAAATCCCCTATGAAACTCATAGTTCCCGTGGGATCCTACCACCATTATAATCATAATCCGTCAGTGAGATATTGCAAATCAGGGGGCAGTTGTAGAAGGCACGGGCGAGGCGGATATGAGGGTGCTATTGTAGGATAATTAGAATGGTTCATGGGAGTTTTTTGGGGGTTCACTCCAAGTGGCATTCTCGGATTCACTGGTGCGATGATTGTGTTGTGGTTTACGGGTCGGTGTTCAGGCGCGGGAAACACAATTGGGGTAGTATTGGCTCTCTCAGTCCTTGTCGAAGAAGATCTTATTCCCCTGCTACCTAAATCGTTTACGGTGGTGAAGTTGGCGGTAGACTGTCCGGCGATTTTCCTTCGATACTGACGTTGGGAATCCAATTCAACGCTGCAGGAAAGTACCAGCTACTCTTGCCCAGAATGCGTAGCACGGATGGAACCAACAGAGACCGTACTATGGTTGCATCCAGCAGTATTGCAGCACCTAGTCCGAAGCCCATGGACTGGAAGAAAGCGATATCTCCCAGAGCGAAGCCACCGAACACCGCGACCATGATGAGGGCCGCTCCGGTGATAATTCGGGCCGTTGTCCGCAGTCCGAACGCCACTGAGTCGGCGTGGTTTCCAGTCTCGTCGTAGTGCTCCTTGATTCTGCTGAGCATGAACACGTGATAGTCCATGGATAGTCCAAAGAGGATGGAGAACATGAATAGCGGTAGCCAGAATTCCAACTGGTCGACCTTCTGGAACCCGAACGCATCTATCAGGAATCCCTTTTGGAAGACCAAGACTACTAGCCCGTAGGCAGCCCCCACGGAAAGCAGGTTCATGAAGATCGAGGCGATTGGGATCACGATGGAGCGGAATGCTAGTAACAGAAGAAAGAAGCTCAAGCCTAGAACGGCGCCGAACACCCTGGGTGTGTAGTCGTCTGTAATCTTGACTGAGTCCACAATCTCAGCTGAGGCTCCACCAACCAGTGCAATATAATCAGAGGAGGGCACGCCTGCGAAGGCTTCTGGTATGATCTCTTCTCGGATGCGCCTTATCGTGTTGAGAGCAGCCTGAGCAAAGGGGTCGCCCGGGACCGCCGCGTCCAAGACGGCTAGGTTCATACCGGGCTCTACTCTCACATGCGGTGGCTGGAGTCCTGGATCCGCCGCCATCAGGGATTCGAGCTTGTCCACAGCTTCCTGGATGTGTGGAGAGTCCACGTTGCCATCGATGACCACACGGGCAGGGGAGTCGCTACCGAACCCATATTTTTCATTCAGCACCTCGAACGCCTGCTTAGTCGGTTCCTCATCGGGCAATACAGAAATCCCGCTCGTGCCCTTTAAGAGGTCGAAGAATGGAACAATTAGCGTTCCAAGTATAATGACGGCGATGAGCAGGCTGATGATGGGCTTACGCATAACGGCCCAGGTGATTGTATCCCAAAATCCTCGTCGTTGGAGATTTCGAGATGGCAGCTTAGGAGACAGCAGTGGTATGGATATCCCGAAGAAGCGCCGGAGAAGCGCCGCCACAATGAGCAAACCAATGACGATGGCCGCCACAATCATTATTCTTCCAGCCTCAGTTCTGTTTGGAATAATAGCGATTCCGACTATGAACAGGATTGTGAGTGGGATTGCCGGCACACGCACGCCGTTCACCCGATCGCCTAGAATGCCGATGAGAGCCGGCAAAAGTGTGAGGCACGTGAGCACCGCAACGAACACAACCAAGATGGAACCGACGCCAAAAGCTATGAACGTACGTTCCGGTATTAGCAACATGCCGGTTAGTGCTAGGACCACGGTACCGCCGCTGAAGAAAACGGCGCGGCTAGCCGTGCCTCCGGCCTTTGCGATAGCATCGCTCTTGTTCAGCCCGTTGTCTCGTTCTTCCCTGTACCGCGACAGCACAAAGAGGGAATAGTCTATTCCGACTGCTAGTCCCATCATCGTAATAATGTTTGGCACGAACTCGTTCAACTCTATGAACTGGCCTATGATGCCCGTAAGACCAATAGCGGTGAATACCGACACGATAGCCAGGACAATGGGGACAAGTCCCGCAATCACGGCGCCAAATACCAGTGCTAGGATAACCAGGGCGACTCCAATGCCGATGGATTCGCCGACGAGCAGGTCCTCTTCCGCCAGCTCGGAGAAAGCTGCATTGATACTTGAGTCTCCAAACACCAGCACACGGAATCCGTCGCGGCTGAACTCCGCCGCGGTGTCGGTCAAGAGGGCTATATGGGCATCCTGGTCCTCGAATATCTGAAGGCGGAACAGGTTAGTGGTTTCGTCCAGAGAGGTTGTTGGTTCGTAGTCATTGAAACTGCCGACTATGAGAGAATCAGCGTCATCATATAGCCTCTTGCTAAATTGCTGAGAATGTTCTACGAAAGCTGGATCATTGGCCGGAATCGATTCGGAAGTTATGAGGATGAACTCTGTTAGTGTGAGTCGGCCTCCATCTGCATCCTCTTGGCCGCCTGGTTGTGATCTATTCGAATCCAGGGGCTCAAAACGCTCGTCGATTAGGTTTTGCGCCCTCTCAAATTCAAGGGTCTGCGTTGGGCCGCCCGTGCCATCTAGGGCGCTTTCTACAAGGGTGGAGGATAAGGCGTATGCTCCTACCAGGACTAAAAGCCATGCTAGGACTGTCCACCAGGGGTGCTTGCTGCTGGACCTAGCCAGAGATTCGGTGGAAAGGTTCACGCTGCATTTACCTCCATGCCAAATCTGTTGACTCTGATGACGGACAGTGTTGCACTATGCTTACTAGCTCGACCAAATAGTTGATTGGCACATCGGTCTGCGATAGCCAGTAGTGAAGCGTATAATCCTACATCTTCTAGGCATAGGCATATCTCATCCTGTATTTCACGGTGACATTTGCGGAGCCATGAGGTATGTGGACTAGAAGAGGTTTTCGATCTATTGAGGCCGATGGACAAAACACCTCGTAATTCGTGCGGTGGTCTTTCTAGGATACCAAACTTTCTCATGGATTTGGAATGAGGTGGTACTGCGTGGCCTCTACACGGGATCATCCTCCAGATTATACTCCTTCGTTGGTATCCTATATATGAGGGAGGATTATGTAAGGCAAGGGCCATGCAACTGCGTGGTAGTGGGCGGGCCATAGGCCATCGGCACGATAAGTGCTGCCAGTATAAGCAATAGTGGTATGGCCTTAAGCTTAATCTCAATGCCCAATTAGTGCTCCTAGTCTCACGGAGACCACCACATTATAACCTGTCAGTGGTTTGGCACAAACTGGTGGACGTAACCTAAAATGAAGGACAATATTTGAGCTACTGCCTCAGGTCGTACTCTTTGAACCACAGGAGAATTCCATCGTGTAGGCTAACCTGACACCGGACATAGCCATACTCTATGGCTCGGTCTACTGGCTCCTCGCGAATAGGTTGGCCAAGGATCACCAGTGAATCCATACTGGGCTAAGATTTGGAGACTTTGGCTTCCTCAAGACGTGTCAAGAACGGTAAGTACACAGATGCCATTCGCTCGTATCCCAGATCCCGGAACTTTGCCTGATCCTGCCCAATTTGGGTGTCCCTTTCCTGAGTAGACCAGATTGGCTCGTAGAGTTCCGAATTGAGGAGTATGCGGTGCAGGTTTTCGCCCACCTCCCTGGGATGAACCTCGTCATTCCCTGGAATTATGGCGGTTGGCGCCTGAATCGCTTGCAGTTGGGCCTCTGTTGCCCCAACTACAGGCCTCTCGGCAGTGAAGAATGCATGCCATCGCAGCATCACGCTGATGAACTCCTGAGGATCCATTGCTAGCAGTCTCTCTCGGTTAGAGGGATTCTGCTGGATACGCTCCGCGAAGAACTCGCTCTCGGCTATCCCACTCATGCCTTCCCGCTTTGCAATCTCCACAAACTGCTCATAATAATTGTAACCTAGTCGCTGTGCAGATACAG
This sequence comes from SAR202 cluster bacterium AC-647-N09_OGT_505m, assembly GCA_009391225.1. Next base: position 56,196 of record VEXC01000002.1, read on the forward strand.
GACCACCGACGACATTCCATAGAAGTAGACCCATAACAGACTCTGGATGGCGTATGGCCACCAGCAATGATATAGGACTGCCGTTAGATCCTCCGCCCACGTATGCGGGGGCGGCGTCCAGTCTTGTCAGCAGATCGTGGAGGTCATCGGCCCATATCTCATGCTCCGAAAGCTCTCCGCTGATGACGACGTCAGATGCTCCGCAGTTGCGACGGTCGTGGATGATGACACGGTAGTGTATGGCCAATCTCTCCGCGAGCCCTCGTATGGCCTCCATTCCACCTCTGCCTCCAGAGTTAAGGGCTATGGGCACCCCTGTACCCATCTCCTCGTACCAGATGTCCACTCCATTTATCAGCAGACTGGGCATAATGTCCTCCTGCAATCTACATACAATGATAATTATCTAATCGTTCCAAGGTATTCTAATCTAACACCACATTTTGGTCGAGTTGGGCTTGGGTATAGATCCGGATTTCTTTGAGAACAGTGGAAGGAGAGGTGGTGTCCATGTAGATGGGTTTGTTGGGTGGTAGGTGCGGACATCACGCCATGTTTGAAGTGCTTTAGCTTGCTTGCTCATTTCGGAGCCAGAATGGCTCCGAAATGAGGACTCCCTCATCAGTCTGGAGATAGCCCGTAGGACGAAACCTCATCAGTGATTCCCTGTTAGCAGTGCCAGGGCCTCGCTAACGAGTCGGCTGGAGCTTCTGGCATCTCTCTCAGCATCACGCTGTACCTCTGTCGAGAAGAGGTGGTCGGCGGTTGTGCCAGTTCGTCGCCTGTTGATAGGCGTGACCAATGCGGAGGACGGTGCTTTCAGCGAATCGTTTCCCCACGATCATCATGCCGATTGGAAGGCCTTCGGTGGTGAAGCCGCACGGGACTGTCAGTGCTGGCTGTCCACTGCGATTGAATGGCCCGGTGTAGCGACCGATTGTCGTAGTGGGTCCGAGTTCCCGAATCAGGGGAGTAGACTCTCCTGCCTCTCTCCGTGCAGCAGCCTCCGCTTCTGCCCTGGCGTTGGCCGCCTCTGCTGCTTTAATCAGTGGGGCTACGATTGGGGTAGTCGGCACTACGAAGGCATCGTATGGCTCCAGAGCGCCCTCCAGAGCCACCTGCACTTCGTGTCCTCGTTGCAGAGTACGCATGTACTCTGCTCCTGAGGTAGCCAGCCCCCGGATTAGGCCGTCATGGTAGCGCTGGCTGAATCGGTTCTTACGCTCCTCCGACAACTCCTCCAGGTAGAAGGCGCGCTCGACAGTGAAATCTGTGAGAGGGCGCCGTAGGAGGTCTTGCAGCCCCTCGATGTAGATTTCCACCACTGTGGCGCCCAGATCCTTGAGAACCTGGATGCCAGATTGGACGGCTCTCACCACCTGCGGATCTGGCCCTACACGCACTTCGGTTCCTTGGTCCTCGACTGTAAGCTCAAGCTCCCAAAAGTGGTTCATAGGCACAGCGATGCGCATTCCCTCAAGGCCATCGTTCAGGTGAACAGTGTAGTCCTCCGTGGGCACAGGTGCGGAGATTGGATTGAGCGAATCGTAGCCAGCAATCGCGTTGAGGATCAGAGCAGAGTCTTCCACCGTTTTCGTCAGGGGGCCTAGGTGATCGTTAGTCCAGGCAAGGTAGAGGGCGCCTCGAGTGCTGACTAGGCCAAATGTGGGCTTGAGACCGACGGTTCCGCACAGGGAGGCGGGCATGCGTATAGAGCCGCCAGTGTCGCTCCCAATAGAGGCAAAGCAGAGGTGACCGGCCACTCCGGCCCCGCTCCCGCCGCTGGAACCACCCGTAATACGCTCAGGATTCCATGGGTTTCGGCTGGCGCCGTAAAATGGGTTGAGGCTCGTGGAACCTGCCGCCATCTCATGCAGGTTCATCTTCCCCAGCAAGATGGCGCCAGCCTCCCGTAGGCGGCGCCAAACAAATGCGTCCTCCTTCGGCACCCAGTCTGCCAGCGCGCCCGTTCCACCGGTAGTGAGGACCCCTGCGGTGGCGACCAGGTCCTTCAGAGTCACAGGGATACCGTGCAAAGGCCCAAGATACCCCCCGCGTTGGATAGCGGTCTCGGCTTCCTTGGCCTGTTCAAGGGCTAGATCAGCAGTCACTGTGATGAAAGCGTTAAGCAGAGGATTCACCCGTTCGATACGGGCTAGGAGGGCCCGCGTTAGTTCCACTGGGGAGAGATCACCGTCCCGAATGCGTATGGATGCCTCGGCGATGGTCAGGAAGGCAAGATCTCCTTCAGCCGCTGAGGCAGGCGGGATGCTGGAAACGGTCTCTGGAGGTATTGGCCACTGTTCGGGAATGGGACCTAGGTTTGCAAGTTCCTCAAAGCGGAAGGGAATTCCACGTCCCAATAGAGGTGTCTGAGAAGAAGGGTTCGGCTCTGTCATCGATGGCCCCCATTAATGGATTGTTAGTGCTCAATGCCTGGTGAGTCTGGAAGCGACATTCTGAAACCAATTGTGATACATTAGTCACTCCCAGTGATTCCCAGGTCGGGTTGGAACTCGTGTATGTTACTTGGGAGAAAAGCTATCATAGATACATCTCTTTATTTATTGGACCACCCATTTCCCCTCTGAATGTATCATTGGGGGGGCGAAGGTACAGCCCAAATGCATAGTTCCAGCGTGCAAGTAGTACCATGAGTGCTGACAGTGGTAGTAGCAGGAGTAGTGGTGCCGATTGCAGCTTCATCTACTGGTCTAGGCTTAGATGATGTAGCGTTCTGTCTGTGTTGTCCCCGTTCTGAGGGAAGCCAAGCTATTACCCCTCTTTCGATTCAACTCTGAGTGAGCCTCCAGCGCGGCTTCATCTGTCCATCGCTCAAGAAGCACTAGCTGGTCGGGCCGTTCGGTACTCTGATACAACTCGAACTCTTCACAGCCACTCTCCTGTCGAACCTCTAGGGAGCGAGCATTAAAGGCCTCTATCAGCTCATCGCGTTTCCCTGGTGCTGCCTCCATCGGTACGATAAGTCTAAGTGCCATATTTTCCTCCTCGCACTACAGCTAATTTCCACAAGGGACCCCCAGTCTCATGGAACCTTCCCCCGGTACAAGCCGTGGTGTTAGTAATGCTACGCGGTTGTTGCTGTTGTTGTCCTAGACATCTGGCTCTCATAGAATATCCCCTGAACGGTGGCATCCCCTGCTGTCTACCGTTATCCCATGAGAATCTAATACATCAGCGATGTAGTGTTGGGGCAGTTCGGCCTATAGTCGGTTGGGTATCTTTAGGATTCCATCTCTGCCGAGGTAATCTTTGTGCAATAAATAGCTCTATCTCCTGCCATTTTTTCATGTCATCTGCCATCAAAAAGGTAATAGACTGCCCATGTCGACCCATACGGCCAGTGCGCCCTGTACGATGGGTAAAGAGTTGAGGAGAATCAGGTATATCGAAATTAATAACCCTGGCTATCCCTTGGATATCAAGTCCACGTGCCGCAACATTGGTCGCCACTAGGACAGGCAACTTGCCAGAACGAAATTTGTCCATCACACGTTCTCTGGCATTTTGACTAAGGTTTCCCTGAATCGCTTCGGCTTGAAATCCACAATCTGCAAGCTGTGCAGCAAGCTTTTTCACGCCATGTTTCGTACGTCCAAATACCAGTGTAGGGCCAGACTGTTGGGATATCAGTGCCTTCAGGGCCATAAGCTTATCGGCTTTGTTAATTTCATAGACTATATGCTCTATGTCGGGAGGTGTGTGTAGGTTGGAATCTACTGCCACGGTCTTTGGATTCCTAAGGTGCTTTTGAGCTGTCTTTGTGATCCAGCTAGGCAAGGTAGCAGAAAAAAGCATGGTCTGTCTGGCTCTAGGTGTCGCCGATATGATTTGCTCAACGTCTTGGGCCATGCCCATATCGAGCATTTCATCAGCCTCGTCAAGAACCAGCATCTTCAGATGTTTAGGCACTAGATTCCCTTGCCTTATATGATCTAGCATACGTCCCGGCGTTCCGATAACTATTTGGGGGCCGCGATGGAGCATTCTCTTCTCTGGATCCATGGAGTGACCTCCATAGGTAAGAGTAACGGTCAGGGAACGCCTGTCTGCTAGTGGCCTCACAACGTCGGCGATTTGGATAGCAAGTTCCCGTGTCGGAGCTAAAATTATCGCCTGAACAGTTCTAGCACTAGGATCAGACCTTTCTATTATTGGAATGGCAAAGGCGAGGGTCTTTCCAGAACCAGTCCTGGCTTGTCCTATGATGTCATGACCATTCTGTAGCAGTGGAATGGCCGTCTCTTGAATTGGTGTGGGAACACTGATGCCCATCTTGGCAATAGAAACTCTTGTAGTGGTCATCAGGTTAATCCCTGGAAAAATGGCTGAATGTTTTTCCTCTTCCTCTTTCAGGAATCTCTTCGATAGCAAACCGTTCTGTTTACGCAGTCTGAAACAATCGGAACAGTAAATATCCTTGCCTGCAATTGGTACGAAGGGGACAAGCGCTGCTTCCCCGCAAGATATACAGACTGCTTTGTAGGTGGCTTGCCGTGATTCGTTGTGGGGTGAACTTTGTGGTGTCCCGGGTTTTTCCGCTAGCATAAACGCGCGCACTCCTAGTGTATGAATGTTCGGGACATAATGGTCAGCGCGACGCAAGTAGCGGGGATGGTGGAAAGTAGCGAATGAGTGCCAGCCTCTGCCGAAACCCAGCCTTTTTAGCAGGCTGCCTAAACTGTACCGTTGCGGCAATCATATCAGTAACATGCCTGTTATGCAAGTTTCTGTCAAATTGATCAGCAGCATTGATACTAATCCAGCACCCATATACTGGTGTAAAGGCTTACCTAAACTCGATACTCCTAGTTCAGATAAGCCCAAAAGCAACCGATGAGTGCCTCACTGTCTGCAAGAAGGTGAGGAGTGGAAGATAATATGAAGCTAAAGTCTATATCGCTACCCCTGCTACATGGCGACACTCATGCTTCTGGTAGGATGTAGCGAAGACAACGATATGGATATGGAAAGGCATTTACAAATGAGAATGATAATTGGCGGTGTTTAATTTAAATGAAGCTAATTCCATTAGCAATAAGGTCGTAATTGTAACTGGAGCTAACAGTGGCATTGGGTTTGAAATAGCCAAAATTCTTTCATCAAAGGGTGCTAAAGTCATTATTGCTTGTCGAGATGAGTCCAAAGGCCTGGCAACCCAAGAGCGAATCAACGGAAATGCTGAATATATCAACCTGGATTTGAGAAGTTTCGCGAGTATCGAGCACTTTTCGGAATCTGTAAAAACAAAACATCCCAAAGTTGATGTTCTTATCAATAATGCAGGAGTAATGTATCCTCCTTTCACCAAGACAAATGAGCAATTAGAGCTAACTTTCGGAGTCAACCACATAGGTTATTTTCTCCTGACAAACAAGATAATGCCTCTTCTAAGAGATGTGAGGGAATCTAGAGTGGTTAATATGTCGAGCATAGCCCAATACAGAGTCAGCAATATTGATTGGGACAATATCAATTCTGAGAGGCACTATAATAAACATAAATCCTACGATTTAAGTAATTTATTCAGAATTATGTTCACATTATCATTGGAAGAGAAACTCAGGCAAAAACACTATGCAACCATAGCTGTGTCATGCCATCCCGGAGTTACCCTTACTAATCTATCTAGGTTCATGCCCAAAATACTTGGGAACCCCATATTGACTAAAATAATGAATACACTGGTTCTCCACACTCCGTATAAGGCGGCTATGCCTGCATTGATGGCGGCCACCAGTTCGAATGTTAAGGGCGGAGAATTTGTTGGATTGGATACTACCAGACAGTATAGGGGAAGCCCGAAAGTGGTACAGCCTAATCAATTGGCTTGTGATAAGAGCTTAAGAGATATTTTATGGCGCAAGTCGGTGGAAATCACTGGAGTTGATTTGGAGTAGATTCACCAGTTGGTTGTGATGTGTAGTAAGGATTTGACATTGACGACTCATGCTGCCTCAGGCAGATTCTGTTCATGGAGCATCCCCTGTGCTAGTTTTCTCGCCAGGTTCATAGCTCAGGTATGTCCTTGCTATATTACAATGGGCTTACAAATCCATACAGCAACCTCTAATTTCAAGCCCATGCCTTACAGGATCATCCCCGGTACGTTGCATGTCTCCGACGGACTATAATGATGGGAAGACTTGTCAGGAAATTGATCTAAGAGCTATGTTGGCCCACGATTGAAAGTAGTGATAGGTGCACCTGATTATCGCTATAAGTGGCTAACTATTGTCACGGTTGGGATGGGTGTCCTCGCGAGCACTTTGGACGGCAGCATACTTAATCTAGCCTATCCGGTGCTGACCGATGCTTTCAACACTGAGCCTTCGACAGTTCTTTGGGTGACTGTGGCCTTTCTTCTAATTAGCTCCAGCCTGGCACTACCATTAGGAACTGTCGGTGACATGTTTGGCAGAAAGCGTCTTTATATAGGTGGTTTCCTGGTTTTCACATTAGGTTTAGCCTTGGTGGCTGTTAGCCAGAGTATCGGTCAAATGATTGCTTTCCGAGTACTCCAAGGCGTTGGGCAAGGTATGATGTTGGCCACCAGCAATGCTCTCATCGTCGGTGCCTTCCCTGACAATGAGCGAGGAAAAGCCCTGGGCCTTAACGGTGCTCTGGTTGGTATGGGCCTAGCCAGTGGCCCGGTGCTCGGTGGCGTGATTCTGGAATTCTTAGGGTGGCGGGCCCTCTTCTGGTCCAGGCTTCCGGTGAGCATAGTTGGATTGGTCATAGCGATGCTGGTGCTCCGACCTGACTCCAAAGGAAAGGAACAGGAGGAGTTTGACTACCTAGGGACAGTTGCTTTAATGGTCGGCTTGTCTGCCCTATTGCTCCTGATAAACCGAGCACTCATAGAAGGACCATCCCAGTTTGTAATGGCCTTAGGTGCGGTCTCTGCGCTGGGGCTAAGTGCCTTCGTCGTGATTGAACAACGTGCAGTGATTCCATTGTTCGACCTGGGGCTTCTGCGGCAAAGACTCTTCTCAATGGCTGTAACCAGTTCTCTACTCCAGTTTGTGGGCCAGGCAGCATTCCTCTTTCTTATGCCATTCTATCTGCTCCAGGGACTGGCTATGCAACCTTGGGAGGCTGGACCAGTACTGATGACCCTTCCTATTACGAGGTTGGTGGTCTCACCTGTAAGCGGAATACTGGCAGACAGGTTTGAGTCTAGGGTCATTACCACGTTGGGGCTGGTGGGAATGTGCGTAGGCTATCTGTTGCTGCTAAGTTTGGATGGAGACTCATCGCTAATGCATATAGTGATTGGTCTTGTCATAGCTGGCAGTGGGAGCTCAATGTTTCTTCCACCGAACAACAGCGTTGTCATGGGGTCAGTGGCCAGGGATAGACTTGGTATGGCTTCCGCGGTTATAACCGTGGTGCGACAGACAGGAATTTCTTTAGGGATTACCATCATGGGAACTATGTACGCTCTGAGGGAGTCGGTGCATCGTGTGACACTGGCATCCGGTGGTATAGATGGGGCCGAGCTGGCGGAGAGGGCCGCCATTGGGGGCTATAAAGACAGTTTCGCGATAGCCGTGATTTTCGTCGGTGCAGCTATGCTGTGCTCAGTTTTAAGGGGGCACGATGTATCCCAGGGTTCAAGAGAGGTCGAAAAGAGTACAAACTCCTCAAGTTGACGGATACGAAAACCGAAGAATCTGAGTTCAAGGGTTTAAGGGCCTCACTTAGTTGTGTGCCTGTAGTTCTTTCCAGGCCCTACTGGAGAGAGGTAACTGCCAATCTACTGGTCTACGTTGTCTGCCAGAATAGGAAAAAGGCTAGTGGATTTTAAGTGATTCAGAAGTGCATCCACTTTCGTGTGACGTCCGCGGCCTCGATAGCTTCTTCACGCTTTCTAACAAAGACTTAGGTCAGGCCCAATTGGTTCGAGACGTACCGCATGTCGAGCCAGAATGAGCGCTTCGTCTGCATTCCGTTGTGAGGCGTGGGCAACTTGGGTTCGTTCACGTTCGCGTGCGTGCGAATGTGACACACGTGGCTGTCCTTGATGCGGGGCATCAACGCCCAATCTCCGGTCTCCAGCGCTAATCGTGCCCGTTCCCATGCGGGGTGGACATGATTCTCGATGTCTCTCTGTGGCATTGACCAAAACCTTGCCTGTGCGAGGATAGACACCCCCTGGCTCTCCTTGAATACCACGAACAGGTACCTGGTTTCCTGGAGTCTGCGGCGGATGTCCGCGAGCCGCTCGTCGTCCCCGTCTTCTGTATCCCAGACTTCTTCGCTGATACTGTTTGGCCCCATGTACCTGAATGCGGGGAACGATATGTGCTGTTGTGGTTTCCCGTTGACGTGATGGATGGTTTTCATTTCAATGTTCGCTCGCTCGAACTCAGCCACCGTATTGGTCTTCGTCACCCCAATCATCGCTTTGGCTATCGTGGAGCGGAATTGCTTGCCACCTGGGTCATCACGTAGACCGAGCGCAGTGGCTATCTCAAGCTCCGTTAGCCTGAGGAATGGCTCGAATCTCTTGAGGACGGCGGCTTCGAATCCCCATCTGGAAACATCGGAACCACCTTGGAACAAGTGCTCTGCGTTGGGGTTCGGTCTGCTCAGCAGCGTCTTGATGTAGTTGATCTTGAACGCGAAGGCTCTCGGTCGTGCAAGAATTCCTGTCTTCGATTGCCGCCTACGCTTTCCCGCCCCACCTTTGGTCAGAGCTTCTAGGTATGTGGTCGGGGTAGCCTCGCTACCCAGCAATTCTGCGTGCCCTTCCCTTGCTCGCTCTGCGATCTTCTCCCAATCCTCGCGGATGATGGCCTTGTCCTCGTCTGGGAGGTCGTCGAGCCTGATGAGTCGCGCATGGTGGAACCGCAGGTCACCGATAGGCACTCCGTCTTCGTGTATGTACCAAAGGGCCATGACGAGCCGGTTCTTGCTCATAAAGCAGCTCGATTCGAACTCCTCCTCGCCTATTCTGTCGTAGTCAATCATTCCAAAGACCAAACGCTCTTTTGGAACTACGCCAACTCTCTTCTTTACCAACAGAGAAGACGTTTTCAACTCGACTCCGGCTGCTTGAAAATCAGGCGAGCAGGCGGCATTACTCGGATGAATGTCGTAGTAGTATTGCTCAACGAGCTCCCCTGGTCCGTGTCTGTTGTTGCTTGATACCTTCGCGTTCAGCTTCGCTCGCGGAAAGGGTGCAGCCCCAGGCGTCGTCCTTAGAGAGTGCCCAACCAGTCGCAAGCCATATGCTGCGATACTCTGAGGACTGGACTCATCGTACGGCAAGGTCGTCATCACATCTCCCCATCAGGTACGGGCTTGCTTTGAAACTCACGGACTGCTAGTACAGTACGAATTGCCTCATATACCTCCATTACGTGCCTCCTGAATGGTCGCCCTCTAGTGTATAGACCTACTCCATTATAACGCGTTCGATGAAACTGAAATCTATGCCAGTTTTCCTACTGCTATTAACACTTATGTCGCTACTGGCCTGTGGCCCACCCGCAACGACAGCAATACCAACTGCCACTCAGCTTCCACGCACTATTGAGTACTCAGCGTCATGCCGGGCTGACTGATCAGAGTAGCTAAGAGCCCCTTTAGGTAGCATTCAACGTAGAGATGATGGCTATACCGGCCACTATCAGCAGGATAGAGAAGGCTTTATGTATCAGTATGCCTCTGTGAATCGGTTCATCTAAGAGATTCCACCACCGCAAGCTCAGAAACGTGCTAAAAAGAAAGACGAAGATTGGCCGTGTACCCGCTATAGCTGTGGCCAGTGAAACCGGGCCTATCTGAATTGCTGACAGTGTTATCCAAGCAGCCAAACTTCCGAGAATCCCTTCTCCGACTATCATCCATGCCGCTGTACTAGATTTACTCAAGCATTCCCGAACCTCCCGTAGAGTCGCAGGATTCACCAATGCCAGGAATGGAATTGATAGCCCTATATACCAATACGGGTAGAAATCCCATATGCCCACACTACTGAGAGCGTGTTTGCTGACTAACTGAGCACCGGCTGTAAATGCAGCAGCAGCAACAATCAATGTATTAGACCGATTCAGGTCCAGTCTTCCAATACCGGTTTTACGCTGTACAGTAACCAGTAGAGTTCCAACCACCGTCATTGTCACTGCTCCCCATTGCGACATGCTCAGGCTTTCACCTAGGAACGCGGAAGCCATCAACGCGACGAATATGGGGTGAATGAAATAGATAGAAATAGCGCGTGAGACTTCCTGTGAACGCATGCCCAAGAAAAGTAATGCCAGGCCTAAACCCCAAATAAGACCTGCACAGGCAGCAACGACAGCATAGTCAACGCTAACCGCACGTGACGTTGGTACGGCAAGTATCAGCACTATACCAACTGTGAATGCAACGATACCTACCCAAGCTCCAAAGCTTCTTAAGCTCGGCATGTAATGTGATATGAGCACCTTATCGGTGATACTTACCAACCCGAATATTGCCGAACTTAGTATGGAAAGGGTGATCCAAGACAAAATAGCTGTCCTCTATGTTGCCTAATATGCTTTGGATGGGATGGGAAAGATAGTGATTGGTGCAATGGTATGCGTAATAATGATGAAATAGTTCATTACAATAGCCTCATAACCCCCAATAGCATCCTCGCAGCTTCCACGTCTCACACAACCACCTGCCCCGCGGCATATCCCTGACGGGTTATAATGGTGGGAGGGTTCAAGGGGGCATAGAGATGAAACTGAAGTCCATGCTGCCCCGTTGTACCTAATGCCCATGGGACTCCTAGGCGTTAGGTTACACCCCGCATGAGCCTACCTCTGGGGACAGTATAGCTGAGGCACCAATGGGAGGAGCAGCAATACACTCAGTTCAGTGCCCAGATAGCCGAAGGCGATGTGAGTGTTAACCTCGTAGTCCTCTCATTCCAGCGCAAAGACACGAATGGTACTGTCGCCGAACCCAGCAGCTAAGAAGCGGCCATCGTCAGATATGGCGACAGAGATTGGTCCGGATTGATTGTGGTCAAATTGATATGGCCATGTGTGGCGGTCGCGGGAGTCAGTGAACTCTTGCTGCCACACCAATGTGCCGTCTTGTTCATATAACGCTAACCATTGACCAGAAAACCCAGCAGTGCCTGCCAGAATCCATGTACCATCTGGGCTGACATCCAGAGCATTATGTCCCTGCAGTTCAGAAGGTTGAGGTAGTGGGCGTTGCCATATCAGTATGCCTTGCTTATTGAAGTTTAACAGCCAACTCCCCACCGTTCCCAGCACTACGGTTTGGCCATCGTCTGACATCACGTTTGACCCTGCAGTGACCACATGATTACCGATCCTGTGTCTCCAACGCAGTTTCCCGAAGGCGTCGAAAGCGAACAATTCCCGGCTCTTGCCAGCAGCGTAAATGTTGTAATCGGCGTCTATCTCCAATACCATAGGGAACTCTCCAATAGAGGCTGCCCACAGTTCATTGCCCTTATCATCTAGCATCACCAACTGGCCGCCACTAAACCCAGCAACTATGCGTTTGCCATCTGGGCTGAATCGGCTATTACGCAACCATAAGCCCTGTCCCCGATAGGACCAAATTGTGGACCCTGTGGTTGCATCCAGCAGGACTGCATCATCTATGCCAGCGTAGGGGCCTGTGAACAAAAATCGGTCGTCCGGACTGAATTGAACGTGGCGGCTCATCTTACCAACGTCCAACTCCCATAGCAGAACCCCTTCAGCGGTCGTGACATAAATATGATTGTCATGGCAACCTGCGGCCACGCGTCCGTCGTCAGCCAGGTCGAATCCCCAACATTCGTCGCTTGTGGGATAGCGCCAGAGTTCTTGTCCCTGAAGGTTGGTCATCAAGAAATGACCTGGCAGATGAAGTTCAGGTGGATGCCTACCTTGGACTGCTGCCAGACTACTAAAATCCTCGTTAGGAAGCAGCCAAAAATATCCATGGGCCATCTCAGTGGATAGTTCCCCTATCTGCCGATATGATACCGTCGGTTCCTTCTTGGGTTGTAGAGACACGTCTACAGTCACCACCTCGTTTCGCTTGGATACTATGCCGTCTTTGTAGGCAAGCTTATAGCCTTCAACATCTACCAACAGGAAGTATTCCAGCGAATTGTAAGGTAACAGCCTGGGACCCAAAATTGTCCTGATGTCTTGCGTTGACGGCACGCTGATCGAATAACTGCCTTTGGAGTCGGTAGTCGTCCTCCAATTCTCTTTGCCGTTGTAGAGATACAGTTTCACCGTGGCGTTCGCTACAGGCAGGCCGTCAGTTGAAAGGACGTGACCGATTACTATAGCGGTGCGCGGTAATCGGGAGGCAGGAGTGTCGCCTACGGAGCGCAGAGAGAGGTGGATGGTCTCTTCTTCACCAGTTTCCTCCACGCTGAAGCCGAAAGGCAGTACCGTCTCACCTAGGGCTTCATTGGTGACAATGAACTCAAGGGTAGCCTCCTCGCCCGGGCCCAGCACAATCTGCTTTGGCGCACCTGATTGTTGCTTCAAAAGGTGGAAAAAATGAGATATCCAGTCCGGCTTCTTCTGTATGATGTCTATCAGAGACGTAAAATGTATAGTTGCGTACTCAGTGCTATTGTTGCGGGCTAGAAAGTATAGGTTTGTTGAGTTCTCTAATCTCGTTATCGTGACAGGGTTGTAGGTGGTGATGGTCACTGGGCCGATGGTCACGCTGATCAGTTCGTCTGGTGGGGACTCTGGCAGAGGAGCGTCAAGCTCTGGAGAGGCTGCACCTTTGTCATCTGGCCCACTCTGAGAAAAGTAACCGCGAATATACGAAGACGCGCAGGCATGGATAATGTCATCTTCCTCTGGATTGGGGAATCGTGTCCCTTGAAGGAATTGTTCCCAAGTGGCCTGATTCAAGGCTTCGATTACACATTCGTGCTCTGCTGAAGTCATTGGTGGAGGTTTAATCAAAGTGTGTGTGATGGTTGGAACAGGGTCAGGTGTACCGCCACACGCTATCACCAGCGCAACCAGCACGAGCCCCAGTACCAGTAGCGTCTTATGTCTTATAGCTGTGAGCATGAGCCTGCCTCTGGGGGCAGTATAGCCTAGGGGTCAAGGAGAGGGTACTAGGGGCTTAGTTGGGGTTGGTAGTAGCTAGGGCTACGGGGCTAGCAGGTGAATAACGAGGATGCTATTAAGGCTTATGAAGCTGTTGTGGGTAGGGGTGGGATTTATCCTCCATACCCACAGGTTGTCCCTGATTCCCCATGGGACTCCTAGCCGTTAGGTTCTATCTGTCGATAGCGAAGATGTTGTTAATGCTTATAAGCCTTAACAACCCGGCCGCTGGGCCATAGACGTGGGGGTCAGCATACACATGTTCGTGTTAGGGCCTCCGGCCCACGAAAACGAAGTAGTGTCCGCCGCGCTTGTCCCGCCCTCTGATAGAGTGCGTAGAAGCAGTAAAACCGGCTGCGCGGAGCCTGCTTTCGAAGGTCCTCTCTGTGCCTGCTGACCATATGGCAAGCGCTCCGTCAGGTCGCAGTGAGCGGTGTGCTGCAGCAAGTCCCTCCGCGGTGTAGAGGCATGAGTTGTGTGCCCGCGTGAGTGAATCGACTCCGTTGTCCACATCCAGTAAGATCGCGTCGAAGCGCGACTTGCTGCCCCGAATGACATCGGCGACTTCGCCCACTATGAGATCAGTTCGAGGGTCTTCGAGAGGATGCCCGGCCAGTGGCCCCAACGGGCCGCGGTTCCACTCGACCACCTCTGGAACTAGCTCGCTAACGACCACGGAGCCCCCAGGCGGCAGTAGGTCTAGCGTCGCAGCAAGAGTGTAGCCCATCCCGAGTCCGCCTATCAGAATACAGGCATTCTCGCGAGGTCTAGGGCAAGCGAGCGACATCATTGAATCCTCAGAGCCGTGCTCATAGCTGGTCATCAGGTCGTAGCCGTCGGCTTGTATGACATAGTTGCCATCGCGGCGACACAGCTCAAAGCTGCCGCCGTCAGGCGTGGTGGCGGCAGCCAGCGTCTCCCACGGCTTCATCGGGCTCCCGCTCTATCTGTCAGCTACCCAACCCCTTTCGACCTCGCCGTCACCGGCCCCAGAGGTACGCTTGTCTTGCAGGAAATGGTCCATGAAGCCTGCGAGCAGTAGCGGTACGGATTTCAGCTTCATCTCATCGCCTCCTTGAACCTCCCCCCATTATAACCCGTTAGGGGGATTAGGTGCGACTAGGGGGAATAGAGACTAAATGGTTATTGGTAACAGTAAACTCTCGCCCAAGATGGAGCATTTCGCCCAACTCCTCTTCCAGGCTACAGCCAGGCGGACGCGTACAGGCAAGCCAACCCTCCACAGGCCAGTCAGGGGCTCGCTAACTTCACCTGAATCTAGCCGTGGCATCATCCACCGCTTCTTGTATCGAGGGTATTTCGCAGAAACCATTACTTTCTACTCCAAACACCGGATTGAATTTGCTCCGGAAGTTTTCTAGGGCGATTACAGCTGCAAGTTCTACTAATTCCTCTTCACTGAATTCCTTCCTGAGTTGTGCGAAGAAACGATTTGTAACTCGTCGACTCGTATATGTCATGCGCTCTGCGAGAGAGAGCGCAAGGCGTTCTCGAGAAGTATAGATTTCAGCTTTACTGTATGTGGACAACCTCTCCAATTTCTCGACTGATAGACCGTTACGCGTTGCACCCAACGCGTTAACATCGATTCAAAACGGACATCCGTTGATTATGGCAGCCTTTAGTGAAACAAGCCTCTTAAGCGAGTTCTCGATTAGCCCGGATGCCTCTATTCCAGCAGCAAGAGCAGTAGTGCCTTGTAAGATCGTAGGGCGTAAAGCGTAAACTTGAAGCGTATTCAATGCATTCCCGTAAAGAGCCTCCTGTCTTTCATAGGCTCCTTGAACTTCTGGTGACACATTTTCTTTAGGGATACCCATGATTCTAGACATAAAGACCTCCTCAACTCTTATTAGCACCCTATATTAGCACTCTCGCCTCAAGCAGTATTGTTCCTCAGGTCGAATCTACGGATCCAGATAGACAATGGGTTGCTCCATGGGTACAAAGTAGATGGTGACAGCCCGGTCTTTAAGAACACACATACAGGGGAAGCATTGTTACCCAACACGATTACACATGAGTATGCCAAGATTGCCAAAAGGATTGGCTTGAATACTAAGTTCCACGACCTCAGACATACCCATGCCACAATGCTACTGAAGCAAGGGGTTAATCCTAAGATAGTTCAAGAGAGATTAGGCCATTCATCAACTGGTATAACAATGGACATATATTCCCATGTCATGCCGAACATGCAGAAGGATGCCATTGCCAACTTCAACATAGCGTTAGGCCCTGTAAAATAGCCCGACCAACACCATATTGGTGTCCATTGGGAAAACAGAAGCCCTCTGGCATAGCGTCAGGGGGCTTTTCCGTGCCTAAATAATGGTGGACGATACTGGACTCGAACCAGTGACCTCTGCCCCGTACCGTCTCCTATTGTCTCACCACTTCTACCCCCGTTGGTACAAAACTTGGTACAGTAAATCTCTGACTTGTTTCTAGGTTTCTCGCCCTTGGATTTACATTTGTTGGCCAAACGTAAGGCTACGAAGAGGTACCCCCCCCCCCATAGAGTTGTCATGTTGACCCGCAACGGTAAGTGGCTGTTTCTGGCCACGACGCACGTTGCTGCCACAACTACCCCTGCACTACGATATCCCCCCCTGACGGGTTATAATGGGTGGAGGGTTCACGTGGGCTTTGCAAGTAGTGGGTCAGGGATTCTCGAATCCCTGAAACTCTACCAAATTAGAGCACTCGCTTTAGTGTTCATTATGTATGCATGAAGGGGGACTTTAGATTGGTAACAGTCATGTCTGGGCCATTTACTATCGAGGGAAAACAAACTGCATTACAAAAGGAAGTAAAGGCAAATTACGAGTCGTACTTTGCTCGGGCCGCAACAACACGAATGTGGTTTCCTGATAGACTCAAAGAAAGACGTGATATGGCTAGCTACGCACATTTCATATCTGAGGAGACCAAAGAGATTCTCCTTGGTTTTCTAGGTGTTGAGTCCTATGTGGACGACTACGTTTTTGGGGGAATAAAGGCCGCTGGGGATAGCTTGTCAACCAGAGGTCTGTACATACAATGGGGGTTCGAAGAACGCCGTCACGGACAAACTTTCCGGCACTGCCTAATAGACTCAGGGTTATATACTCAGGCATTTGTGGACAAATACCTAGCGGAGGCTGGAGAATACCAATGGACCTTCGAGACCCAAACTGGATACGAAGGCACTCCGTTGCTAGCTGCTGCCTACGCTATATTCCAAGAGAGGCAGACTCGCTGGAATTACACACACGTTCGAAGACGTATATGGGGAGAGTACGGTAGTCCGACCAACTCAAATGGTAGTCCTATATACCCTGCAATCGCGGGCGCGCTAAGATTTCCAGAAACGGATGAGGGGGCCCACGAAGCTAATTTCGCGAATATAGTCAGAATCTACATGAAATACTTTCCGGACTTGGCACTGGAAGCACTTGTACAGGTATCCAACCACTATCGTATGCCTGTAGTCCAGTTGCCCAATGCCGACGAGTTTGTCAGATGTATTCTGGCTGCTGGAATGGGTGACGCTAGAGACATTATAAATGAAATAATGAACCCTGCTATTCGAAGGATGGGCTTAGCAGATAGACATGCTCTTCGCAAAGCAGTCAAGAACTTCCGACTGTTGCCAGAGGACGCCATGGTGCATCTTCAAGGCAAACCCATAGTTGGCATACCAGAGGATGAGGATATCCCCATATATGAGATGCTTCCATCTGGAGATTTCATACTGGAGACACCTAAAGTAGAACATGGAGCAGAGGTAGGGTAAAGTGCCCAAACCAGATCGCCTATGAGGTAGGGTCTACCCAGCAGCATCGACGCCCACGCCGCAACACATCCAGTTAAGCTCAATAATCCGATGGAGGAGAGAGTGGCATGAAAAGGTCTAACTGGGATAGCAACGTAGAGCGAGATGCAGAATCTGGTGCAACGGCTTCCGACGTTGGAAGTTGGAAAAGGTCTATTCAGGAGTGCCGAGATGATGAGGGAGCTATAACAGAGGTGCTGGTGCAGTTACTGTTGGGGTGGCAACGAGGTCAAATCTCCAAACCAATTGTAGATAACGTACTCAGCTTCCGGCCCATGCTAGTATCCTTGAGAAAGGCTTCTGCGAGAGTGAAGAGACTCATGGGGGATTAGGTACAAGTGTGGGCGTTGAGACATATCTCCCCTGCCTCACAATAGCTCTATAAGCCTTAATAGCATCCGCGCAGGTTAGCCTGATACCCGTCAGTCCCATATCTGAGTGTTCCACCCACTATCACACTAATGTCGGTTACCGCCCAGAACATGTTCTGTGAGATGCTGTGCACCACAGACACCCTCTTGTAGATTGATTCTTCTGAGAGCCTTCTAACCTTTCTTGCTACGTAAATCCCAACCGAGCTCCGGCAGTTTCCTGCCGTGGATGTCGTGCACCTCTGGAACATTTCCATGACCACGAGGTGCATGTTCCAACCAGTGCTGTGGATGACACCTTTATCAACAATCTTTCAAGTTTGATACAGTGCATCGGTTCCAGTAATCCAGCACGTAAAGTACCGAGTGCAATGGAGTGTAAGTTCTGTAATATCATTGGAGTGCACTGTCCCGAGCGAGCAGCCGGAGAAGAAAAGGTCGAAGGGGAAACCATAGATTTCTGACCCGCCCTCTTGCGACTCTATCCGGTTTACGAGTCTATTACTGGACTATTGGTTCCAAGACCCAAATTGGATGGCTGTTTATGCGAGCTTCAACTTCACAGCCTTTTTATGGATTTGGTATTCGCCAGATTTGGCTAATGTTTGTTCTACATACTGTTGCGGCACATCAACCAGTGTATGTTTATCCAGAATACTTATAGCACCAATGGTATTGCCCGGAAATTTTGCATGGTAGGCAATCGTGCCTACGACATCAGCAGGACGCACACCATGGGATCTTCCCGCGCCAAGAGTCAGCCGCACCATTCCTTTTTCGGTAAAACCATTGGCGCTATTGCGACCTTTTCTTCTTTCAACGGATTTGATCTTACGTCGGGAATGCTGGAACCGCCCTTCCTGTACTTCGCTAATCTGTGCAATAGGGCGCTGCTTCTCCTCTCTACGGGCCATTTTAAGGGCTATTGCAGCAATCTGAAGTGGGTCGTGCCCTATTTCTACCAGTCGGTTAACCATCTGTAATTCCTTTTGACAACGACCGCGCTGCAACAAGATCATCATCTGCTCCAGTAACTGCGTTTTCCTATGCTCCTCGATTTCCTCCGCTGTTGGAATTTGTTTCCGCGTGATCTCCTGTTTGGTAAATCCTTCTATCCTGTGCAGGTGCCACAGTTCCTTCATTGTCAATAGGGAAATGGCAATACCCGTTTTGCCGGCTCTCCCCGTGCGCCCAACGCGATGCACGTACAATTCCGGATCCTCGGGTAAGTCATAGTTGAACACGTGTGAAATATCGTTAATGTCCAATCCCCGGGCTGCCATATCCGTAGCTACAAGTATAGTGATTTGATTGCGCCGAAAGCGATTCAAAACCTGTTCTCGAGTCTGCTGGTTCAGGTCACCATTCAAAGCCTCGGCAGGAAAGCCGCGTCCCATCAGCTCATCCACTAAAGCGCTTGTACCAACCCGCGTCCTAACAAATATGATCGCGCTGGTGATATCCTCAATCTCAAAGAGGCGCGTGAGAACAGATAGTTTATCCTCCTTATTAACCAGACAATATTGATGTTCAATTGCATCAACCGTGAGATGGTTGCTTTTAATGGTGATCGACTTTGGAGAATGCATGTATTTATTAGCCATGCTGCCGAGTTCCGGCGGGATGGTAGCAGAAAAGAGAGCGGCTTGACGTTCTGATGGGAGTGTACTTAGAATCTCCTCAATATCCTCAATGAAACCCATGCTGAGCATTTCATCAGCTTCATCGAGAACGATGGTGCGCACACAACTTAGATTGAGTTCTCCCTTATTTATAAGGTCTAGTAAGCGCCCAGGCGTACCTACTACAATATCCACTCCCTGTCTGAGACGATTGATCTGTAGGTTATACGGTTGACCGCCATATACTGCAAGAACACCCACATTCAGACGCTTTCCGTATTCATCTGCAGCCTTAGCTACCTGTATAGCCAGTTCCCGTGTCGGAGTCAGGACAAGAGCCTGTATGCCACAGTGGCCCCGTTTCAAGGTTTGAAGAATTGGCAATATGAAAGCGGCCGTTTTTCCGGTACCTGTCTGGGCCTGACCGATTACATCATGACCGTCCAACATCAACGGGATAATCTCCGATTGAATCGGTGTGGGGGTGATATAGCCAAAATCAGATACGGTCTGCTCCAGTTGCGATATTAAACCCAATTGGGCAAATTCGGTTGTCATTATACTCCTGCCTACGTCGTTAAAAGTCCACTATATTACCTGTTCCTTGAGGACCAGGTTCCCTGGTTGCTTTCAATAGTTGATCCTGCTTGTAAGTTAGGGTCTGTTGTCACAACATAAATACCGCCCACCCCTCGTATAAAGGTCAGGCGGTATTTATTTAACGCATATCCTGGGTTTATGTGGCTACGATTATTCTATCACAAACTGGGGGCTTCTAAGCGACCGAGGGAGTGGGCAGGAACATCGGAGCGAGTTACAAGCGGAAATGCTAAAGCCCCAGGACACCGCTGGGCCTTATTTCGTGCCTAAAATAATGGTGGGTGATACTGGACTTGAACCAGTGACCTCTTGCGTGTGAAAAGTGCGCTCGGTTGTCTCCACGTGTAGACCACCGTTTATCCCTGAAGTCATTTATGCCTGAACTGTCCATTGGTGTAAACAACTGTTGATTGGCGTTAGGTTACAAACTAGGTTACAAACCACCCAACAACCGTTTCTGCTTGCCCCGGTGTAACTAACACCCCCTGGCTTGCAAAGCAGAAACGGTTGAAGGATGCCTGTGGTTTGTTAATCAGCTACCACAAGCACGCGGGTCCATAGCGGCCTCAAATTCATAACAATCCGGAAGGTTTGACCAATCTTGTTTTTTTGCAAAGTAATTGGCAAATCGGGGTATTGATTCATATTGAGCCTCGTAGGCTTCTTGCAATCTATCCCAGTACGTACCAGTTAGATCTACCTCGCACATCGCCTGTCGGTCGTTCAAGATCTTGTTCCACTCAGCTTCATCAAGGCCTTCAAAATAACTTGGCATACTAGCTAATGTCGCCCCGTAGGAGTGTCTGGAGCCCTCTGGTTCCCATCCTTTTGCTATGTCGTAGTCGTTGTTAATGAAATAGCCTTGAGGCATCCTAGAGTCGTGGATAGCTGCTATTGCTTTTAAGTCTGCTGCAGACCAGCCCAACGGCTGCTTAGTACCATTGGGAGCCCTCATTTGTGATTCGGCACAGAAATTGTGCCTTAATCCAATGGCGTGGCCTAACTCGTGGAAGACGGCTCCCCTGGCTTCTAAGAACCCCCAGCTTCCATCGTGTGTGTCAGGCGATTCAACAATCGCTCGTTCTATTTTCTGCCAATCGCTGGCACGACTCTGTATAGCACCAAATCCTTTGCCATGCCAAGTCTGGGTTGGATTGGGCCCATTATCTGCATACCCTAGTCCTGCGCATCGAGAATCAGCGTGCAAATCCTTTCCTAAGACAGAATCGTCTTGACAATCGTCTACGTAGTGAACCCAGAGAGTTACCTCATCAGGAGTGTTGGCAAAACCAGCTTTAAGACTCGGAGCAACCACTGCCAAGATCTCAAATGCATCCCTGAAGTCACGGATGATTTCGTCACTGGGCGACCCATATATCCCAACCTTGAGCGGCGTCCCTTGGTTAATGGGTTTATGTACATAAACATCAACGTATTCACCCAATTTACCGTCAGAGCGAGGGACTGGCACAGTATTCGCTGAACCTGCACCCCTAGTTTCCCACCAGCTTGCTGCTAGCATCAATGCTTGGACATCTGGTTCTGGGAGTTTCTCAGCCAGGAACGTATCGTATTTGGTGAGATTCGGCTGCTGGGTTTCAGTTGGCTGGTTCGGAAGTGCGGTCGGATATAACGCATCGGATCGAGAAACTTTCTCATAAGCAACTACCGAACACGCTTGTCCATCCCTTAAGACCATCTCCAGTTCGATTTTTAGGTCTATCCGGAATCCCGTTACAGATGTCGGCAACTTATAGACAAGATTCTTCTCGGTGGTGGACAGCGAAGTGCGTTCGAATTCGTATAACCATGAACCCTCTTGCCTTGTTTCCCAGCGTTGCACTTCATCTGGTCTAGCTTTCACCCAGAAATTTGATATGCCAAGTTCGGAAGGTACGCTAGCTTCACTAAGGGTGAAGTCCGACGCTGGCTCCTCAGTCAACTTTATCCTAACTTGGTCATTATCAAGTTGTCCCACTGCCCAAGGGAATCCAGTCAGACCGCATTCCTTACCAAAATTGAGTAGAACATCCCCAGCAACAATTCCTTCTTTCAGGTTTATTAAGCCGCTTCCCTCTGATCTCAAACGCTTAGGGGTTGGAGTGTACTTTGTGGTAGGAGTTGATAACGTCTGGGTTGGCGTTGAGGTGGGCGACACTTGATTGGATGGTGCCTGAGTTGGGGTCGGGTATTGTATTGGTGTAGGAGTGAGAATTACCTGAGTTGATGTAGGAGTAGTCGCTGGTAACGGTTGACTATCCCCACCACACCCTCACAGCAGCACCATGAGTCCTGGCAGTAGCAACAGTGCCGATATGAACTTCAGCTTAATCTCATCACCTCCAGTGCAATCCTCCCCCCATTATAATCCGTCAGGGGTATGTTGCTTCACAAAGCTATGGCCTAACCCCCCAGCAACCGCTTCTGTGTTGCCCACAGTTGTCCCTGACTGTTACCTCTAATGGAGAACTGTGAGGATATCTACCCTATTATTTTGGCTGGAGCGATGTTATCCGTTTTCTCGATCGACATCTCAGAGCCTAATCCGTTCACTCATTCTCCACGCCACATGCGTTAAGGTTCGCATCGTCCCAACATCTCCTGCGCCCCTATCGGTCCGATCGCTCCATAGTTGGACTGGAGAAACGTATCAAATGCAGCGTAAAAGGCGTCCATAGAATCGTAGTCACTCCATTTTAGAAAGGCTGAAAACCAACTGTCTTCCTCTACGACCATCGGCAAGAAATCAACGAGATATTGGATGGTGTTTTCTCCAATCGTTTGATCCAAAAGGAAATGGACAGCGCATGCACCACCCTGGTAGACGTGTGTGGAGTAACCATTGTCGTCGGCTTCGGGCAAGCTGTTGGACTTCCAAGCCTCTAGGGCTTCCCTGGGGCTGTCTGTGATTCGGGTAGCGAAGAACCAATTGCCGGGGCTGGCCTCGGTTTCTACATGAGAAATGCGTGCCCCCCTGGCGTAGGCTCCGGATTGTACGTACTCACGGCATTGGTTATCGAAGCGTTCACTTATTCCGGCGGTGTCAAAATTTGACGCAAGGCCATCGTTCTTGCGCAAGAAAGGATAGACAGCACCGATATAGTCCGCTTGACCCTCTGACCACCAGTCAGGTCCGGCACACTTCGGGTCGTACGTGATGTTGTCAAATGCGTCGCAGGTCGGCACACCAAATGCACCATGGAGGAGATGAATGTATTCGTGGATTGCGCCTTCTGCGGGGCCCGCCTCTCCATGTTGCTCCAAATAGAAAGGGGTTTCGATGTAAATCCAGATTGGCTCACCCTCATGGCCGGCGTCGCCGCGACTGGTCACACCCCATCCACCTCCTCCCTTGCCGCCGTCTCGAAATGACTGTTCAACGGCTGATACGTCGTCACACATAATATAGTCACACCATATTTGTGCGACCTCCTGGTAGGACTTTTGGTTGGTCCCCGGAATAGGCTCGGTTGGCTCCACATCACCCAGGGTTATGTCATATCCATTGACGTAAAAGAGTACCACTGGTTCCACCCGGTGAAACTCGTCGGCGAACATAAGGAAGGCCTTCTCGTGGGCGTTTTTGGTCGTTTGCGGAAATCCGAAGGTTTCGTGAACCGTGTAGGGTATTGAATTACCTATTCGTAAATGGGTACCAGGGTTGTTGGGTTTGCATTTCCCGTCCTCGCAGACTTCTGACAAGCAATCGTCATTGTGCGTGCACGCTTCACATGCATAGCACTTGAGGCAATTAGAGCCACCGCATCCCCCATATTCGTTCTCTGGAGTCGATGTGGGAACCTGAGTTGGTGCTGAAGTAGGAACCTGAGTTGGTGCTGAAGCGGGAACCTGAGTTGGTGCTGAAGCAGGAACCTGAGTTGGTGCTGAAGCGGGAAC
>VEXC01000003.1 GCA_009391225.1 SAR202 cluster bacterium AC-647-N09_OGT_505m
ATATTGTAAGGAGGTTATTATGTTATCAAAAAAGCTTATCGGATCATTGATGTTTTTCGGTCCTCTTCTGGCGATCGCTTCGCTATTTGTAGACCCTCCGTCTGATGGGGCTACATTCGCGGAGGTGCTTCAAGGAAGGGCCGATAATTACGCACTAGCTACGATCAGTATGATTGGATGGGCTGCGGCTTTGCTGATTATTTTTATCGGAATTCATTACTTAGCTCGTTCCATGCAAGGGAAAGATAAACCCGGTTCTGATCTTGCCGGATTGGCATCAGTCTTTGCTTTACTGGTAGCCGGAGTTACTATGGTATCACTGGGTATTGATACAACTATAGGAGAAAAAGAGAGCGATTGGGTGGCATCGGGCGGTGATGTTCTTAATGCGCACGCCTTGGGCGAAGCGATTGGCAGAAGTGTATTTGTCTTTAATGGTGTAGTCATGTTATTTCTAGGTTTAGCAATAGTTAAGCAAAAAAACCTGAGTCAGATAGTGGGTGGACTCTTCGCATTCTTCGGGGCGTGCATTTTATTCGGCGGCATGTTTTCAGCAGGTGAAAATTGGGCCGGACTGATATGGTTCATTGGCTTCTTGGGCTTTCCTATCACGACAGCCGCAGCTGGATTTCTCATCCTAAGGTCGGCCGGAAAAGAAGCAGCGTGATTTTAGATCACGCTTAAGCAGATTCATAGGGTCTAAGAGAATAAAGATTTTGGAGATAGCTATATGCGCGAGGCGTTACGTGATAAATCAAGAGATACAATGGCTGCGAGCCTAGAAGCTGCCAGTATACAGGCCGAGATGGTTAATCGGGATTTGAGAAGACCAGAGGAGAAGATAAGGACGTCTAAACTGTTCGGGAAAAGTTCTCTTGGACTCATCGACATACGAGAAGACAGTCCAATCAGTTGGATTAACGTAGTCAGAACAAAGAGCGCAGACAAACACGGTCCAGCACGATACCGGGTGGTCTTTGCAATACCTGATCAAAGTATCCCCATGAATCACAAACAACTGAAACTCAAGACGGTCAGAAAAAAAACGTTCCCACTCTTTGGGAAGGTCATCGATGTTTCCTGGAGAGGCGAAGCACATACCTTACAGTTGGCAAAGACACTTTCCGAGGATGAGGAGATAGACAGAGCCGTGGCAGACTTAGGGGATGTGACGATTTTCACGCATCCCAACCAATTCCAAGGCTGGACGATAGAAATCAATAAGATTTTCTCTCCGCATCCACCCGCTGTAACGATTAGTCGATGGGAAGCCCTCAAAAACATTGCTAATTATCTTCTTTCGTCACCACGTGATTAGGCACAATGGGGGATAACACAAAAGCGGTTGTTGGAAGATTCTTACTGCAGTTTTTACTGCAACGCCAGATGACACTAATTTACACGGGGATACTGTTCAGGCATAAATAGCCTCATGGAGTTACAGAGGCTGACACGTGGGAACAGACTGCCTCTTGATTTACACGCAAGAGATCACTGGTTCGAGTCCAGTATCGCACACCATTGCTCTCGGCACGAAAAAGACCCCACCCCAACGCGATGTCGGGGGTCTAGGTGCCACAACCATTTAGCCGAGTTTGTCTGTTAAACCCATGGTTTTGTGGGATGTACTTTGAATTGATCTAGGTCGCTTTGTCTATAACTAAGAGACGAAGGTGCTGACGCGGCTCATATATATCTGGCGTGGAAGAGCGTTGAGCGCGTTCAGAGATGGGCGCTCGACGTTAAGTATGCGATGCAGGCGGACTATGTCGAGACGTTGCAAAAATGGGCACCTCTTCTCGAATCCCAGCAGCGTCAATCGATCACCACCCAGAATAAGGTGGGTTAAGTTGCCCGTATACGTCTCTACCCGCTCTTGCAGGGTTTCGGCGGCCTTGTCAAAAAGCATCCGTGCCTGATCCTCGCGGCGACGGGCAAAGCGAGCCGAAGAGCTGCCACCCTTCTTGTGTCGCCCTTTGACAAACCGAGTGCCAGTCTTGGACAGCGCCAAGCGTTCACCTTCGAAGATGCCTACTGCATATCCACTCATCCGCAGAAGCAGTACTAAGACGGTCCAACGCCGTTCCAGTACGAGCGCCAATAAGCTCGTGTCCCACCCGGGAGACGTGGCCTCAGACTCTACTGGAAATGGAGGCAGCACCAATCGCGCCTCTGCTGGGCTCCAAAACAAGATGGCACCAGTCTCGGATGTCCGAATGGCAGCAATGGTTTCGGCTGACAGATTGGCCTCTTCAGGAGGCATATGTCCAGGGGGCAGACAGTATGTATAACCATCCCGCTCCGGCTCTTGCCATTGTGCTGCCAGACGAAGGAGGTGCTGAACCGATACGTCCTGCATCACACTAGATTGGCAATCGTGGCACCGTCGGTTCGCGTGCCTTCGTCGGGAACAAAAGAGTCCACATGCGTATGCGAGGCTAGGTGCTCCCGTAAGGCACCTCGTAGCGCCCCTGAGCCTACTCCGTGGACAATTCGCACTGAAGATAGACCACCCAGGACGGCTTGATCCAAGAAACGATCCAGTTGTAATAGAGCCTCTTCTACGCGAACCCCCCGGATGTCTAGCTCACGCCCTGAGGGCGTCCTAGAAGAGGCCACGATGACGGAGGTGGCACGAGATGTAACAACAGCTTCTACCTTACGCTCGATCTGGTCAAGGGAAACTGTGGCCCGGAAAGAACCGAGGGCAATCTCTAACGTTTGATTATCCCTTGCCCCAGCAAGCACCTCCATGGGCTGACTGACACCCTGCAAGTGAACCATGTCCCCTGGCTTCAGATCCCATATCCAGTCGCGGCCAGCCCTGGCAGGATACCATGAGGAAGAAGTAAGCTCTGTCCTCAGCTTGGACACCTCACGTCTTTGACCACGCAGTTCCTTGTTGGAACTCGCGGGAACAAGATTTTCGACGGCTTGTGCCGTGCTTGTCGGCACAGATGTACTGACAGTGCGCTTCGCGGCCCTCTCTGCAACCCGTAGCCTTTTGGATATCTCTTCCACCTTGGCCTGCAAATCGCGGCGGGCCGACTCCATCAGATTTTCCTTCTCCTCCTCCAATGCAGTCAGCTTTTCGTCCAACTCCAGTCGTTGTTCCTTAGCCTGTTCCAACTCCTGCTCAGTCTGCTCTCGATACGCCGCTGCTCGATTCTTCTCTAGCTGGAGGTCACTTATCAGGCCCTCCATTTGTCGGTAATCATCCGAAAGGAGAGAGCGGGCATCATCAATAACCGACTGCGGCATGCCCAAGCGGGCAGCTATAGTGATCGCGAAGCTCCTTTCTGAAAGGCCCATGATGAGTCTGTAGGTCGGATTCAATGTCTCCGGATGTAGCTCCACGCTGGCATTAACCATGCCAGGATTCTCGTGTATGAATTCGGCTAGGTCTCGCAGGTGGGATGTGGCGATTGTCTGTATTCCCTTTCGATGAAATTCAAGAAGGATTGCCTTAGATAGGGCGATACCTTCCTCCGGGTCCGTGCTCGTACCCAACTCGTCAATTAGAACCAGCGACCAGGGCGTAGCATGCGCAAGAATCTTGGTCAGGTTATCAACGTGGGAGCTAAAAGTTGAGAGTGAGCGCTGGATGCTCTGCTGGTCGCCAACGTCTGCGTAGAAGCCGTCGTGTACGCTAAGGGTGGCCTCGTTGGCCGGAACATGCAGACCAGACTGCGCCATCGCCGCCAGCAAGCCGGCCGTTTTCATAGCAACAGTCTTGCCACCAGCATTGGGGCCGGTAATGAGCATAAGAGACCACATGTTGCCCATTTCTATCGTGTTCGGGACCACCTTGTCAGAGAGCAGTGGGTGACGGGCATCCTTGAAGCGAAAATAAGGTCTTTTGGTTTCGACCACCGTAACAGGCACGCTATACGTGGCAAGAGAGAAGCGACCTTTGGCCATGGCCAGGTCTATATGCGCCATAATGCCCAGTCCTAGCAGCAATTCGCTGCTCCTGTTCCCAACGACTTCTGACAGCATCCGTAGCACGCGGGCTTCCTCACGCTCTACCGCCAATCGTAGCTCGCGCGACTGGTTACCCTCGGAGACTATAGTCAGTGGCTCCACGAACAACGTGGCTCCGCTGCCGGACACGTCGTGGACAATTCCCTCTACCTGGTGGCGCATTTCCGATTTTACTAAAAGCACCATGCGGCCCTGCCGCTGGGTTATCAGTGGTTCCTGGAGCACACCATTGGCCTGGAGCTTCCTCAGAGTTCTCTGGAGGTGTTCTTCTAACCGATCGTAAGTAACCCGTGACTCAATTCTTAAAGTCGCCAGCCGCTCCGAAGCCCGCTCCAGCACTTCACCATCTCGCCCAATAGCTTTGAATATCAACGATTCTAGGTCGCTCAGATCTGGTATATTCCTAGCCAGCGAGGAGAGAATTGGCATGTCTCCACGGGAAACAACCTGATAACGGACCTTGCGGAGCAAAGTAAGCACGTCCAACACATCCCGCAACTCAGTGCCTTGGAGTCCGCTTCCTAGCGCAGAGGCTTCTACTTGCTGCCGCACGTCCTTGTCTGATGAGATGTCCAGATCTTTGCCACTGCCAAGGAACCGCACGGCCTCGGAGGTCTCCTCTTGGCCCATGTGTACGTCATCTCTGGTATGTGCCGGTCTCAGCGACAGGGCCAACTCCCTTGCCAAGGAGAACTGGACGCGATTCGCCAGGCGCTCCAACACCTGGGGAAATTCCAAGAGTTCCAGGGCCCTGCTCTGAAACTCTCTGTGTGTACTGCTATCGACAGTGCTGCTCATCCTCATCCTCTTCTTCGCTTGGAGAGTTTGCCCATCCAGCTTAGCAGGCTACGCGAGGGCCGTCCAGAAAGCGAGCCTGTGAGCTTCTATGGAGAGGCGTGCCTTCAAGCCATGTGGAATCCCATCCATTGGCTCAGAACGTTGCCTACTGCAAACCCCAACTCCAATGGGATGAGGTAGCATCCATCCGCCAGAGCACCATTGGTTACTTCAGCAGTGCCACAAAGACGGCGCCTGTATGCTAAGTATACGACCTAGGCAATACCATCCATGACCTTTACCCTAGGAAGCTACTGATAAGATAAGAGGCTGGGCCGACATATACACCGAGGAGGAGAGGTTCCGGAAGGATCTGAAGCCACCCCGTGTGAGGCCATGAGAGAGAAGGGACTGAGCTTGGCGCGGCTCCAACATAGCAGTTTCTAGGGGACGCTACTGCGTCACAACACGAATGTATAGTGCAAGGTGGTAGTGAACCATGAATCAGGGGTAGGTTGATGCGTGGTATAGGGGTAGGGCTTGGAGTATTAGTTATTCTAGGGTAGATATGTGTGACAGACCTATGGAAACAAAAAGGAGGTCAACTTTCTTTTTCTTCGACTCATCTGCCAGAACGAACAACCAGCCCCACCTATAGCAAAACCAATAATCATGCCTATATAAGAATGCCAAGGCTCGCTCATAAAAATGGCGAAAAGGAAACCTATGCCACCAGAGATGAGTGCTCCCGTGATAATAGTTCCACCTATTTTGTTTTTTCTCTTGTCATCCATAGGGCGATTCTACAATGACGATAACAAACCATGCACAAGCCACGCAGTCCAAGCAGCACCCTCGCCCACACCTTCCACAACCGCCCCTGTTCTGCGTCATTCCCCTGGCGGATTATAATGGACAAAAGGGTTCACCTGGGCTTTGCCAAGACGCTCTGTTGCTCCTGGGCCTGTCCTCACTTCTCTCTCCTCTCAGACGTCACCAGCATCAGCAGCGACGGCAGTACCAACAGGGCGGCCGCGGCGGCCAGGAATATCATGGTGGCCGTGATGAACCCAAAGGCGGAGAACATGGGCATTGGGGCAAGACCCATGATGGCAAATCCGACAACGCTGGAAGCCGCGGACCCCAGCAGGGCCATACCCGTGCCCTGGGCCGCCTGTCGCAAGGCCTGAAGCCGGTCTTCAGTCCTTGCCATCTCCTCCCGGAACCGCTGTGTCATGTGGGTCGAGTAGTCGATGCCCACACCTATCGACACCGCAGCGATGACCGCGGTGACGTAGTTCAGTGCAAACCCAGCCACGTACATGAATGCATAAAGCCATGCCACCACCAGCCCAATGGGAACAATTGTCACTAGGGCGTACCTCAGCGAGCGCAAGAATAACAAGATAACCAGAAAACAAAGCACCGCTGCAATGGGCAAGGATACGTTCAGGGCTTGGGTGGTGGCCTTTAGGCCAGCCTCCCTAGTGAAGGGCGACCCTGTTAGTCCAGAATCCGAGATGGAGGGAGTCTCACCGAGCGTTTCCATGTCCTTCTCAATGGCTTCTCGGGCAGCCGTGACAATCGACTGTTCCCTGGAACCCGGAATCCCAAACTCTAAGATGATTGCGTCCTCTTCGGCACCGCTGAGATTGTGGAACAGGGTCTCCCGTACCCGTGCAGAATCGTACGCGAGGGTGCTCTCGTCCAGAGGAACACCACGGACCACCATATAGTCGTAGGCAGCCTTGATTTGGGCCTTGGTATCTGGCACGCTGTCCTCATTGGAGTCGGCGATGGCCACCCCAGTCATCTCCTCAACTTGTGCTACGGCGTACTCGCTGTTCACTATACGGTTCAAGAAAGTGAAGACGCTCGGGCCTAGGTTCAACTCACCATCTGCGTTTTGTGCCAGGTAAGCGTTGTCCTTCATTCTCTCCAGCATCTGCTGGGTGGCTTCGAGGGACTGGGGTTCCGTCAGGTCCCCCTTGATGTATACCAGGGCCGGCTCCCCCGCGGTCTTGCCCACATGCTCGTCCAGTTTGTCCAAACTCACCACAAAGTCCGAGCTGCTGTCGAAGAAGTCCCTGACGTCGAAGGTGGCCTCCAGCTTCAAGGCGAAAGAGATGGCAGCGATGGTGATGAACGCTGCCAATGTCAGCGTGATGGCGCGTCTTCTCGCTAGGCCTATCACTGTAGCGGTCATAGCGGCCTGCGTACCAGACTCCTTCTTTGGAACGGTTTCAGCCAGGGAAATCGCATCCGACACTGCTGGTAGCGCCGCGAGGCCCGAACGCCGTCTCCTTAGTCTTGTCGTCACAAGCAGAGGCGCTAGGATTCCAAAAACTATGAAGGCGAAGATGAGGGCAATGCCGATCTCAGGGCCTATCGCAATCAGAAAAATGATGCCTACGCCAGTAAAGATGGCCGCCGCGATCGTAGCCAGCACCTGGCCCATGGAAGCCAGTCGGCTCCGAGTGGGTGTCCCAGTCTGCTCTGCACCGCTCTCAAGCAAGATATCGATACGCATCATGGCAATGGGAGCAACGATTCCAAGGATAACGAAGGAGGATGTCACTGCTATCCCGGCGCCGATACCAAAGCCGATAATGGCCTCTATCCGGGACGTGATGTTGGATAAAAAGGCTACTGTGTCGGTCAACATTGCCAGCGTCAGCGCACCCAAGACGCCCACAAACCCTGATCTCAGTGCTAGCCGTCGCTCATACCCCTTATTCTTTTCCTCCTCGTAGCGACGCAGAGCATGAATCGCGGCATCCACTCCCAAGGAGATCATCGCTATGGGCACAATCAAATCTATTACCAGCCCGGACTTGAGGCCAATGAGATTTGTGATTCCCTTGAGCCATATCATAAGCAGTCCTACACCGGCCCCTGTCAGAGCCACAGCCCAATAGGAACGCAGGCTCACACCGACCACTATCAGAACCGCGATGACAGTGTACATGATAAAGGGGCCAGCGATTGCAGACTCATCTTCGATTTCCAGGCCCACGTCTATTGCGATGCCCCAGAGATTGTAGCTCTCCTGGTCTCCTCTCAGTATCTCCTGAATACCACGGTTAAACTGCTCCTTCTGCTTTGTGACCTCGTCCCGTCCAACGCCTACCAGAAAAGAACCGCCTCCCAGCTTCTCGTTGTCAGCCACCACAAAGGTGAGCATAGCTGGAGAGCTCCAGTAATCTATCTCTTGCCCGGCGACTAGGAGTGGTTCGCCGGTGGTCTCAACGGAAAGGTTATCCCTGAACTCCACTCCACGTGGGTCCGAGAATAGCTGATGTAGCGCCAGCTTCACCTGCTGATCGCTGGCGTCTTCAAGAGTAGTATTTAAACGTGGGTCTTGAGCCAGCACATCCTGCACGGCGTCGGCTAGGGTATATATTCCCACTGCAGGCCGTTCTATTGCAGCGTAATAAAATGGGAACAGATAGGGTTGACCATCCAATCCTGGTGGGACTAGCTTGTGAGCTTGGTCGGCGATGCGGAGACGCTCCGTGTTCTGGTATAGCTCCCACAGGACATTCTGCGTCAATATGTCGCCTTCACGGGCCTCTACGATTATTCCAATAGTATGAATCGAGGGCGGAAATCGCTGGTCGATGTCTGCCTGTAGGTCAAATACATGGCCTCCGGGGTCTCCTGAGGCTTCTTCCCCCGGGGCCATGGTCAGGAGGGGAATTACAAGGAGGGCAGTTACTACAATCACTCCTAGGATTACCCACCCGGAATGTTGCTCAAGAAATGTGCTGGTCTTCACCCAGAACTTCATGTGACTACGCGGCGCCCATTTGGGATGGCACTCTCTGCGTTTGATGACGCGTGAACATTCCTCTCATGGTGAGCTCCTCCTCCCATCATAACCCCCATTGAGATGAAACATTACAGAGTTTAACTTAATTAATAGGTTTCATCTGGTTAGTGTAGAACAAGATACACTCTCCTCATTATAACCCGTCATGGGGATGGCGCGTGCCGGGGGCGGTTGTGTAGAGTGTGGGCGTGGAAGCTGCAAGGTATTGGGTGAAACCTGGGGGGGGCAGTTGGGATTAGTATGGTTGTAGTCCCCATCCTTTAGACGACTTGGTCGCCTCATATTGTAGAATTGGTACATGGTTCCCTTTGAGCCGCAGAACAATCATGCACTCATCCACCAGGGACAGCGCATAGTAGTGGTGGGTTCGACTGGTTCGGGAAAGACTACACTGGCCCGAGAGATATCACTCTTTTTGGATGTACCCCATGTGGAGATGGATGCCCTTCACTGGGAGGCCAACTGGGTTACTGCTCCCACCGAAGTCTTCCGGTGGCGAGTGGAGGACGCTCTATCTGGAGATGCGTGGGTAGTGGACGGCAACTACAGCGTAGTGCGAGACCTAGTGTGGCCAAAGGCGACCACGCTGGTTTGGCTGGACTACCCTCTAAGGGTAATCGGATGGCGGCTACTGAGGAGAACCACCAGACGTATATTCACCAGGGAGGATTTGTGGAACGGGAACCGAGAGAGATTCAGGAATCAGTTTCTCACGCGTGGCTCGTTATTTATCTGGCTGCTCCGCACCTACTGGCGCAGAAAGAGGACGTACCCGTCTCTGCTGAAACAGCCGGAGCACGCCCATTTAGTAGTAGCTCATCTGCGCTCCCAGAGGGAGACAAACCACTGGCTGTCTGAGGTTGGGTCTGAGTGCAAGCTGGGTAAAATGGATTGTACGCTACCTACAACATAAGTGCTGGCAGTAGCAAGAGTAGCGGTAAGGACTTCAGCTTCATCTCATCGCCCCCATCGAACCCTCACCACATCATAACCCGTCACAGGTATGACCTTTTTATTAGGTTGGTTATACATGGGTAAAACTATAGTCGTCATGTAGTAAAATGCGTGCATAGAATTGAGGAGGATTTAAATGAACATCTGTGTCGTATCAAGTTTTGAAGGAAATGTAGAAGACTACATGTCTATGATGGCTGAATTTCAAGAAGAGATGAAAGAGGCTGTTGACAGTTTTGATGTCGGTGTAGTTAACACTGACAAGGAAGGGTTTTGTAAAATCATTACAATGGGAAACGTCATAAATATGGATCGATTACAGGAGATTATGGCCTCGCCTAAGATGGTCGAGTGGGATACAAACCATAAAAATACAGACATAATCTACTCACTTGAACGAATGAATTAAGAAGCTATTACTGTATAGAGAGGGGCATTCAGGTCAGCACACGAGCCCTCCCTATCGGTGGATTCCAGCCAGTATATTTTTCGATTGATTTAACACCATTGATTCATAGCTGCCTACTTCGATATGCTGAGCTCAAGCGATGCCCCAGTGTGTGTACCTAATCCCCCATGTGGGACTCCTAGCGGTTAGGTTCTATCTGTGGAAGCTATTAAGACTTATAATGCTATTGTGAAGTGGGATTGGCTACTAGCTTCATTTATCATCCTCTCACCATGGCTTCTTGAGGCCAGTTTCTATTTTTCAGTGGAAGAGTACATACTCAAAAGGCAGAATACAGTAATTCCATGTTATCTGGGCTCCCTCTCCTAACTTTGTGTCCAGCCTAGCAAAACTGAGTAGACCCTCTATAGCCGTGTCCGTGAAGCACCAATGCAGTCTATAAATAGAGAGTCTTCAGAAAAATCCTATATTGTCGCTGTTTGCCTAGTAGGTATCTTCGGAACTCTTGGATTCCATCACTTTTATGTTAACAGGTGGTTTCATGGTCTTTTTGATCTATCATTGGCTGTACTGACAATTGCGTTTATTATAGCCAGCGAGCTTTATATATGGTTCTTACTTAGTGCAAGTATCCTATTTCTAATCGATTTTATTCATACGGTTTACTTCATGTATAAACTAATTGTTGGAGAATATATGGATGGCAAAGGGAAAACCATTTCTTACAATAAGGGGCAAATATGATAACCCCTTTAAATAGCTTCCTCGCAGATGTTCGTTAGCATTGGATATGTAATGAGTCGGTAAATAAATCGGTATTAGAGGTAACTAAATGTCAGATACGCCTAACGTTAGCGAGAAGGGTTTTGTGCCAACATTGATTCTGTGTCTCCTGCTTGGAAGTTTAGGAGTTCACAGATTTTATGTAGGGAAGATTGGTACCGGGATTCTGATGTTGCTGACTCTTGGAGGACTCGGTATTTGGACGTTGATAGATATCATCATGATAGCCGTAGGTTCGTTCAAAGACAGCAATGGAAATCTTATCAAGTCAGGACACTGACCCGCCCTCCGTTCCTCGGCTCGGACGGGAATTGACCTGAGGTATATTCTTCTGCCCATAGCAAAGAATAGTTAACTAATGGTGGTGCCGTTGGTTCCAGCCTACAGAAATCCTAGGTGTATATGTAACTTTTCATCATGGGATGGTATCAATGTAGATATGGAGAGACTGCCTGAGACAGTATAGCCTGATTTTATACGCAAGAGGTCACTGGTTCGAGTCCAGTATCGCCCACCATTGTTTAGGCACAAGAAAAGACCCCCAATGTGCTATGTCAAGGGTTTGTATTCGTAGGAGTGGCCATCAACGAAAAGATTTGGTGTAAGTTCATCCACTAGCCGTAATTCAACCCTCATACCTAATTCATAATCGTGGAAATGATTCTCTAGACATTTAATTATTATACCTGATGGCAGGGTGACATCGTAGAGATAGAAAGACCCCTGGAATGTTTTCTTGCGTATTATAGATTGACCTACGCCCGACGGAATAATAGACACCTCTGCAGGTCGTATCATGATCTCTATCTGGCTCTCGACTTTAAGCCCGGTGGCAAGTCCATGAGAACCAAGCTCTGAAACTAGTACATCGTCATAAAGTCTGGCTGGTAGGAAAGTAGAAACCCCCATAAAACTCGCAACAAAACGACTATTAGGAGCATGGAATATATTTGCAGGTGTGTCTACCTGTTCCAGCACGCCTCGGTTCATTACCGCTATGATGTCCCCCATACTCATAGCCTCGTCCTGCGAGTGAGTCACGAATACAGCAGTGGTACTAGTTTCTTTCAATATTTCTAGTGTCTCTTGCTGAACCTGGGTTCTAAGTGCCGCATCTAGATTTGAGAAAGGCTCATCCAACAAAAGCACTTGTGGGCCGGGAGCCAAGGCTCGCGCTAGGGCTACTCTTTGTCGCTCTCCTCCAGACAACTCATGCGGCATGCGTGTTTCCATGCCTTGTAGATTAACCAATCTAAGCATATCCAAAACTGTCCCAGCCTGTCTTTGGGAGCGGTTTAGGCCAAATGCTATGTTGTTGGCCACATTCATATGAGGAAAGATGGCATATTCTTGAAACACCATACCTACCTGACGTTTTTCGGGTACCAAAAGTGTCTTAGGATCCGAAACAATTTGCCCGTTGATTTCGACTGTTCCTCTGTCAGGTGACTCAAAGCCTGCAATAATTCTTAGGACAGTGGTCTTACCACAGCCGCTTGGCCCCAATAAAGCTAGTATCTGACCCCGCTCTACTGTCAAATCTACGTTGTCAACGGCCATTACACCAGAGAACGCCTTTGTAATGCCGGCGCACCGTACCACAGTTGTGTTCAATAGACTCCTTTTCTCCCTGTCCAAACTAACAAAGCCATTGGGATAGAAGAAGCCAATATAAGAAGGAGTGCAGGTACAGCTGCTTGTGCAAAGAATCCGTCCTCGGTTGCCCACCATATTGTCGTTGATAAAGTCTTGAATCCTATGGGGCCCAGAATCAAGGTCGCTGGTAGCTCCTTCATGCTTAACATCAAAACCATGATTATTCCAGAGATTATCCCAGGTTTTATTAGAGGAAGAGTTATAGTAGCAAAAGTCGTAAACCGTGAGCGCCCAAGGCTTCTAGACGCCTCTTCGAGCATGGGGCTCACCGCGACAAGTGAGGTTCTTATGCTACCTAATGCTGCCGGCAAGAAGAGAACTATGTATGCGAATATCAAGAGAGCCAAGGTCTGGTAGAAATACGGAATGTACCTGACACCGAAAAACACTACCGCAAGCGCGACTACTATACCGGGAAGCGCAAAACCGATATAACTGAGTCTCTCCAGTAATACGGAAAGCCGACTCTGGTACCGAGCCGAGAGTATAGCTAGGGGCATAGCGGCCACTACTGTCATTAGAGCAGCAACCCCTGACACATAAAGAGAGTTTCCGAGACGGTCCCATAATATAAGCAATTGCTCGCCATGTGAAATACCACGTACTACCCAGTAAATCAATATTGATATTGGTGCGAGCAAAGACAATGATACGATTGTCGTACAGAACAACATAGCCGGCCAGCGCCAATAGCCTAGTCTATATAGTTTTTGCCTAGCAACCCCGGTGGCATCACGATAATATTTCGCTTTCCCTCTTGTACTAGTGTCAATTGTGATTAGGAATATTGCCAGAGCTATAAGAACCAAGGATAGGGCGGCAGCTACATCCCTAGCAAAATTGCCGTACTGCACATAAATAGCCCAAGTGAAAGTTTCATAATGTAAGAGGGAGACGGCTCCGAAATCACTAAGTGTGTAGAGAGCCACTAACATCGCACCCCCAGCGATTGCTGGTCTCAACATAGGCAATATAACCCGGAAAAATGTGTACGTGGGGTTCATGCCGAGACTTCTGGAGGTTTCATTAAGAGAGGGATCTAGACTATATAGAGCGGCTCGAACCGGCAATAATACGTAAGGATATGATAGAAGAGTCAGGGTCAACATAGCACCCGGGAATCCATACACCTCGGGCAATCTTTCTACTCCCAAAGGCGCTAACCATTCCTGCAACAGACCTTTTGGCCCCAAAACTACCACTAAGACAAAACCACCTACGTAACTGGGAATGACCAATGGTAGAATAGTTATTACGGAGAACAGCCCACGAAATGGTAGGTCAGTATTAACAGTCAACCATCCGACAGGTATTGCAATAAGAACTGAGGCTCCGGCTACTGCCAACATCAACATCAGTGAGCGTACCAATATATCCATAGTGCGAGATCTGAAAAGAATGTCGATAACCTCTGTACCTACCCCAATAGCCCGCAAAACCAGATAGCCTGAAGGGATAATCATTGCCGCGACCACGATAGCTGCGGGGATTAATACCAGTTTGGGAGGTGCAATGGCTCGCACTCCACGGAAATAATCGTTGGCGTGGGCAGTCCGATTAGGGTGTAATAAGTCAACCATCAGGAATTGGTATGCCTAGGGTAAGACTCCGGTTTCCCTAAGCAAATCAACGGTTCCCCTGATATCAGCCAGTTCTTTTGAAGATATATTAGGTTGATCTATTTCAGAGAATGGTACCAACAGCCTGTTAGTTTTCACACCTTCGACAAGTGGATATTCAAAGGTCTGACCCGCGAAATACTGTTGCGAGACTTCGGACAGCATAAATTCCAAGAACCTCTGTCCATTATCCTGATTCTTTGAGGCAGACAATATGCCAGCGCCAGCCACCATAACGACTGAGCCCGGGCCACCAGATCGTGGATGATAATTCCGGGCTGGAAAAGAGTCACCTTCCTCTGAGAGAAATCTGAACAGATAGTAGTGGTTGACAAAACCCACGTCTATTTCGCCGGTGGCTACCGCAGCCACTTGTGGTGTATTTTTCGGATATATGGTCGGCTTATTTGCCTTAATGCCTTCAATCCAATCCCGCGTCTTGTCGTTTCCCCAAATAGCTCTCATAGCGGTTACCATAGTTTGGAAAGAAGCATTGGTAGGCGCCCATCCTATACGGCTTTTCCATTTTGGATCTACGAATCCCCACATATCATTTGGCAACTCATCGACAGCGATATTTTCAGGATTATATACCACTGTTCGGGCTCGTCCGGAGATTCCAACCCACCTGTTATCTGAAGAACGAGCCCACTCTGGCACGAGTCCAGTGATATGATTCGGGAGAGTTTCAAACATCTCCTCCACGGCACCCAGACCACCAGGGTCTTGCGCGAAGAACACATCTGCCGGAGTTCGATTTCCCTCTTCCTGTAGAGTAGTCGCTAGTTCAGCTGTACTAGCGTATTTGACTGAAACGTTAATAGCTGTGGCATCGCCGAATTGTTGAATGATAGGATCTAGCAAAGTTTCACCTCTACCCGAGTATATAACGAGATTGCCTGACGGCTTCTCAATCTCAATTGTGTCTTCAGCTACATCTAGGGTAGAGGAATTATCGTTAGTGCAGCCCTGAGATAACATGCATAACCCACTAATTAATAACGCAGGCCACCAATAAGACAACCCTGGCATTTTAGTAATAACTAGTATATTCAACACCTTCCTCCCCATAAACAGGAATTTATGTTTGTGGCCATGCTTATCGCTATAACAACTGCGTATTGAGCCATCTATATATCTATATAGTAAGTCAACAACACTCTAAGCATATAGTGGATGAGTTGGTATGCACTAACATGTACTTATATCATACACAGTTCATACAGGTCAAGCCAGACTTCTTAATGAACCGTGGTCTTCCCAGACAATAATCTAGAGACCCCTATACGTGAGGAGCTTGCGCAACACAAAATGCCAACGACTAGAGGGAATCTCAAGACACAGGACTAACTAGATGCTCATGATTGCTTAGGAGTGCGCCGTGCCCAGACCTATGACGGATTATAATGGTGAGAGGGTTCTATCGCCTAATCAGCCTACCACCAGGCTATCTGTGAGAGCGTCATGGTATCCCAGGCACACACTTGCTAAAGGAGGATTAGTGTT
Organism: SAR202 cluster bacterium AC-647-N09_OGT_505m; assembly: GCA_009391225.1. The sequence continues at coordinate 15,521 of VEXC01000003.1, forward strand.
GCATGCGTGAAATGTTTAGAGATAAATCAAGAGACGAGATGGCTGAAAACCTGAATTCCTCCGGCGTGAAAGCAGAGATGGCTGACCGGGGGAGAGCTGAGGAGGGAATAAGATCTGGGTCTACCTTGCTAAGACCATTTGGCCAACAGTCCCTTGGGTTGATAGACATACTAGACGGTGGCCCCATTAGGTGGGTCAATGTCGTGAGGATAACGCGTGGGGACAGCAATAGCGGCCCAAGATATCGAGCGGTTCTTGGTATACCAGACGAAAGCATCCCCATGAATCACAAACAGCTCAAGATCAAGACAGTACGTAGGAAGTCGTTCCCGGTATTTGGACAAGTAACCGACGTGTACTGGGAAGGCAAAGGTAATCTTCAGCCGTTAGTTAAGGTATTTTCCGATGACGTAGACATAGACAACGCTGTGGCAGACCTGGGCAACATGTCAGTTTATACTCATCCCAACAAATTCCAGGGGTGGACATTGGAACTTGGTAAGATGTTTGTGCCAACAGAATCACGGTGGGCAACCTTTCAAAAGATTGCTAATTATCTCCTCTCATCATCGCGTAGCTCATAAAATATTCTATGCTACTGAAATTATGCCTATGGAAACTAACCCCACGCCAAGAAATGCTACCTTCACTCTACCGAGAGATTGTCAGCATTATCTCCCTCCTACTTCACAACAACCTTATAAGCCCTAATAGCATCCTCAGATGGAACCGAACGGCTAGGAGTCCCATGGGGGATTAGGTATAACGGAGGCAACGCAGAAGCGATTGTTGGAGAGTTAGTAACCAAATGTCAATTAACAGTTGTTCACACGAGTGTACAGTTCAGATATAAATAGCTTCGATGGCACACAGTGAGCCACACGTGGGAACAATCGAGCTACATTTTCACACGCAAGAAGTGAGTGGTTCGAGTCCACTATCGCCTACCGTTGTTTTAGGCACAAGAACCCCCCTGACCTTATGCCATAAGGCTAATTCTTTTTTCTAATACAGCAATATGTAACAATGTGGCTATTTTACAGGGTCTAATGCTATGTTGAAGTTAGCAATGACATCCCCTTGACGAGTTATAATGGGATAGGGCTGTATAATCGGTGGGAATCTACAATCTCTGGAAACTGATACGCAAAAGGGAGAAATTGGGGGCAAAATGAAAGAAGACCATCCTCGACGCATATCACTAAATCCCCTTCGCAATGTCTTCCCAGGCTGGTGGATTGTTACCGCGTGTGCTGCCATCGGCGCTTACGGGGGTGGCGTCTACTTCTACGGCTTCACCCTCTTCTTCAACCCCCTCAAGGATGAGTTGCAGATCACCAGCGCCCAGACCTCCATCGTCTTCTCACTTACGCGCCTAGAAGGTGCCTTTGAAGGTGCTGTGGTGGGGTACCTCATTGACCGCTACGGCGCCCGGATTATCATGAAGGTTGGAGTTCTCATGGCTGGGATAGGCTTCCTGCTATGGGCAACAGTTGTGGACAGCTACTGGATGTTCATTGTAGTGTATGTGGGCGTTATCGCCCTAGGCATCAACGGCGGATTCTTCCATCCGGCCTTGGCGGTGGCCAACAACTGGTTCATCCGCCAGCGCTCCATGGCTATGTCTATCCTCGGGGTAGCGGTAGGCATCGGGGGCGCCATTCTGGTGCCCCTCTTGGCCTTCATCATCAATACCCAAGGGTGGCGCACCGCCGCCTTTCTTTCAGGTATCGGCCTTCTCCTATTCATCTTCCCCATGACTTTCTTCATCCGGCACAGCCCAGAGTCTGTGGGTCTACTGCCAGATGGGGCGACGGCTAAGGGCCCAGACGAAGCCACATTGAGTAGTGACACTCGACAAAGCGGGAATGGCCATCAAGAGCAGCATGGCACCGCCCCCATGATGCTTGAGGAGGTCAACTTCACAGTGGGGCAGGCCTTTCGCACCTCATCAATGTGGATATTCCTGGCGGCCATCACACTACGCTTTACAGCCCACACGGCCATCATGGTTCACCTGTCACCCCTCATGGAGGACCGTGGGATGAGCACTGTAGCCGCTGGTGGAGCCGTGGGGCTCCTGGTTTTACTCACGATCCCAGGCCGATTGCTCGTGGGATGGTTGGGGGACCGCTATCCCAAGCGCAAGTTGATGACAGGTTGTCTGTTCATTCAGACCATCTCCTTAATAGTCCTCTACACGGCTACCAGTGTCTTGCAACTGTATCTTTTTATTGCTCTGTGGGCCGCAGCCTACGGCGCAGGAATCCTGAACTGGGCCATAGTGGGGGACTATTTCGGGCGAGCCCGCTTCGCCACTCTTCGAGGTCTCATGGGATTAGTGTATTCCTGGGGCGCAATCGTGGGGCCCGTATACGCCGGATGGGTCCACGACACTACAGGGGCCTATAGCTCCGCCATCCTCGTCTTCGCCATCATTACAGGGGCAGCAATGATTCTTTACTGGTTCTGCTATCCACCCAGAGGGGCACCCGGCAGCACTTCGCCATAGGAGAGTTCAGAGATATAAAGATACAGCCTAGCTTGAGTCTGACTCAGTAGACGGCTGAGTCTGGAGTTGACTCGCCGGAACAACAACTGGCCTCAGGAAGTAGAAGAGAACCAGGCTCAGGTAAAGTGGGTAAGCCACAACTTCCACCAACGATGGATTGCCATTATAGCCTAAGAAGCCATTCAGGAAACCCCCTACTGTGCTCTTCTCATCTAGGAAAGAATTCATATCCCAGATGTGCTCAACGAATATGGGCAAATACCCTGCTTCCTGTAACTCGTGAATACCGTTGGCAAGGAGTCCCGCGGCGAAAACAATAAGGGGTATTCCAATGATACTGAAGAACTTGCCCAAGTTGATGGAGCGGGTCCCCAAACACAAGAAACACCCAAAGAAAATAGCACCCATCAGCCCCAAGAGGCCACCGATGAAAGTCTCCGCGGGAAGTGCCCCCCGTCTTGGAAGCGCAGAAGAGGAAAAGCGCCCACATCCTTGACTTGGCTGTCAGTGGGAGCTATGTTGGGGGCGGGGTAAGTAATGGTCAGAACCAACCGAGATATCAAGACCAAGAGAGAGCCGGCTTCAGTGTCAGTTAAATCAGAGCGCCTGTCTCCGGTGGCAGAGAACTACCTGTTGTCCCTGTACGTGATGGGAGAAGAGGGACTACGTGCCACCGCCGGCCAACTTGCAGAGCACTTGAGGGGCCTTCCTGCCGGAGAAGGCCTAGGCACCTCTCTGCCGTCTGTGCTAGGCATGCTACGCAGGATGGCCAGAGAGGGATTGCTGGAGTTGACCCCTAACAAGGAGGTGAGACTAACCTCCAGCGGGGTAGTCCAGGCTGAGGGAATGGTACGACGGCACAGGCTAGCAGAGAGAATGGTGGTGGACCTGCTGGGTCTAGAACTCCACAAGGCTCACGTGGAAGCACACCGTTTGGAACATGCAATATCTCCAGATTTGGAATCCCTGATACGTGATAAGTTGGGAAATCCTACAACATGTCCATTCGGAGGCCCTATTCCTGGAAGTGGGTATATACCCTCAGTGGGCCGTAAGCTACTACTAGACCAAGCCAAATCAGGTACAAACTATATAGTTGAACGCGTACCGGAAGAGGATCAGAACTTAATAGTGTTTCTTGTGGAGAAAAATATCCTGCCGGATAAGGAAATTAAGGTCGTAGAAGCTAGCCCTAGTCGAGGTATAATAACAATCAAAACGGATACTGGCGAAGGGTCCTTGGGTTACGTTGTAGCTGGGCGTATTTGGGTGAGACTAATCAGCTAATTAGAGACTCTATTGTGGCAAAAGGCGGGCGACCCCATACGCTGGAACGCTTTGTCCAGCATGTTATTCTAGAGCAAGTTCATGACGTTTAGGGGTCCACCAGGGGATTAGAGATAACCTGGGAGGCATGGGCGCATGTCCCCAGAAGAAGCGGTTGTTGTGTGGCTAGCACATAGTTTGCACACCATTTGTACACCGACCCAGAGCGACAGGATTGGTAGCATTGCGAGACAAAGCATGGGAGCGGTAATGGACTTTGAGTCTATTCCCGACAGATGGATACAACGCCTCCAACTGATTGATACCATCGAGGAAATGGCTCTTGACTTCAATGGATCCATCACAGGACCAGAAAGGAACAAACTCCACCGAGTTTATGGAAGTATGGCGGAATGATCAGGGATTCGTCATATCCCAGATACCGTGTAATTAAGGCTGTCGACATCTTCTACGACGGCTTGCTCAAGATTCAACTAATCCAAGACGCTATAACGAATATCGCAGCCGACGTGATTCTCAGCTCGGCCGACACCGAGTTGTCCATTCGTGTAGGTGTGTTCAAGAGGATAATCGAGCGAGGTGGAATAGAGGAGTACGACCTGAAACAGTAGCTCAAACATAGCCCGCGTCTCACATAGCCGCCCCTGCTCTGCAATATCCCTTTGACGAATTATAATTGGGATAGGGTTCCTCTGTGGAGCAATGAGATGAAGCTAAAGTCCATCCAGAGAGTTGTCAATCCAGACTGGAGAAGATTCAAAGAGATAGCGGAGGGATGTGCAAATTATGCTTCGCTTCTGGATAATGGTCCTTGCAATAACTGGCATCGCTGTTGCCCTACTAATGCTTAGTTCCCAACTCATTCAACGTTGGCGCCGACGGATAGTGATACTTTGGGTTGCAGCGGTGTTTGTGACGGTAATACTGGTAGTGGCTGCGGCAATCTATCACTGGTAGTGGCTCGCCTGGGCTAGAATCCAAATCCACAAGTTTCCAGTGAGCCCTCTTACATTTCAAGCGAGGAAGCCTAATCATGATGTGTAGAAGACCACCAACTCTATGTCATGGGTCATATCATGGGAGGGCCGTAAGGCTAGGAGTTTTCAGGAGGATTAACAAGAAATTAGTGGCACAGTTTACGTTCTAACCAATCCTGCCCTGGAAGGGAACATCAAGATTGGCAGGACATTGGAACAGCTTTAGTGGGACAGCATTATTCTGGGCAGCGTTACGCGATCCAAGTAAAATGCCTCAGCTGAACCGTACCTGATACGGAAATTGGCTCATTTCTTGCTTTGTCAGGAAGGAGTGAATTTGATGCTGGCATACTCATTCGCACTACGTATATGACTGGAAGTTAGGAGTTCCCAACTCTAATTGACTCCAAAGGACAAATGGAACACAGTGCTTGAATACACATTGTAATCTAGCCTGAGCAACGATATGCACGGTCACAATCACAATATGGTATCATTGTCAGCGGAAGTTGCTTAGATTAGATTAACGGATAATATATCTACGTCAGCGGAAGTTGCTTAGATTAACGGATAATATATCTACTGACAGAACACAACGAGATAAATCTGGAGAGAGCAGGTATCAGTGGACCCCGCCCCGTCAAACAAACCTCCGTCGCATAGAGGACAGGACCTCTCAGGTAAACATGACTCTCGCGGGCCTCGACGAGTGTTTTACGGATGGTACGTGGTCGCGGCAGCTACCTTAGCCAGCACGATACAATCAGCTGTATTCAATGTGGGAGCTCAGGCTCTAGTCCTTCCTTTGGTTCGAGAGTTCAACGTGACCCGAACTGCAGTGTCCTTTGCATTCTCTCTTAGACGGCTTGAGGGAGGACTTACAGGACCAATCGAAGGATACCTAATCCACTGGATTGGCCCACGCAAATACATGGTGATTGGGTGGGTTATATTTGGATTGGGCCTTGTAGCAACTGGCCTGTGTCAGAACATCTACCAGTTCTATATAGCATTTCTCCTTGTCACGTTGGGGCAAAGTGTAGCTGGTTTTCTCCCCATCGTGACAGTGTTAATCAACTGGTTTGACCGATGGCGAGGCCGAGCCATTGCAATCTACCAACTTGGTGGAAGCTTCGGGGCTGTGCTGGTCCCGGTATTAGCATGGTTCATACTCAATGCCGGATGGAGACAAACCATGATTGTCGTCGGCATTGCCGTAATAATCATAGGAATCCCCATAGCTTTGGCCATGCGTCCACATCCGGAAAGTTATGGGTTTCTCCCAGACGGAGCTGAGTCTGCGGGCATAGAGGCTGATAGCATTACGGCCGACAATTCTGCTGCTCCTGACGCTGGATTAAGTTTAGATTCGGAGTCCACTATATCTCAAGCGCTCCGAAGCCGAAACTTCTGGTTTCTGGGCTTTTCACACTCCGCTGGTATTACAGCCTGGGGCGCACTCCAAGTCCACCAGATTCCAGCCTTGGTTGACATAGGCATCAACGAACTGACAGCAGCGAGCATTCTCTCATACACTCTGCTAATAGCAGCGGTGGGAAGGCTAATAGGTGGTTTCCTAGGAGATATAGTCGGACCCAAGAAAATCACGGCCATTGCCTTTATCACCCAAGGACTTGCGGTAGTTGTCCTGGCCCTTGCTACATCCATGACACACGTAATGATTTTTGCAACGGTTTTTGGCATCGCCTTTGGAACTCGAGGGACTCTAATGACTGTGCTACGCGCGGAAGTATTTGGCCGAAGGAATTTCTCACGGCTGGCGGGGTGGATGGATCCCGTCAGCAGCGTCAGCGTACTAATTAGTCCAATCTTCGCCGCTATGATCTACGATTCAGTTGGGTCATACAAATGGGCGTTTCTCGTTTTGGCAGCAGTCAACGCCTCTGGCGCTTTATTGCTCATTGGTGTTCGCCTACCGAATCGTAGAGACGCTGCGGAAGGCAATCCGGAGGTAAGTTCGAGTCAGCTGAACTAACTAATTCACAAGCCTTGAAAGAATCTGTAGATTACATCCAGCAATTCCTTTTCACGCCCGTTGTATCCATGGTTAGCACCATCAACCATTTCCACTGTGGTATGAGAATAGCCGACCTCCTGGAGTATACGCATAGCCAACCCACATACAGGCAATTCCTCTTCACCACCTATTTCACTCTCCTTGCCTCCGAACACGTATAGCGTGGGAACTCCTGTGTTAGCTGCATGTGCACTAACACTGTACCTGTTGTCCTTATTGAAACAGTCCACATAGCTTCTCGATGTCCACATTGAACCCCAAGGTACTCCTGGCCTAAGAAAAATGTCAGGGTTTCCTTCAGCTATGTTCTTCTCAGACTCCCTATAAGGTCCCGAAAAGCCCTCACCGTGCACATTCACGATTTTCTCATGGTTATACTCACCCGGTGAAACAGAAACGACCGCAGCAACATTTCCAAAGTGTTCGATAGCTTGAACATAGGTGGCTCTCACAGCACCTCCGCTATGACCACCTATCGCGACTTTCTCGTGGCCTCTGCTTTTCAAGAAGTCTAACCAAGCAGCAGCATCTAACCTAGACTCCTCAACCGATTCAAAGGCATAGCCCATAAGATCCCCCCCCTCTCACTCCTGTGGAGATCATGTCGTGCCCGCGTCGATTTGCAGCCAAGAAAGATACCCCAGCTTCTGAAAACATCGTGCCTAGCTGGCGGAGGAGGCCACCGTAAAAGTTACCACTGTCTCCATGGAAATACATTAGGGAGTCCACTCCCAAACCAGCATCTCCTTTCGCCTCAAAATACGCACCGGACAAAGATATTCCATCGGATGTAGTCACCTCCACCAAATCCACTAACATAACAAACTCCCAGTTGAAGATACTGGGATCTTACCAGACTAACGACTATCTTGCCTGGCCTTGCCAAATCAGCAACATAGACAGAAACTATAGGAACAGGTCGACACTTAGAGTCACATGGGGAATTAGGTTCAATTGTGCTGGCATGGAGATATATCCTTACTGCCTCACGAGAGCCTTATAAGCCTTAACAGCATCCCAGCAGCTGGAAGGCAATGCTTCACAGAAAACACTGCTAGTCTGCAGCATACCCCTAATGGGAATTTTAATGGTGTATATGCCATATGGAAGGAAACCCTAAGGAGCGACGATATGAAGCTAGAATCCATACCACTACTCCTGCTCTGCATATATGCTGGTCGTTCTCAGGCTAATCTAATAATGAACGGGTACGCAAAGGAAGGACAGTATCATGGAACTATCCCAGGTGGATGTTTTCTTGGAAGCTGTGGAGCGCGGTAGCTTTCGCCGCGCGGCTGAAGCTCTTCTCCTGACACAACCGTCAGTAAGCACGCGTATTCAACGTCTGGAAGATGAGTTAGGAGTTCCTCTCTTCCATCGCACGTCCCGGGGAGTCCGTCTGACAGACATGGGTCGAATCTTTTTCCCCTTCGCTCAACGTGCCATGGAATCCTTGCGTCAAGGAACGGAGGTGCTAGAAAGTGCCCGACACACCAGCGCTGGCATTCTTAATATGGCAACAGCTCGAGTCATAGGCACCTACGTACTCCCTGGCATTTTGTGGGAATTCCAGCAGCAATATCCCGAAACGAACCTTCATATTAAAGTTGGCCAGTCCACCGAAGTGCTTCAGATGGTCTTAGACGAGGAGGTGCAGATTGGTCTAGCTCGTTACATGCAACACCCTGATGTAGACGCTATTCACCTTTATGACGAAGAGGCTGTCTTAGTAGCTCATCCCGGGAATACGTTTGCCTTGTCTGGAACGACGAGCATGCGTGAAGTAGCACAGCAACCTCTCATACTGTACGATCCTGGCAACCCCGGCTCATCCTACTCCACGTTTATTAACGAGTCGTTCCGAAACGCTGGTATCACGCCTAAAGTGGAAATGAACCTGGACAGCGTGGAAGCCGTTAAGAATATGGTAGAGCTTGGGTTGGGAATATCTTTCCTACCTCGTAGCAGCTTGCGCAAGAACCTGGAGAATGGCACCTTGGTTATAATTCCTCTTGCCGAGAGACAGCAGGTATTACTGCCTACTTATGTATTGGTGCGCAAGGGACAACACTACAGCCAGACTGTTGTGGCTTTCCTTGAGTTGCTTCACCAGATATACCACGCGGATATCTCCGCATTACAGATGTGAGTGGGACTCTGGTGGTGTTTTTTAAGAGCTCAGTGGTTCGAGTCCACTATCCTATATCACTATTTTAGGAACTAAGAAGACCAGCAACACAAATCCAGGGGTCTTCTTCTCCAAGGATTTAGCCCAACTGGAGGGCCCCAAGATTCCTAAGGATAGATAATCGTGGCAGCCTCAGCAAATATAGTGGCGCCTTGCCGTTAAGCACTGCCAAAAGGCCCGAGCTTTTCATCCGATTTCCCAGGCAACATGGATTGACCTGCTCATTGCCAGTGGTACAAGTCATGGCACGATAGTGGCCCAAGCCACCGCCACTAAGGAAATGGCGCAGGCTTGTCCCGTGCCCTCAAGTGGCTTAGTATTGTTATTGGTCTCACTATCAGGAGCCAGTACAAGTCAAGGATGGGCTTTCTATGAGAGCGCATACCCCAGACGGGCTATGATGCGGGGAGAGTTCCATTGCTGATACAATTGGATGAAATGGTTATCTACACAGACTATGAACACACCTCAGACCAGAGTTTTCAACACTGGGTTGAAGATGTAGCTCTCACTGGGTGATTGCTGGCTCTTGTGAGGTTCGATACAACAACCCAACATTTATCATACATTGGATTGATGTATGTGGAGATGCAGAAGGCCATGCGATATGCTAACTAGATGCCCCAAGAAATACACTTATCGAGGAGGACGCCAATGAGTGCAATACAACACCTCGGAGGATACGCCGGAAAGATTTTACGCGTAGACCTGAGTAGTGGCCGCATCTGGACAGAAGAACTTGACCCACAAGTGGCACGTACCTACGTTGGCGGTGCCGGACTTGGAGCAAAAATTTTGTGGGAAGAAGTGCCCCCAGAAGTCAACTGGGATCACCCTGAGAACAGGCTAGTGATGGCCACAGGCCCCCTAGCTGGTACTCCAGTTTGGGGCAATGGCACACTCAACGTGGTGACTCGGGGCGCCATGACTAATGGCGCTACCTCCACCCAAGCCAACGGATTCTTTGGGGTCAATCTCAAGTACTCTGGATACGATGCCATTGTACTGCAAGGACAGTCGCCCGCATGGGTGTACCTACATATAGAGGATGATGAGGTAGAGTTGAGGGATGCCTCGCACCTTCTGGGAATGGATACCTGGGAAACACAGGACTGCCTCTATGATGAATACGGTCTAAGTGGACATCAACTGAGCGTGTACGGGATAGGCCCGGCAGGGGAGCACCTGGTGCGATTCGCCATGATCCAAGGGGACTACGGCCACGTGGCTAGCAAGAACGGTTGCGGATGCGTTATGGGGATGAAGAAAGTGAAGTGCGTAGCCATAGTTCGAGGCACCAAGGGCCTGCACGTGCACGATTCGGCAGGTTTGTTACAGGCAGCGGACAGCATATCCCATGAACTGAAGAACCACCCCAACAACAGACAACGATACCTGTACGGCACATTGGTAGGCCCCATGACCAACTACCGAGCAGGGGCAGTACCAATTAGAAACTATGCCACCAACATATTCCCGACTCCTGAGACCCATCACGAGTGGGAGGCAGATGCTCTACGCAATCGCTTCCCTCATAGAGGCCACCAGTGCGGCGCTTGTGGGATGCACCATTGCCATATGAACGTGATTAACGAAGGGAAACGAAAGGGCGCCCTAGTGGATGAACCTGAGTCCGAAGGCATGAATAACTGCGGGCCCCAGTTGGGAGTTCTCAATCCTACTGATGCCGCTTGGTTGAACACACAGGTAGACAAGGCAGGAGTGGATGTCAACGAATGGGGTTGGGTGTGCGGCTGGGTAATGGAGTGCTACGAAAAAGGTTACATAACCCGCGAGCAGTTGGGATTTGACCTAACCTGGGGAGATGTTGAAGGAGTAGACAAGTTGCTCCAGATGACGGCCCACCGCGAGGGGATTGGGAACATGCTGGCGGAGGGCACCAAGCGCGCTGCGGAAACCCTTGGCGGACCCGCTCTAGAGTGCGCAATCTTCACAGGAAAGGGCAACACACCCAGGGGACATGATCATCGCGGCCGCTGGTCTGAGCTTTTCTCTGGCATAGTAGGGAGCATCGGCACAATAGAGACATCACCACTCGCTCACCCGGAGGAGCTGGGAATAGCTCCCATCATAAACCAATTTGATCCTGAGCAGGTAGCCACCTCTCTGGGCTTGGGCCTGGGCAAGCGGCACTTTGACGACTCTCTCGGCGCATGTAATTTCACCCTGGGCACTACCCTGAACCTCCTTTGCAGGGCACTGAATGCAATAACTGGATGGGATTTCACGAAGGAGGAGGCAATGCTGCTTGGCCTACGAACCTCTGCCCTATTCAGGGCTTTTAGTGCCAGATGTGGCCACACTCCGGACATGGAGCGGCCCTCGCCACGTTACGGATCAATCCCGATAGATGGTCCAGCAGCAGGGCAATCTGTGGTGCAGAATTGGGATGTGATGCACCGGACATATTATGATATTACAGGGCTGGATCACCAAACAGGTAAGCCACTGCCAGAAACCCTGAAGGCCTTGGGTCTAGAGAACCTCATACCACAGGTGTGGGGTGATGAGGTTCGTGTCTGATGATAATCTGATGCCAAATGTGGATCAGCCCACAACTCTATATTCCTAAGACTACAGAACACACCTTATCACAAACAATAACAATTTCTCTTGTGGAGCACATTATGTACAGTCTGCTAACTAAGTTGGTGGCCTGGAGCTTAACTGGGGCGGCCTCTACTGGTATGTCCTCTCGTGTAAACCCCAAAGGCCAAAGAGGCCCATAGGGGATTAGGAACCAAGGGGCGGCACCAGGTTTGTGAGAAGAGCGTAACAGAATCTGGTGGCATCCAACAGGTCACCAATCTCCAGGTACTCCCTGGTAGTGTGCATGTCCCTGGCAGCCATTCCTACAACCACGGACGGAATTCCATGCAGGTTGAAGATATTGGCATCGGTGCCACCTCCCGATGCCCCGAGTTCCGAGTTAAAGTCCAGGGACTCCATAGCACGGGTGACTCTAGCCACTGCATGATGGTCTTCCGTCAATGAGTACATCTGAAACTGGACTTGCAACTCCTCATGGATATCGGCCTCCGGATATCGTTGCCGTCCCGCCTCCAGCGCGTTTAGGACCTGATGCCGCACTAACTCCAATGTTTCGGCGTTCCTACTCCTAAATTCGCCTGAGAATGAGGTCGCATCCGGAACGGCATTGCGGACCGTGCCACCAGCAATGGTTCCGACGTTCAAAGTAGTCTCCTCATCAATACGTCCTTGGGGAAGTTGAGTAATGATCTCCGAGGCGATTTTGATAGCTGAGATTCCTTTCTCTGGCTCGACGCCTGCATGCGCCGCCCGTCCCGTAACCTGGACATCGAAGCGTATGTAGGTGGGGGTAGCTATGGTCACTTTAGTGACAGGGCCGCCTCCATCGAAGACCACTCCCTCTTTCGAAGCAATCAGGGAGAAGTCTAGGTTTCGGGCACCTACAAGGCCTATCTCTTCCCCCCGTGTGATAACCACTTGAACTGGAATTCTCCTAGACCGATCATCTTGAATCGCTTCCAGGCCCTCTAGGATAGCAGCAATGCCCGCCTTGCAGTCACCTCCGAGTATGGTGGTCCCATCGGTGTGAATGCGCCCCCCGGATACAATTGGGTTAATCCCACGCCCAGGCTCCACGGTATCCATGTGGGCAGATAGCAAGAGAGGCTCCTCTCCTTCTTCAGAGGCGATGACATTCCCATGATCGTCCCGCACAACGGTGAACCCCAAGGCCCCCAGGCGCCGTACAAGGTCTTGGGATATCGCCTCTTCTTCTCCAGATGGGCTATCTATTTGGACTAGGTCACAGAAAGTCTTCACCAATCGCTCTTGGTTTATCAATTCAGCCTCCTGAGATTCTGTCTAATTGTCAGGGTACTTGGCCATCTTACCAGTAGCCTGCCGAATCTGGCTTTCAAAATCAGGTGGAAATCTGCCTCATAATGAGCCTCCATAAAACATGGCTATTGGATTAACTGCCAAGCCTGTGTCGCATCGAACACGCAAGCCACGCAATGATGAATAGGTTCGAGCTCACCCGGTCCTACCATATGGATGGTTTACCTGGTAGCAGGGAGGCCTCCACTTCAAAACTCCGTTTTGAAATGACCTCTAGCTGAAGGCCGCCAAATCCACTATCCTGGCCTCCCGTATTCCTGGCGACAACTCTAGGATGGCTACCTGGCCGAGCCTACGTATCTGCTTCGGTAAACTGGGGCTCCCAGGATTTATCAACAAAATCCCCTGGTGTTCCTCCACCACAGCATAGTGCGTGTGGCCGAATATCACGGTATCCACTGGGGCTCCAAAGAACTCCTTTACCGACATTGGTAGTTCTACATTAGATGGAAACCTCTTGGCAATCACCCCAGGCGTCACCTCATCCTCCATACCAGGCAGCATCAAATCATGGACCATGCCAATAGTATAGCCCTCTATGTCCAATACCCGCCTCTCAGCAACCCTGGCATCCCCATTGAAGTGGGCCAGCGAGCCCAGCTCAACCGCCTTCACAGGCGCAATGCGCTCCAGCCAGTCCAGGCATGATGGCTGGTAAATATCCCCGGCGTGTAGGATGAGTTCCACTCCCTCAAAGGCCCTAGCCACCTCTTGTGGAGGTTCTTTGCCAGCTGAAGGGTTGTGCGTATCCGAGATAACACCAATTCTCATACCTTACAGGTCCTCTCAGTTCATATCTGGCCAGACGTTCTCAACTGTACTGCCACATCGAGAAAATCGAACCCACGCGGGGCATTGTAGTGATGCCCCCCCCAACCCGTCAACTGCTGCTGCTCGTATTCCCTGAAGCGACGAAGCCCTGAGTAACTCGGTACCAGTGTCGACTTAGACCATCCTCGAGAATACCCAGCCAAGGATCACGAACATTCACATTATTTTCACGGGTAGACAAGAGTATATCACTCTCGAATCACTCAAATGAATTATCTCAAAGTTGGGTGGAGTGAATAGGCAACCACAAATAGTCGAGCAAATCCACAAGAGGAGGCAATGATATGAAAGGGCTAGCAAAGTATATGTTGATTGCCACTGCGTGGCTAAGGTTGGTCTTGGTAGGCTCTGGTATTCTCTTCTTTCTTACCATAGGCCTTGAACCCAGGGGGAAGATAAAGATCGCCCTGATCCAGCGGCAGGTAATCAACAGCGAGAACCCCATTATCCCAGGGAGTGCTTGTACAAGACGCCGCCGGGGCACAGCAAGATACCATTGAGTCCCATACCTACGATCAGTGGCGAATCTACTCTGGACTCGAACTCAAGGATCCCAACAGGTATGTTTACCCCATGGAGCTAACCCTACGGAACCCTCTGAATCCGGAGGCCATGAGTTCCGGAGTGGCAAACTTGGCAATCGTAACTAGCACACTATCCATTGCTCTGGACCTTACAATCACCATCCTCACAATCCACAGCCTTTTCCCGATGAGGTAACCCGAACTCTCCCAAATCCGAAGGTCAATCTGCATCAACCGGGGGGCGCATCGGCACAATCATAAAACGAACTGGAAAATAAGCATAGAGTAGATCATGCCTCTGCGGACATGGGCTAGGCGCACCACCACATGTTATGTTTTACCCCGACTCGTAGTTGGGATGTCCGGCAGGTTGGTGACTGATAGGCCATTGGCTATAAGACGATGGGGAAGACGCGATTGGGTTGAAAGAGGTAATATAGTCATAGGAGAGCTTTCTGTGGGGATCTGGCCTTGTTTGGGTGATGCAGCGGCCCGACATCAACACAGAGCCCCAAAGCCACCAATAACGAGATGGAGATAGGCAAATGAACGCACAGGATATAATGTCCAGCCCGGTAATTACTATACGGACCGATGCAACAGTGGAGGAAGCTGCGAAACTCATTGTTGAGCAGGTTACCAGTTGCCTCCCCGTTCTGGACGATCAGGGAGAACTTGTGGGAATTCTGAGCCACACAGACTTTGGCTTCCACCGCAGGTTCCTACCCATGACAGACCACCTGTACACCCTAATGGGATCCTGGGTCAGGCCAGAAACCCTGGAAGAGGTCGCTCGGACAGTGAGCAGAAGAAAAGTAAAAGATGTCATGACCCATCCCGTAGTTACCGTACAGGAAGACTCTCCAGTTGCTGATGTGGCAGAGCTGATGCTCCGAAGAAACATCAACAGACTCCCAGTAATGCGCGGCAAAGAGCTGGTAGGAATCGTCACCAGGCACGATTTCATCAAGCTTATGATTCCTAACCTGGAGCAGAGCTAGAAGCTTCCCCAACTTCTGGAGGGGAGCGAGACACCGTTTCATATCTCCGTTTTGAAATGGGCCCTAGACTCACAGGTACCCAAGAGCGAATGAAACCAAAACCCAGCGTGGATTCGTGTCGGCTTGATTCCATCCAGCCGGTGGTGCATTCAGGTTATCGTCTTATTGGGCACTTTTCGCCGTACCCGGAACTTTCCCGTACAATTCCATAACCTGAATAGGCGATGAGTACTTATGCACTACATTATCAACCTCAGTTCAGGTAATAGCTGCCCTGAACACAGGCAATATAATTCACGTAGAGATTCTCAATCTCGCAGAAATCACCATTGCAACCATGACAGCATTTCAGCCAGAGATTTGGCCAGGACAGTAATGCAGATGTCAGAAAACAGGCCACCCTAAGTTTGCAGCATGGGGTAACACTGGATACGGTATATAGAGCATTGATGCAATGCCAATGTGATTAATAGGGACATAACCTGCACACTACCATGCAACCCTAATCAAAACTCCCCAAGCAATTGTAACGGGCTTGTCTTATCTATAACATATGGTAGCAGGTGACTGTGTGGTGAGCCGCATACAAGAGGAGATTTGGGTTGGACGATAGGCAGCGCAATGCCACATACAAATCGTACTTGAAGGGTGAACTGGAAACCGCCGGCTTGTACGAGGCCATGGCCGACACAGAAGGAAACTCCGAAAGGGCAGATGTGTTCCGGCAACTGGCTCATGCAGAGATGCGTCACGCGTCCATGTGGGCAGAAAAGCTGGGCATTGACCCTGATACCCTTGTCCCTACCAGGGGAGGGGTTCGGCTCCACTTGCTCAAATGGGCTGCCCAACGATTCGGCACACACAGAATGATACCCCTGATTCTAAGGGGAACGTCCAAGGATTTTAGCGCCTACACCCTCGACCCAGAGGCTCACGATATGGCCAAGGAACAGCGAACCCACGATCATACCCTGCGTGGTCTGTCTAGCGGGCAGGATCACTCAGAGAGCATACGGGCCCGAAAGGGGCATTATAGCGGCACCAGTGGAAGCCTGAGAGCCGCGGTGCTGGGAGTGAATGATGGGCTCGTATCCAACTTCAGCCTGGTCATGGGTGTAGCTGGTGGCACCAGCAACCAGGACATCGTGCTGCTAGCAGGGGTAGCCGGCCTACTAGCCGGAGCTTTCTCCATGGCAGCAGGTGAGTATGTTTCCATGCGTTCTCAGCGGGACGTCTACGAACACCAGATAAGCCGGGAGATGGCCGAAATCGAGATGTGGCCCGAGGAGGAAGAGAAGAAGCTGTCCCTTATATATCAAGCAAAGGGTCTCTCTCCCATGGAGGCACGACTCATAGCGAAGCGGTTTATGGCGGACCCTGAGATAGCCCTGGATACCATAGCCCGGGAAGAGCTAGGCCTGAATCCCTCCGAGTTGGGTTCGCCCTGGGGAGCAAGTTTCAGCTCCTTTGGTGCCTTTGTCATCGGTGCCTTGGTTCCCATCCTCCCCTACCTGCTGGGTGCAGGGACACTAGCAATTCTCCTAAGCGCCATCCTAAGTGCCGGGGCGCTGGTGATCGTTGGGGGCACTCTGTCCTGGATGACTGATAGAAGCCCCACCTGGGGAGCCATACGAATGGCCCTTGCAGGTGGCACAGCCGCGGCGGTCACCTTTGGCGTGGGTAACCTGATCGGCACCTCCCTATCGACTTAGAGTGGTGAATTAGATCACCGCTACAAATGTCATACTGAGTCCCTATGTATAGGCGCAAGGATTCTGGTGGTCACGCTGCATCTCCTCAGGATGCTTCACGTAATTTACCACGACAAGAGCCTAGGGGTTCAGCATAACAGTCCAAGCCACGAATCGAGCCGCGAATTTATGACTCACCTTACTAGTCGATAGAACCCAGCCACGAATGTTTCCCTAACCTGTATAGTGTCTACACAGCACCAATTTATCTTACGCCAGCTGGAATACAACCGATAGTCCCAGAACATAAAGGCCCACAATCAATGGAGGACTTGGCTCAGTAAGGGAAAACAGCTTCATTGGACGACGCCTCAGTATTTGGAGCATGCCCAAGGACATAAGGAGGGTGGCAATTAGCCCCGCGCAGACTGTGCTAATATCCACACTGCCGAAGAGGGAGCCCCCAGAGAAGGACAGGTCCGCCACCGCCAGAGCGGCTATGTTAAAGGAATTGGTTCCGTACATGTTGGCGACGGCCATGTCGTGAGCCCCAATTCGGAAGGCTGTGTAGGTGGTAGTCAGCTCTGGCAGGGTAGTCACTAGAGCTAGGGCAAGCACTCCCATAAAGCTTGCCCCAATGCCCGTTAAATCGGCGATACGTTGGGCGCTGAAGGCTAGAAGCGGACCAGACACGAAAATGGCCCCGGCGCAGACTATGAACACCATCCATGCCCATCGCAACGAGTGGGAGGGTTCCTCCTCTTCAGACTGCTCCTCTATCCCTTTGCTATATTGGCGCAGAACGCCCGACAGTACCAAGTATATGACGAGTATGACCACTCCAGGAATACTTACCGCCAGCCATGTCACGTCGGTTCTTAGCGCGGCAAACAGTGTGGCTATGCCTGTGACGGCAATAGCCGACGCTGCCACCAGCCACTGCTGAGGGGCTAACCGCTGAAAGACCTGACGACCCCCAAACAGGGCCAATAGGATAGCAAGATTACTCATGTTTAGCATGTTGGCTCCAAACATGTTGCCCGCGGCCAATTCGGCAGACCCTGCCAGGGCTGCGGCTACGGCCGTAGCCAGCTCTGGCAGAGACGTGGCACCAGCCAGAAGAAGAGAGCCCACCCAAAGACGGCCCAAGCGCATTCTCGATGCGATTATATCGGCGGAAGTAGTTAAGAAGGTGGCGGCCACCACTATTACCACGGCCGCCAGTAAGAACATCGCCACCGCTATTGGAAGATCCACTGTCATTGTGTCACAGGCCTACCACCATACCACATGGAATCTAGTTTTCACGTAAATCTTCCTTGATAGACCCAGCATTCCTACAGCGGCCAGGAGGCATGCCAATTCTAGTGAACCGAGCAGGAAGCATTTTCGGCCCTCCCCGTGAATCCGTAAGATATTACCGTAAATAGGGCCGTGTTGATAGGGTAGGCCATTTCCGTCATTTTGCAAACCAGGCATGAGGATAATCGTCGGTGTGTGTTTGTCAGAACAACTCCTTCCACAAATCACGAAAAGTACGTACTCGTTGATAGTGATGGGTGACACTATATAGAGTGTAATCAGGCGAATCATAACAGCAAGGGTTTCAGAGGTCGCACGCCGGTCCATAGACCCTGAGGTCATAAATGTGGCCGAGCAACAACTGAAGTGGATGAACCCCTATGACTTCTCCGCGCTGCCACAGCGCTCATCCAATCTCAACATCTGTGTGGAGTGGGTTCAACGCATCCATACCGAGGAGCGCTATGAGATAATAGAGGTCTTCCTAGCAGGGGCATTCCTGAACCAATAACCGAAACCCCTGGAACGCACCTCCGCTACCATCCGCTCCCATCAGACTCTTGGATACCTTATCCCTCGGCAATGTATCACCCGGTGGCAACTCCAAAGAAAAGAGACAAGGTGTCACTAAGCTACTTGACTAGTACCCGGGGTTGACCTAGCATTTCGTTGGGATTAAACTAAGGGTGGTCTGGCATCATTGGAACTACCGGGCGGAGACCCAGCGAAACTTTATACCCCACGGTTGGGAACACGTATTAGGAGGTATTCTATGACACAGGCATGGTCCGCATCTAAGTCACACAAGGAGCCACATGAAAGGACTGCCTTGCCTGACTGGCCCCATAAGGAGTTGCTCTACGACACCATAGACAACGGCAAGATAGCCATTATTACCATCAACCGCCCAGAGCGGATGAACTCCAGTGACCCAGAGATGGGTAAGCGATGGTTTGATGCCTGGACGCACTTTGCCGCCGATGATAATTGTTGGGCGGCTATAATAACAGGTGCGGGTGACCGCGCTTTCTCGGCAGGCCAAGACCTGAAGATTCGAGATGAGCGTGAAAGAGAGGCTGGCGAAGGTCAAGCTCCAGCAGATAGAGGACGCGTTCCTTATCAAGTATTGCCCTTGGGTCCAAGGTTGAACTGCTGGAAGCCCACCATAGCCGCCATCAACGGCTTCGCCATTGCCGGAGGCTGGTCCACTGCCCAGAACTGCACCTTCCGAATCGCCGCAGAGCACGCGGAGATGAACATAGCCGAGGCCCGCTGGAACCAGGGAGCTGGATTCGTAGGCTGGCTGCCCAGGCTCATAGGCATTCCACATACATTGGAGGTTTGCCTAATGGCTGACCGTAGGCTCTCTGCACAAAGAGCCTATGAGGTTGGGTTCGTTAATAAAGTCGTGCCCAAGGAAGACCTCATGGATGAGGCCGTCGATTGGGCCCGGACCATCATCAGTATGGCACCTAGGTCCATACGTAACTTCCACCAGTTGGCCTACCAGTGCTGGAGTATGAGCATACCAGAATCCCAAGCATTCAGTTCCGCCCTGGAGTACAATCTCCGTGGGATGAACGACGGTAAAGAGGGTCCCAGGGCCTTCGCCGAAAAGCGCGCGGCTGTCTTCACCAACACCTAGGAGACACCATAGACTAAATAATAGAAGGGCGGCCACCCAAAAGAGGTGGCCGCCCTTCTATTATTTAGTCCGCCATGGCAGCAACGTACTATGCAACCTGCTACAATTCCTTCTTTAGTCAGCTCTTACACCTCAAGGCCTTCGTGGTCTACTAGGTGTACCGGGTAACCTATCTCACGCAGACTCGACTCCACCGCCTCCAGGTCCCCCACAACCAGGATCATTAGACGATTGTTGATTATGCGTTCTAGGGCCACGCGTCTTACATCCTCCAAGGACACCCCTTGGATTTCGGCAGTAAAGGAGCGATAGTAGTCGTCAGGGAGATCAAAGGACACCAGCTGAGCTAGTTCTTCCAGAATCTGCCAAGACGTCTCAAAGGATGAAGGGAACTGACGCAACAACGCGGCCTTGGACACTTGGAACTCCAACTCAGTCACCGGCCGACCACCGCCAATGTCCTGGAACTCTCGCAGGGTCTCCCGCACAGCCTCACTGGTCACGTCCGTCTGGACTCCACCACCCGCCATCAGTAACGACGACTGACGGTGCCACTCGATCCATGAGCGATACCCATAGCTGTACCCCTTATCCTGACGCAAGTTAAGGTTGAGCCTGGCTGTGAACTGACCACCAAATAGGTGGTTCAACAAAGTCATGGCTGGGTAGTCCGGATGCAGGCGCGGCACACCAGTATGTCCGAACCGAATCACTGACTGTGAGGCTCTAGGTTTATCCATCAAGTACAGAGTAGTGGACATTGGGCCCGAGGAGCTCGTGGTTCCATCCAGAGCCGCTGCCTTTTGGCCTCGGCCAGTCCAGGCCCCCAGGCGCTCCTCTGCCAGCTTTGTTACCTCCTCCATGGAGATATCTCCAACCACCGCCAGGGTCGCACTCTCCGGGCCGTAGTTTCCCTGAAAGTGCTCCACCAGGTCATCTCTAGAGATGGCCTCAATCGCTTCTTCTGTCCCGTTGAGAGAATGACCATAGGCGCTCTCTCTTCCATAAAGCAGACCCGGTGCTACCCTGGCCGCCAAGGCTGCAGGGTCATCGCGCATACGTCGCAGAGACGTCAGTCGTTCACTCCGTTTCCGGGTTAGCTCTTCTTCAGGGAAGGTGGGATTTTGCACCAAGTCTGCCACCAACTCCAGTGCCTTTGGAAAGTGGCGCGTCAGGGTCTCGGTGGCCAGAACTGTCCGTTCTCTACCATTGGCAGCGGCGATCTGACTACCCATGAACTCAAACTCATCGGCAATCTGCTGACTGGAGCGAGTAGTAGTCCCCTCCTGAAGCATGGCCGTGGCAAATGCCGCAAGCCCAGGCAGGGCGACGGGGTCCTGGGCGCCACCAGTATTCAGAAGCAGGCCAAAGGCCACCGCTGGAAGTCCACGTTTCTCCACCACAAGTATGTTCAGGCCATTCGACAAACGCTGGCGTTGTGGAACGGGCGGCAGAAAGGAGCGTGGAATGGCAGGGGGAGGCTGGACAGTACGATCAATGGCAGTTCCCGAATGGCTTCGCGAAGGCTCTGGAAGTACCACCATCTGGACCCGGCGAGATGCCAGATACTCACGGGCCACACGGCTCACGTCATCGGGTTGAACCGCTATGTAGCGCTCCATGTCCCGGTTCATCACATCTGGGTCCCCTGCAAAGATGTTGAAGGAGTTGAGGCGATTGGCCTTCCCACCAAAGCCACCGATGTTGCCCATCTGGTGGACCTTCTGCCACTCAATATGGTTCTTTGTACGAGTCAACTCCTCAGTAGACGGGGGATTGTCGCGCATCCGCTGTATCTCTACAAGAGTAGCTTCCTCTACCTCCTCTGCCGTATGTCCTGCGGCGGCGGTCACTTCTATATGAAAGTCCCCTGATATCTCCGCTGACCCACTTCGAACGCCCACGCTCTGGGCAATACGGCGCTCGTACACCAGAGTTCGGTACAAGCGAGAGCTCTTGCCATCCCCCAAGATTGCGGCCAGGAATGAAAGAGGGGCTTCGTCTTTGTGAAACATGGGCACCGTGGGCCAAACCAGGGACAAGCGAGGCAGAAGCACTCGATCATGCAGGATGAGGGACGCATACCCCTGAAGTGGAGAGTCCGTACGTCCGGCACGAGGGAGTGCAGGGCCGGGAGCTAGGTCTCCGAAGTAGCGTTCCACCATCTTCCTGGTCTCATCCAATTTGAAGTCACCTGCAATAGCCAGGCTGGCGTTGGAAGGGGTGTAGAATCTCTCGAAAAAGGTCTTTGCGTCTTCCATTGTCGCCGCATCCAGGTCCTCATGGAACCCTATGGTAGGCCAATGATAGGGATGAGGCAATGGATACACTGCTTCCTGAAGGCGTATTGATGAAACACCGTAGGGGCGGTTCTCATAGCTCTGCCGCCGTTCGTTCTTCACCACGTCTCGTTGCACGTCAAACCTGCGCTGGTCCAGAGCATCCAACAGGAATCCCATTCTGTCTGATTCAAGCCAAAGCGCCAGCTCCAGATAGTTTGACGGGAGGTTTTCCCAGTAGTTGGTCCTGTCCGGCGTAGTGGAGCCATTCAGCGTAGCACCCACCTCCTGCAGTGGGTCGAAGTGGCTGCTGTTGTGATTTTTGGATCCCTCAAACATGAGGTGCTCAAAAAGGTGAGCGTACCCCGTCTTGCCAGGCTGCTCGTCCTTAGAGCCCACATGGTACCAGACATTTACCGCCACCATAGGTAGAATACTGTCTTGGTGGAGAATCACATCCAATCCGTTTGCTAGAGTGAATTTCTCGAAGGAGATTGGCTCCATATCTTCTCCAGTTGTGCGATTGGGAAGTCCCGCCGTGGCACTCAGTGGTCGCCTCTCATGGATTATAGCTTGTGCCGAGCCATCCCGCTACTGGGAAACCACAAGGGTTTTCTGTAACGCGGCCGTTGACGGTGTGTACGGAACGCTCTAAGATAACTCACGGCATACCAATGCCCCTCAGTGACCTGTACCTACTATGACTCAACCACATGAATCATCAGGCCAGGAGGAGTACGCCACGCTGAAGCGTACAGCCCTCTTCCAGGCGCACGTATCCTTGGGAGCGCGGTTGGTGCCCTTCGCTAGTTGGGAGATGCCAATCCAATACTCCGGCATCTTGTCAGAGGCAAGGGCAGTGCGCTCCGGGGCTGGTATCTTCGACGTGTCCCACATGGGCCGCGTGGAGATAACGGGCAGCGAGGCCGCCGAGTTTCTCCACCATCTGGTGACCGCAGACGTGGTGAATATGCCCGTAGGCCGTGCCAGGTACACCCTGATCTGCAACGAATCGGGGGGGCATCATTGATGACACCATTGTATACAGGATGGAAGATGAGCGCTTTTTGCTGGTCCCCAACGCGGCCAACGCGGATCAGGTATCGGGCTGGCTCAACCAGTGGAAAGACAAGTTGGCCATTCGAGTAGAGATTCGGGTCCTCACCGAGGAGACGGCCCTGATTGCCCTCCAAGGCCCCCAGGCGGAGGAGATACTTCAGCTCGAGGCCTCCATAGACCTTTCCTGCATAAGGCCCTTCCGTTGCGTGGAAGGCCAGATATCCGATGTTCCGGTCATCGTGTGTAGGACCGGATACACTGGCGAGGATGGTTTCGAAATCATCCTTCCAGTGCGAGATGCGCCGCAGATATGGCTTGGTTTCAAGGAGCGTGGAGCCACACCCTGCGGCCTAGGGGCCAGGGATGTGCTACGGCTAGAGGCCGGTCTGCTGCTCCACGGCTCGGACATGGACTCCACGGTAACACCACTGGAAGCAGGACTGGAACGTTTTGTGACCTGGAACCAGGGTGAGTTCGTCGGATTGCAGGCCCTACAGGAGAGCAAGAGCAGGGGGCTAACCAGAACGCTGGTGGGGTTTCGCCTGCTGGAAAAAGGCGTACCGCGCCACGGTCATACCGTCCTAAGCGGGCAGTACCAGATTGGGAGTGTAACCAGTGGCACCTACTCCCCCACACTTGACATGGGTATAGGATTGGGCTATGTTTCCCTTGAGTTTTCCGACCCTGGCACCAGAATAGCGATAGACATCCGAGGCCGTCAGGCGGAGGCAGAAGTGGCAGCAATCCCTTTCTATTCCCGGAAGAAAAGGTAGTATGTATCCCCAGGACAGAAAATACTCCCGCGACCACGAATGGGCGAAGAGTGAGGATGACGGCACGGCACTCTTGGGCATAACTTTCTATGCCCAAGAGCACCTGGGAGACATAGTGTTCTTGGAACTCCCCAAGGTAGGAGTAACTCTGAACCAAACGCAGAAGCTGGGGGAGGTTGAATCGGTGAAATCGGTATCGGACATCTTCTCTCCCATCTCAGGAGAAGTCCTAGCAGTGAACCAGATGGCAATTGACAGCCCAGAGTTGGTGAACGAAGACCCATACGGAATAGGCTGGCTAGTGCGAATAAAACCATCCCAACAGGCCGAACTAGATGCCCTCATGACGGCAGCTGACTACGAAATCTTCCTAGAAACCTTGGACGAGTAGCCCATGCAACAGGGCCAGCTTTCCTCGCCCTACGTTCCCAACACCGATGGCGACCGCCAAGCTATGCTACAGGCTATTGGCGTCGAGTCGGTAGAGGCGTTATTCACCGACATCCCAGAAGGCTATGGCCACCCGTCAGTTAACCTTCCTTCTCCCCTCTCCGAGTTGGAACTGAGAAGAGAGCTTCAGGCCCTTTCGGACCTCAACTCGACTCCCGCAAGAGTGCCCTGTTTCCTGGGAGGTGGAGCGTATCATCACTTCATACCCGCAGTGGTGAATCACGTCATAAGTAGGGGTGAACTGGCTACCGCGTACACTCCATATCAGCCTGAGGTGAGCCAAGGTACGCTACAGGCCATATACGAGTTCCAGTCCTTGGTTGCCCAACTCATTGGGATGGAGGTGGCTAACGCGGGCATGTACGACGGTGCCACCGCCCTAGCAGAGGCGGCCCTTATGGCTTGCCGAATCACGGGCAAAGGACGCATTGCCGTCCTTGACACCGTGTCGCCTACCTATCTATCAGTGATGAGGACCTACATTGAGCCTCAGGGCCTGGAGGTATCCTTGGTAAGCTCTGATGCCACGAGCTTGGGAGAGGGTACGGCATGCCTTGTGGTCCAGCATCCCAACTCTTATGGCTACTTGGAAGAGATGGCAGCACTCTCCAGGACAGCCCACGATGATGAAGCCCTGCTGGTGGTATCCACGGACACGGTGTTCCTCGGGATGTTTCGGCCTCCTGGAGACTATGGGACTGACATCGCCGTGGCTGAGGGGCAGCCTCTGGGCATCGCTATGAGCTATGGTGGCCCTTATGTGGGGCTCTTCACCTGCAAAACAGAGTTCCTGAGACAGATGCCAGGCCGCATTGTGGGGAAGACTGTGGATGACAGGGGTAGGGATGGCTATGTTCTTACGTTGCAGACGCGGGAGCAGCACATCCGACGTGAGCGGGCTACCTCCAACATCTGTACCAGTGAAGCCCTGGTGGGCACTGCCATTGTGGCCTATCTGGCATGCATGGGAAAGGTGGGCTTACGCCATATCGCTGAACTCACCTATCACAAGGCCCACTACGCCGCTTCCCTCATTAGTCGGATTCCCGGCTACTCCCTTCCTATTCAGGGCACCTTTTTCCAAGAGTTCGTTGTGGAATGCCCAATCACCCCAGGAGAAGTGAACCGACGCCTGTTTGAGGAGAGCATAATTGGTGGTCTGGACATCAGCGAACGGGTACCCAACGGGCTGCTTCTGTGCGTCTCCGAAATGAATACCCGTCATGAGATAGACAGACTAGCGTTAGCACTCGCGAAGATTGGTAGATGAACTCGCTCATCCAGACCAGAGCAGAATGTCATGCTGAGCGAAGCGAAGCCTCCAAAGCATAAGAGAGTATGAGAAAACCGTCTTGGATTCTTGACTCCATTCAGCATTACAGATGTATTGTTATCGCTTGCCATGAGTGTGGCTTCATTCGATGAGGGAAAGCCTATGAATAACCTGGAGCGTGGACGCCGCCTTCTGATGGACCGAAGTGCAAAAGGTAGGGTGGGAACTTCCCTACCGCCCGTGGATGTCCCCCTACAGCCCCTTCCAGAGGAGACGCTACTGAGGGATGAGCTTGTCCTTCCAGAGGTAAGCGAGGGAGAAGTGGTGCGGTACTTCACTGGCTTGAGTCAATTGAACTTCTCCATTGACACCAATTTCTACCCTCTTGGAAGCTGTACCATGAAATACAACCCCAAGATCAATGACGAGATGGCACAACTTCCGGGTTTCTCCCAGATTCACCCCTTACAGCCGGAGCAAACGGTCCAAGGAGCATTGAAGCTGGCTTTTCAGCTTCAAGGATTCCTATCCGAGATAGTGGGTATGGAGGCCACCAGCCTGGCAACCATGGCCGGCGCTCAAGGAGAGCTGGCTGGTATGCTAATGATTAGAGCCTACCACCTGTCACTGGGAGATGTGGGCCGCAAGACCGTCCTCGTACCCGATAGCGCACATGGCACCAATCCCGCCTCTGCGGCCATGTGCGGCTTCCAGGTCGCGAGCATACCCTCCGATTCTATGGGGAACATGGACCTGAGTGCTCTCAAAGAGGCGTGTAGCTCAGAGGTGGCTGGTCTTATGCTCACCCTTCCGAATACCCTTGGGCTCTTCGATACCAACATCCTGGAGATATGTCGCTCTGTGCATGAGGCAGGTGGTCTTGTGTACGGCGACGGAGCCAACATGAACGCCATGCTCTGTCAGACCAAACTGGGGGACCTAGGCTTCGACGTGCTGCACCTTAACCTCCATAAGACCTTCAGCACGCCCCACGGAGGCGGAGGCCCGGGTGCCGGTCCAGTGTGTGCCAACTCCCTTCTCGCCCCGTTCCTTCCATCTCCTGTGGTCATGAGCGAAGCTGATGGCCAGGACAAAGAAGTGTATCGCCTAGCTGAGCCGGAGAGCACCATCGGGAAGACTGCCGCCTTTCACGGCAACTTCGGAATGTTGGTGAGAGCCTATGCTTACATTCGTAGCCTGGGAGCAGAGGGGCTTCTGGAGATAAGCGAGAACGCCGTAATCAATGCCAACTACATCCTCAGCGCCCTAAAGCAAGATTACCACCTGCCCTACAATCGATCTTGCATGCACGAGGTGGTTTTCTCCGCCAAGACACAGAAGGCCAATGGTGTAAGTGCTTTAGACGTCGCCAAACGTCTCATAGACCACGGCATCCATCCTCCCACCATGTACTTTCCACTCATAGTAGATGAGGCCTTGATGATTGAGCCCACGGAGACAGAGAGCAAGGAGACCCTGGACTACTTTATCCAGGTGATGAAAGACATTGCACGAGAGGCAAACGAGGACCCACAGGCGCTTAAGGGGGCCCCTCACTACACTCCAAACAGCCGCTTGGACGAGGCTAGGGCTGCCCGAAGGCCAGACCTTAGCTGGAAACCAGCGGAGGGCTAATACAGAGTCTTACACCTAGAACTTATACCCGACCCCTACGCCATCTCAATGTGCTCTGGCTCTCCCGGATAACATGTCACCTTATCCATCAGCAAGATATCACCCGGTGGCAATGCCAAAGCAATGATATAGAGTGTCCATAATATACTGGACGAGTACAACCATTTGACAACCCCCTGGGGCTATGCTAAATTGCAGCCGCAGTCTGCTACTACAGGAGGGGTGATCTGCCCACCCTGCAAAAATCATCTTCTTTCCCGATGCAATGGTCTACGCTGACTGTGTCAGTTGCTGTATGTTGGCTCATCAGAAGGGAGGGGTTGAGGTGGTAGAAGTGAGAATGGGAGACCGCCTCAGCTTTATAAAACTATGAGAGTGGCCTCTACTGGAGAGAGGAAAAACGCCAGATTTGTAGAGCAGTGTGCCGACATGCTGAGGGATCGTAGGCTTATCCTGGTCAGCAATAGAGGGCCTGTGGAATATCACATTTCCACTGACGATAAACTCCAGGCTCGTCGCGGCAGTGGTGGTGTGGTCACCGCCCTTAGCACCCTGACCAACTACGTGGACTTCACCTGGGTAGCGAGCGCAATGGGAGAGGGAGACCGCCGCGCTGCACAGCAAGCGGGAGGAGGAAGGATTAAGTCTCCGCTCTCTGGGCAAAGTCTCTATCTGAGATACGTGGTGACCCCACGACGAGTGTATCACAAGTTCTATAACATCTTCTGCAACCCTCTTCTGTGGTTCCTCCAACACTACATGTGGAGTTCACCATATACTCCCAACGTGGATGAATCCGTATACGATGCGTGGGAAACAGGGTACATCCCCGTCAACCGGTCCTTTGCGGAGGCAGTAGTGGAGGAGGCCAAGCACAGCATGGCACCTCCCTACGTGATGATTCACGATTACCAACTCTACCTCACCCCCAGCATGGTACGCGAGGCGCTGCCCGAGGCGCTCATTCAGCATTTCCTCCACATTCCCTGGCCAGACCCCAGCTACTGGCAGATGCTCCCCGCTTTTATGCGGACTGCTATCTGCGAAAGCCTCTGCGCCAGTGACATCGTAGGGTTCCAGACATCACGGGACGTGCGCAGCTTCCTACAGAGTTGTGAGATGTTCCTGGATCAAGCCGAGGTTGACCACACCAACTGTACCATTAGCCTCAACGGCCGGCAGACGGCTGCCAGATGCTATCCCATCTCCATAGATGTAGAGGAGCTAAAGGGGATTGCCGACTCGCCCAGGGCCATGGAATATGAGCGGAAACTAAGGCCCCTTTTGGGAGAGAAGACTATCATAAGAGTAGACCGAGTGGAGCCCAGCAAGAACATTGTGAGGGGCTTCAGGTCTTATCGTCTCCTCCTAGAACGCAACCAAGACCTTATAGGGAAAATCAAGTTTCTCGCATTTCTTGTCCCATCCCGGACCCATATACGACAGTATCAGAGATACCTTCAGGAAGTGGACGCCCTGGTGTCTGAGATAAACCAGACCTTTGGCACGAAGGATTGGCAGCCAATAACTGTATTCTACGAGAATAACTACACCCAGGCCATGGCTGCAATGAAACTTTATGACGTTCTTCTAGTCAACTCCATCATTGATGGTATGAATCTAGTGGCCAAGGAGGGGCCAGTGGTGAACACCCGCGGGGGCATAGTAGTCCTCTCTGAGACTGCGGGAGCGTACGCCCAACTCCACGATGGCGTGCTGGCTGTGGCTCCTGCAGACGTGGAGGGCACTGCCCAAGCCTTGTACCAAGCCATAACCGCCTCTGTAGAAGAGCGAGAAAAGCGCTCAAGCCTCCTCATCCGCAAAATAGAGGAAGAAGACGTAATAAACTGGATGGAATGTCAGATGGAGGACATGAAGGCCCTGGCCGAGCAGTCTACCTGGGAGCCGCGTGGCGTTATCAGATAGCTGTCGGCCCAGTATTTGGATACACCTCAGCAATCCACTGAAGTAGCTCCTCTACCTCAGGTACGCCACGCAGGAGAAGGTCCGCCTCCTGCTCTATGTCAGGTGGTGCGTTCTGCCCCAGGACTCCCAAAGCCAGCCCACGGAAACTACCCTCACAGGAGAGGGCGTGTAGTGCTCTAAATGCGTCCACGTCGGTTACATCGTCTCCCAGGAATACCACGCCGTTAAGACCGTACTCTGTTACCAGATGTCGCAATGAGGTCCCCTTATCCACTCCTACCGGAGGTCGTACTTCCACCACGAGCTTTCCCTCAGTCAGGAGCAGACCCTGAGCCTCTGGGATAGCACAGATTGTCCTGAGGATGGCCTCCCTGGCCCAAAAAGGCTCGCGACTGAGCCTGTAGTGAACACCGACGGATACCCCTTTCGCCTCTATTATTAGCTCTGGCAAATCCAAATCCTGGCGGAGTCTCTCCACAAGCCTTTGGATGACCGCTGGGTATCCATTGGCTTCCTCCCTAATCTCTAGGTCGCCGTCTCGCCACCTATCCAGTCCATGATTGCCCACGTATACCACATTGTCTATCGCGAGCATCTCCCTGGCTTTGAGGGCGCTCCTCCCAGAGATGGTCGCCAGCACAGCAAGACTAGAGGCCAGGGTTGCAAGAGCACTGCGACACCGTGGCGAGACTTGGGCCTCATCTGGCGTGGGAGTGATTGGAGCAATCGTACCATCAATATCTGTAATCAGACCGACAGGGCGTAGCTCCAGTATCTCCTGGATCCGTGGAAGGTGGTGAAGGGCATATAGCTTACTGATGGACTCCTTTTACCAGGCCATCTGTCTATGGAGGACTAGGTCCCTGCACTCGTGTAGCCGGCGCTAAGTGCACTAGCAGGAAGCTTGGGTCGCCGGGCGAAGAAGATGAACACCGTCCCTACCAACAGGGAGGCTATAAAGCTCATAAATGCTATGTGATAGCTGTCGGTGATGTCAAAGACCAGCCCAGCGTATATGGGCCCGACCAGTGTTGCCGGTATGAGGAAAAACTGCATGAATCCCCTGATTGTGGCGTAGTTCTTCCTCCCAAAGTACTCTCCAACAATGGAGAAGGAGAGAGGAATAGCGCCCCCGTAGGCTATGCCGTATATCACCACGAACACCCACACCATGGCCATCCCAGTGACACTGTCCAGGATAAAGATGCCCACCGCCTGCATGAGATAGGTGGCTATAAAAAGGTACCGCTTGTCGATGTAGTCCCCTAGCACGCCGAAGCCAAAACGCCCTATCATGCTGATGAAGACCATGCCTCCCAGAGCTGCACCGGCTTGGGTCAGCGGAATCCCAACGTCAGTGAGGTAGGCAACTTTGTGAACCACTATGGAGGTCATGCTGATGGACCTGGCGGCGAATCCCAGGATTAGCATCCAAAAGGCGACGGTGGCAAGGGTCTCCTTGACGGAGAAGTCGTAGTCGGCCCACGCCACATTCTCTGACCGGGGCTCCTTGCGCTTCGTTCCCTCGGCAGTGGCCACGGAACCCATCTCCGGGTCAAATGGCCTGGTGCCATCGGTGGAGACACTGTCCTCCACGGACTCTTCACCATCTGGGATATAACCATACTGCTCCGGTTTATGCCTGAGGACCAGCGACAGGGGAATGACAATTAGGAATATACCCATCCCTGCCAGAAAGGCGGCGGGCCTCCAGCCGAAGCTATTCACAACCCAGGCCAAGCCGAACACCGTCACGCCGCTGCCGCCCGCCCCCAGGGAATAGAGGGCGAAGGCCCGGGACCGCTTCTTTATGAACCAGGCGTTGATGGCGACCATGCTGCAGTGGCCGAACCCGGTGTTGTGGCCCACAGACATGACGACGGCGTACAGAAAGATAAAGACGACCAGAGCGCTGACATGGATAGGCCCAATCGAAATACTGGTGACCATGCTCATCAGAAGGAGACCCACCGCGAAAAGCACCGCTCCGATGATGGCAAGCTTCCTGGGCCCAAACTTATCTATCAACCACCCGATAATCGGCCCTTCCAGGCCACCCTCCAGTCGTGCCAGCGAAATGACGGTGGCCCCCGTCGCCCGGGCCCATCCAAACTCCTCCAGCAGGGCCTTGTAAAAGATGGGAAAGCCATAAAACCAGACCCCGGAGCCATAGACGTTCATGGCGGCTCCGGCGGCCACAATGTACCAGCCGTAGAAGATTCCGGGCTTTCGTCTCACCCTGATAGGGGCGCCTTCCTCTGCTCTTGCTATATCAGCCATTTCTCAGTTGTTCTTCTAGCTTAGTTCAGGACACAGCAGACTAGGTCACATGGTTGAAGGAACCGCTACTGTGCCCACGTCCACCGGGGGCCTAGGCCGATGCGCAAAGAAGAGAAAGGCAACACCCACCAGCATCGCCACGATGAAGCTGGAAAACGCTATCGTGTAGCTGCCAGTGGTGTCGTAAATCCATCCGGCGAAAATGGGCCCCGACACCGTTGTTGGAATATGAAAAAGCTGATTGAATCCACGAATTGTGGCGTAGTTCTTCCTTCCGAAGTACTCACCAACGATGGCCATGTATACTGGTATAGCGCCACCGTAAGAGATCCCGTAGACTACCACGAACAACCACACCTGAGCCATGCTGGTAGCAGTCATCAGGATATAGATGCCAACAGTTTGGAGCAGAATAGTGAATATCATGATAAGACGCTTATCAAGGAAGTCTCCCAGAATCCCAAAGCCCAAGCGCCCAACGAGACTGATGCTAACCATTCCCCCCAGGGCTGCACTGGCCTGGACCAGTGGGATATCCCGGACAGCGGTGAGATACACTATCTCGTGTACAACGATGGAGGTCATAGCAAAAGACCTAGCACCGGTGCCCAGAATCAGCATCCAGAAAGAGAATGTGCTGAGTGCCTGCTTCACAGTGAAGTCGTACTCCGGCCACGTCACCTTCATCGAAAAGAGTCCCCGACGGCCAGTTGAAGCAGGAGATGTCTCCGCGCCAGCAGCGGCGGTATCCAAATCCACCTCTGGAACAGGAGGGCTTTTCGCATTGGGGTCTTCCCCATCTGGGAGATAGCCATACTGCTCTGGCTTATGTCTAAGCAGCAGAGAGAGAGGGATAATAATTACAAAGATACCCACGCCGGCTAGAAAGGCAGATGCACGCCAGCCGAAGCTGTCCACCAGATAACCCAGGAAGAATACCGTAAAGCCGCTGCCACCAGCCCCCAGTGAGAAGACTGCGAAGGCCCTAGACCGTTTCTTGATAAACCAAGCGTTGACGGAAGCCATGCTGGCATGGCCAAAGCCGGTGTTGTACCCGATAGACATCCACCCGGCATACAACAGAGCAAAGGCTACGAAGGCGCTGAGATGAATGAAGCCAATATTGAACGACGTGACCACGCTCATAGCAAGGAAGCCCAGCCCAGTTATCACTGCGCCGAGGACGGCCATCAACCTGGGCCCAAACTTGTCCACTGCCCACCCGATAATCGGGCCTTCAATCCCTCCCTCCAGCCGGGAAAGGGATATCACGGCGGCTCCCCCAGCGGCAGTCCAGCCGAAATCATCCAAGAGAGCCTTGTAGAATATTGGAAAACCGTAGAACCAGACGCCAGCACCATATACATTTATGGCGGCGGCAGCAGCCACAACATACCACCCGTAGAATATCCTGGGCCTGCGCTTCAACCCAGCAACTATGCCTCCCTCGGCTCCCGCTATCTCAGCCATTTCCCGTCTCCTGTTTTAGCTAACCGAGGCCCCAATTGACGCGGCTTACCTGCTTACAGTTTCAGCCATGCACTTCACATCAATATTGGAGTAGTAACTGAACCTGGCATTAAGAGATATAGTCAGTAGTCGTAGTCCTCTTCCTCTTCTCCATCTTCTTCCTCTTCCCTCTGCGGTGATGCTGACCGCTGCGACATTCTGGGCAACGTCGCGTCAGCCTGATCCCGCTTGATCCTACGGGGAGGCAATCCCTCGATATTCTTCTGCATCCGGGTCGCGTCCTCAATCTTCATCGTTCTCATGTCCAAGACAATCCCCTGAACCCCAACCTCTTGAAGCACTACCAACTCTCCCTGATTCAATGTATGAGACCGTAGCAGAAGAAGGGGTTTAGAGATGAAATCCCTCATGGAGCGAACCTGCATCACGTCCCTCACGGACAACGGTGAGGCCTCCTCCAGGCCAGCTAGGATGACCGCATCTACCGGAAGTTCTTCCAGGGAGTGCCTCAGGTCTTCAGGAAAGTCCGCGGGTACAGTCATCACCCTACCCAATTCCTCATTTGCCAACACCTCAGCTGGTGTGTCGACGGTGGAAAATATGAAGAAGTCTCCACCCTCCCGCTTAAGAGCATCCAGTGAATCGTTGGTGATGGTCGATGGCCATAGTCCCCAGAGGACATCCCCCGCTATTCCTTTTGCAGCCTTGAGCTGGGCTTTTGTTATCTTACCCGT
Organism: SAR202 cluster bacterium AC-647-N09_OGT_505m; assembly: GCA_009391225.1. Next base: position 49,305 of record VEXC01000003.1, read on the forward strand.
AGGAATGGCATAGGAGTCCACCTGAAGATGGGAGGTAGGCACGGTGGATTTTGTCTCAGATAGCGCCACCAGGAGCAAGGAAGGAGCTTTCTCAGCAACGCGGCTGGCTCCGAAACCCATGGGAGTCGGGGCGACAGTGCCTACTTTCTCCAGACGCTCAATCAGTTTGCTCATTCGTATCTCCTAAAAGGATGGAACCTGTGAGCGATCTGGATAACATGGGTTATGGTCACAAGATTCTAATGGGGAAACCTACCAACCCATACTTGCAATAAAGCAATGCCGCCCAAAGGGAGTTCGACTCTAAGGTTAGTTCCGCTAGGGCCCATTGTAGAGCAATTTGAATGTCACTTCAAGCAGAAATGCCAGTTCACGCGTTGGAACGACAATTGCACACTGAGCCTCAGAAAATACTGCAGTGATTCCTACGGTAGCTATTGGTTAATCTCTACGTCGTCCATTTAGTCGAGGGGCTACTGCTGCAGTTCTTAAGCGCACCTAGGACTAGCTGGGCATGATGTACGACGATAGGCCTATGCCAACAAAGAAGGAGATTAAGGTAGGAGTATTCTTATCCCGCGACCCCACTACAGCCCGGTTGGTACCGTCTGATCCAATTTCGACATATGACCTGTCGTTTCATATATCGCTATCTGTTTTCGCGCAGAACTGAAGCCGCATGCCGGTTTGTCCGGATAGGCCAGACGACGCTTTTTCATCTGAGCCCTTGCCAGCCCACTTGGAAAAAGCTATGCTTGATTCGCAGTATGGCCATGACGGCTGTCGTGGCTAAGTAGGTTAACGCGGGTAAGGTAAGGAGGATGCTAATGGACTTTGCATTGCCATATACTGAGGAGCAGGAGCGGTTCAGGGAGGAGGTAAGGACCTGGCTGGCGGAGAACGTAGATGCGGACATGAAGGAGCCCATAGACCCGGAGATGGACTTCACAGACGAGCTTGGCGCGTATTGGCGTGAGAAGTATAGGGAGATTGCAGCCAAAGGGTGGCTGTATCCCACCTTTCCCACGGAGTACGGCGGTGGAGGTCTGACCGGAGACCACGAGACCATAATAGACGAGGAGTTCTCGCGTGCCCGGATTCCCTCCCATGTGAACAACGTCTTGGCCATCCCAGCCATCCTCGTCTGGGGCACGGAAGAGCAGAAGCGGAAGTTCCTTCCATCCATTATAAAGGCAGATCAGGTCTGCTGGCAGAAGTTCACGGAGCCACATTCCGGCGCCGACCTGGCCGACTATCAGAGTCGCGCTGTCCGGGACGGCGACGACTGGCTCCTCACAGGGTCAAACGTCTTCATCGGTGCCCATGGGGAAACCGACTGGCTCTTTGGCCCCATGCTAACGGACCCCGATGCCCCCCGCCACAGGAATCTGGGGTTCTTCATGATTCCAGTTCCATCCGATGGCCTGCAGATTAACGAGATGGACCTGCTCATTGGTCACAGGAAGCGCGCTATCTTCCTGGATAACGTACGTGTGCCTGGAGACCACCTAATCGGTGGTGACCACCAGGGTTGGCAGGTTGCTAACACCAGCTTGGAGCAAGAACACGGCGGACGTGGCCGGGCATTCCCCAAGGATCAGGTGGTAGACAACCTGGTGAACTACGTTCAGGAAACCAAGCATAATGGTGGCACTCTGGGCAGCGACCCGGTGGTCCAGCAGACAGCCATGGAGGCCGTCGTAGATTCCCACGTGGACAGCCTCCTGGCCAAACGCACCTACTGGATGTACCAGAGCCGGATGCAGATGAGCTACGAAGGTAACGTAGCCAACGTGCACAACAGAGAATCTGATCTACGCAGTGCCATCAGGGTGCGAGACGTCATGGGCATGCACGCCCTCTTGGGCACGAAAGAGCATGGTGCCCCCCATGAGGGAGCGCAAGAGGTCAACCAGCGTAGTAAGGCAGGTCAGCGACACGCTGGCGGGAGCACCAATATAGCCAAGGTGGTTCTGGCCCGGCGCATCGGTATAAGCCGCACTATTGAACGCGCTGCTCCTACGCCTTCCACAGCCACCAGTCACGGCGGCTAGTACCCAATCGTATAAGCGATGCAGAACAGGGCTCCCGTAACGGGAGCCCTGTTCTATTGTGTCCAGACATTGGTCTACGCCAGACTGCTTCCAGTGGCGTTAGGAGAAGTCATTCACATGGCCAGTTACCTTGCGCACGAACTCCACAATCTCCTTCAAGCTGGATCCTGGTCCAAAGATAGCCTGTACACCCATCTCTTCCAGTGCAGCGTAGTCTTCCTTGGGTAGGATACCTCCAACGAAGACCGCTACGTCCGACAAACCGTTGTCCTTCAGACCTTGCATTATTTGAGGAAAAAGATCCAGATGAGCGCCCGAAAGGATGCTGAGGCCGATGGCATCGACATCTTTCTGGATCGCAGTCGCCACTATCATCTCTGGGGTCTGACGGATGCCTGTGTATGTCACCTCGAAGCCAGCTTCCTGCAAGGCTCTGGCAACCACCTTCGCACCACGATCGTGGCCGTCCAGGCCTGGCTTGGCGACCAGAATCCGTGGCGCCCGAATTCCTGTCACTGGTCATACCTCCCATGCACACATGGTCTTCTATTTCGAAGCATCACCTTTGCTCCAGCACAATCCTAACTCCCAAGAGCATGTCCGATGCAATAGTGGTACTATCAGGAGACTGACCCATGTAAGGGACGCCTGAGAGGCTCTGCGATGTCAGGGTCAGTGAGTAGATCCCGTCACCGCGCGTCTCGATGAATTGAGCGATAGCACTCTGGGGATTGTCCGATTGAGCGAACTCAATCACCGCTAGACCATCACTGTTTGGAGTGTCTAGTCTGACAAATCTGGAATAACCCCCAGGCTCCATCGACGGTCTCGATTTGTCGGGCATTGAGAAGTTGCGCTTCCACACATCAGCCGCGGCATTCACATCCCTGGCAGCAATAGTTACTGCTCCGAGTCGCAGGTCCGTTGAGGCCGATGTTCGGCGGTTTACTTGGGCAATCTCCACCAGAACCCCCGACGCCGCACGGGGATGTACGAACTCCACCAGGCCAACGAAGCCCTCACGAGGAGCGCCTTGGATTAACTGAACCTCCCGGCCCTTCAAGTCCTCTATCTCCGCCTCGATATCGTCCACCTCGAAACATATATGATGGACTCCTTCTCCTCGGCGCTCCAAAAAGCGGCCCACGACGCTGTCCTCACTGGTGGGCTGCATAAGCTCAAAACGCACGTCCATCGTTGGTACCAGGGCTGCAATGAGCTGCTGATCCTCCACCTCTTCCCAATCAGTCACAGTCAGGCCCAGTAGGTCCTCAAATTTCTTCGCTGCCTTCTCCAGACTGCGAACGGCAACTCCCACGTGATCTATACGTTGGAACATAGAGTTTCCTCTAACCTAAAAGACAACATGCTCCTTATGAATGCCGAAAACACCACGGAGCACATCGCAGATCTCCCCAGTTGTACAGTAGGACTCAACGCAGGCCAGGATTGCTGGCATAGTATTCTCGGTACCCCGGGCCACTCGACCAAGATTCTCCAGAGTCGCCCCGACCTGGGATACATCGCGGCTGGCCCTCACCCGTTGGAGTCGGGCTATCTGACGACCGCGTTCCTCCGGATCTATGCGCAGGGTTTCCATTGTCTCTTCTTCGGTGCTCTGGAAAGCGTTGACTCCTACCACGGTGCGCTGGCCATCCTCTATCTCCAGCTGGAACTTATAGGCGGCGTCGCTAATCTCCCGCTGCTGGTACCCCTCCTCTATGGAACGTACAGAGCCCCCCATCTCTTCGATGTGTGCGATATAGCTCACCGCTGCCCGCTCCAGTTCGTCTGTCAGTTTCTCCACGTAGTAGGAGCCCGCCAGGGGGTCCACAGTATCGGTCAGTCCACATTCGAAAGCAAGAACCTGCTGAGTGCGGAGTGATAGGGTAACCGACTCCTCTGTGGGCAAAGCCAGAGCTTCATCCTTTGAATTGACGTGGAGGGACTGGGTTCCACCCAGGATTGCCGCCAGAGCTTGCATACTGGATCGGACAACGTTGTTATCGGGCTGCTGCGCGGTGAGGGTGACACCTGCCGTCTGGGCATGGAAGCGCATCATCTGAGAGCGAGGGTTCTGGGCATTGAATTTCTCCTTGATGAGACGGGCCCACAGTCGACGCCCAGCCCTGAACTTGGCTACTTCCTCTAGGATATTGCTCTGAGCTACGAAGAAGAATGTGATCTGTGGAGCAAAGTCGTCCACGTCAAGTCCGGCGTCCACTGCGGCCTGAACATAGGCGATGGCATTGGCCAGGGTGAACCCGAGTTCCTGGGCCGCGTTGCAGCCCGCTTCCCTCATATGGTAACCACTGATAGAGATATTGTTCCAGTTCGGTGTCTCGCTTGCGCAATATGCGAATAGGTCTGTCACCAAACGCATGGAAGGCGCCGCGGGGAAGATGTGTGTGCCGCGGGCGACATACTCCTTGAGTATGTCATTTTGGACGGTTCCTCGCAGGTCCTTGGGGTTCACTCCCTGTCTTTTCGCTGCAGCGATATAGTAGGCCATGAGCAGCGAGGCAGTCGCGTTGATGGTCATGGATGTCGAGACCTTTGACATATCTATGCCATGGAAAACGGTCTCCATGTCCTCCAAGTGTGAGATGGGCACTCCTACTTTTCCTACCTCACTGTAGGCGATGGGGTGATCGGAGTCGTAGCCAGTCTGAGTAGGCAAGTCAAAGGCCATGGATAGCCCATTCTGCCCCTGTTCCAGGATATAGTGGTAGCGATGGTTGGTCTCCTCCGCCGAGGCGAAACCCGAGTACTGGCGCATGGTCCAGACACGCCCACGGTACATGGTGGGCTGAACGCCCCGGGTGAAAGGGAAGCTGCCGGGATAGCCTAGGTCACGACCGTAGTCCTGGTTCGCAACGTCTTCCGGGGTGTAGAGAACGTCAACCTCCATCTCAGAGGTCGTCTCAAAACTTTCCTGGCGTTCCCGGTTACGCTCTGTAGCGGGCTTCCAGACCTTCTCTTTCCAATCCTGCTTCCCGATACTGGCCATAGGGAGCCTCCCAAAAGGGGCTAGGTGCTCGCCAAGCGAGAGAGAGCGCTAGAAAAAAAGGCGGAGCAACCTGCGGGAACGAGTTCAGCATACGAAACGCAGAAATCGCTGTCAAGGTGATAGGACATCCAACAAGGGGCTTTGGGGTATAGGCTTCATCACATTTCCAACTATACCAATTAATCTGAAGAGTGTACCTCTTCCACTACCTAGCAAGAGGTCTAAATTGGGGTCCAACCATTGCACCCATCTAAACCGATAATCAAAAGCCTCTACACAACCCCAACCGCGCCAGTCATCTCGCCAGTGTTTAGAGTTGGGGCAACAGCGGTAACTGCTGCGTCCTTCCCTGGGCGAATGCCCGCGGTTCTTGGAAACCGGTCACACCAACTCCAACCAACCGGAATATACGGCCAGGGAACAGCTCCAGGCGCAATAGGCCACAAGCCACATACGCAATGACATCTTCATCTGAAGTTGGATCTGATATAGTCCTCTGGCGATTCAGAGTTGTAAAATCGGCTAGACGGAGCTTGATGAAAATGGTTTTCCCAGTCGCTCCGCTCCGTTGAAGCCGTGAGGCCACTCCACGAGCAAGATGACGTACTCTCTCCACAAGCTCCTCCTCCTCCCACACGTCCCGAGACATGGTTAACTCCGCGCTTATCGACTTGGCCTCTCGATGGGGCGTCACCTGGCCGTGGTCTATTCCCAGGGCACGTTCCTTGAGCTCAGGGCCACGCTTGCCAAGGGTATGCCGGAGCCACTGGTCGTTACTGGCGCTCAAGTGACCCACGGTAGTGATTCCGTGACCGCGAAACACCTCCGCGGTCTTGGGCCCCACACCCCAGAGAACACCCACTTCCAGTGGAGCCAGAAAAGTCTGTTCTTCCCCTGGTGTTATCAAGAGTAGCCCGTCCGGTTTTGCGAGTTGAGAGGAGACCTTGGCCACAGTTTTGGACCTGCCCCCCCCAATACTCACTACCAGACCTATCTCGTCCTTGACCTTGATCCTGAGACCCCTGGCCACACTGTCCACCCTCTCCAACCCGACCTCTGCGCTGATGTCCAGGTACGCCTCGTCCAGCGAGAGAGGCTCCACCAGTGGTGTAAGCTCCAGGAAGATTTCCATCACCTGTCGTGATATTTCATGGTATCGATCAAAGCGAGGGGACACTCGCACAAGCTGCGAGCAAAGCCTCATCGCGGTCCGCATAGGCATAGCCGAATGGATGCCGTATGTTCTGGCCTCATAGGAAGCCGCAGCCACAACACCACGTCCCTCTGGTGGGCCTCCCACCACCAAGGGCTGCCCTCGGTACCATGGGTTGTCCAATTGCTCCACTGAGGCATAGAAGGCATCTAGGTCAGCATGGAGAATATATCGCCAATCATGTGGGTTCATGAGGCTATTTTACTCCCAATGCCATACGAGAAGAGGCTTCGGTTTGAGAAGATGGGCCGCTGTTTTCAGACCTCTTGGTTTTGAAGTAAGCCTGTGCAGGTTTGAGTAACTGGCCTTGTGAATGTCGCGTCCACATCTCTTAATCGACCTATTAGGGCTACCAACGTACGTTTTTTCAGTATACATCGATACCGATTAGTCATGAAACACATGCTGAAAGGGTGAACCTTTTACCTTAGGTAATCAATTGATGTTGGCTCCTATGTTCTGAGTGCCAACCTGGAGCAGCATCTATATTATCTGAACAACGGCGGAATCTATGCATGTCCTATTGGGTAAATGCGATTCTGGAGTGGTTTCGATGCTGTCTCTGTGTTTCGGATATGCGCTGGCCTGGGACTCGTGTCTTGCATGCGAAGCCAGGTGAGTATGGGATTGAAATGACCCGGGCGCGGAGCTCGGATATCGTCATTCTTGACCTAGCGTTACAGAATATGGACGGCTTTGATGTATGTGTTCAAATCCAGAGTTCCTCTGACGTACATATAGCGATGCTCACAGTAGAGGACACTCTGGATGAGACTATGAAGGGGCTAGACCTCGGTGCAGGTGGCTACCTAACCATGCCATTCAGGTCGGTTGACTTTCTGGCGATGGACAGCACTCTCCTTCGTCTCTCACATATGTCCCATCCACAAGACAAATTAATATTGGAAACTTGGAAATCCCACAGGCCAGGTTGCGAGGCCCTGCTTCGTAGGGCCCCGCAGTGACAATGGCCCAATTCTGAGGCACACTACTAGGGTCGGTCAGCCATGCACCTGAGCCATTAGGTCCGTCATGAGAGAGGCGATGAAACGCACTCCAGCTATGGTGCGGGAGTATTCCATTCTGGTCGGCCCCAACGCACTTATGGATCCCAGACCACCTCCTGGTAAGCCATACTGACATACAATCATACTAAGAGGGTGCAGAAAAGTAACACGGTTCTCCCCGCCGATTATGACTTTCATATGTCCCCACTCCGGCGCCTCAGCCAAGACCATCTTCGGAAGCTCTTTGTCCTCCAGCACCTCGACCATCTCTCTGGCCTTGCTTCCCTCGGAGAACTCAGGTTGACTGAGAAGGTGTTGCAGTCCCTCGACGTAGTGATCGTTGTAGAGCGCTCGGTCTTCGGTCTCCATGATGTCCAGAATCATGTCGGTAACAGTGCGCTGTAAGGGGGAAACATCCATTGGCTTGCTCAGAATCTCTCGACGGCTCAGGCCGCTGAAGGAGTCGTTCAACCTATTTCCCATCATCTGGAGGTCATCGCTGGTGAGGGGTTCAGTAAGGGGCACGAGTTGCTTCCTCAGCTTGACTTCCTGGAGAACCACAATGAGGAATGCCAAGGACTCCTGAATCTGCACCAAGTTTACGCGAATAAGGCGAGATTCTGGCTCCCTGGGATATGTAACCAGAGCAGCATTGTTTACCAGCTGCGCCAACGCCGTCGCTGCCAGCCGCGTCCAACCATCAATGTCTCGTCCAGCTCTGGTAAACTGGTAGCGAACGGTGTGCTGAGACTCTGAAGGAAGCTCCTCCCATTGCGAAAGAGTCTCAACGTAAAAGCGATATCCCTTGTCCGAAGGCACAGCTCCCGCGGAATGATGGGGTCTGGTGATATAGCCCTCGAACTCCAAATGAGCCATCTCGTTGCGCACAGTGGCCGAGCTAAGGCCCGGGGAATGCTTTTTTGCGACGGTCTCAGATGCTACTGGGCTAGCTGACCCAATGTACTCTCCGACAACGGTCTTTAGCAGATCTGTTTTTCTTTGAGTGAGCATCTTGTCCCGTCACCTAGGTTCTATTTCTGGAGATGCATCTACAAGTACTCTGGCTGAAATTTACCATCGGACTACAAAAGGTGTCAAGGCAAAATATCAGCCATATTTGGTGAAAACCCACGTCGCCATCTGGCTATATGTGCGAGACCAATATATTGACCCCGTGGTAAGCGCTTGTTATACTTCGCCAAGTCGACAATACTTTCACAATTTGGAGTTAGACAGTGCAAGCACAATCAACAGCTAGAGCTGCTACTCTCGCCGACGCAGTATTACCCCGCAGTGGCCTGTTAGTAGATGCAGCGTTGGTTGTGGGATTCGCGTTCTTCACCGCGGTCATGGCGCAGATCGCCATACGGTTTCCTGGTACAACGATTCCCATAACCGGCCAGACCCTTGCAATTCTAGTCACAGGCGGTGCCCTGGGAAGCAAACGAGGTGCCCTGAGCATGCTGGTCTATATGTTGATGGGCATGTTTTTGCTGCCTGTGTATGCACCTTCAGGAAGCCTGCTAAATCAAGAGACGATTCATTTTATTCTTCCGTGGGCTGGCACAGGCGGGCAGATATGGGATATGTCCCATGTGGTTGTCTGGGACATGTCCAGCGGAGGATATATAGTGGGCTTTATTCTTGGTGCCTACCTGGTTGGCCTGTTGGCTGAGCGTGGCTGGGACCGCCATGCCAAGGTGTCCTTGGCCATGGTGGTTGGCAACCTCAGCATATACCTTGTCGGACTTCCTTGGCTTGCGTGGTTCATCGCCTTCTCAACAATTCCTGGGTTGGAACTAACATACTACGATGCCATTGTGGGCAACGATGTTCTTGACAAGACCCTCAAGGGCGGCCTCTATCCCTTTATTGGAGGAGACGCCCTCAAGCTGCTGGTGGCAAGCATGGTGTTGCCTGGGGCCTGGGAATTCGTGCGCCACTTCCGGGCAGATGGAACTCAGCGCAAGTAGACAGAGTATACTCTCCCTACGCAACCATGCCAGGTCCCCGACATTCTCCCTCTGTTGGAAGCACGACTCTTATAGTGTGATCCTAAGGGCCATAGGCTCTCAGATCTTCAATCCGGCATCCTGAGGGACTCAGCATCCAGTTTGGTATCCTCTGACCACGCATACCCGCTCCTCTACCCTCGATAAAACGATGCGGTATTGTCCTCGAGACCCCCGGGCTGCTGGAAGCCCAATCCCTATAGTGCCATACTAAAAGCATAGGCCCCATACCTTGGATCCGGTTTCCTTAGGGATTCAACATCACAGTTTGGCATTCTCTGTACAGGCATGCTGGATCCTTTCCACAATCACCGATACCGTATTCAGGTCGCCATATCCTCCCCTTGGTGGATGCCCCATTACCCTTGCTGTCTCTCTAAGGGGAGGTAGCCCTCGCATTTGGAGAGCGGACTCCCTCGCACTCCCCCAACCCGAGCTATGACAATACATATTACAATCAGATAGCGAGACACCCTAGATGGAAAGAAGAACCACTGGCAAACTGCTCTTCTCAAAGCCATAGGTGTTAGATTGCCGACCCCCGGCGACCAATCCCAGTTCTGGGCTAATGAGCTCCACGAACTTACTCCGGAATAAGCATGGCCCCAGCTCATCAGAATACCCATCTCTTCCTGACCCCGACTTAGGTACAGTTCATCTCTCGGGCTGTTTTCGGGAATTGGAAGGAATAGTTGCGCGAGGCTTCGTCTGTCCTCTCCTCACTATTCTCAATCTCTCCTTGGCACAGCAGCCCACAAAAAGGAGCCGCCCTCCCGGCTTGGGGAGGGCGGCTCTTTGCCTATTCTATTTCCAATCGGCTAGCCTGTTACGGTGTCAGTGTTCCGTCCTGGCTCACGTAAACCAGGTAGCCTGTGCCTTCTGTAGCCTCTGTATCACCAGTCAAGGAACCATCCGGCCTGATGACTCCCCATCCAGTGCCCGGGGTTGGGTCGAATGTGTAGGCCACGGTCCAACTGATGCTATTAAGGTACCCATCGATGTCATCTTGCGTTGCGCCGGAGATCGACCAGTAGCCTATGGCGTTGAAGCCCTGTCTCACTGCCAAGGTTGGGGGCAGCATCATGGTGGGCTGCTCAATGAGCATCTTAGCCGAAGTACTGGCCGTGGCCGTGATGAAGTAGGCCTTACCGGGCTCGAGGCTGGTGATGTCTCCGGTAAACAGGCTGGTCTCGGCGTCCAGCGTGGAGGTCAGCCAGGGGTTCCCGCCAGCGAGATCCACTGACCGATCATATGTGGACACCGAGGTCACGGGTAGACCCGAGAGGAGGACGTTGAGGCTGGCCCCATCACCTACTATCGAGCCAGGTATGGACACCAGGTTCACGCCAGGCTTCAAGGACAGTGTTTTCGCCGTTCGAGCGACCACTGTGAAGTTAGAGTTCACGGTAACACTGTTCCCAGCGGAGTCGGCCGCCGTGAGGCTGATATTGTACGCCCCAGGTGTCAGGTCCTGTGCCAAGGTGAATGCCTTGTTATCGCTGCTGAAGAGGTCACCCACTGCAGTGGTCTGGTCGGCCCCGTCCACGATCTTCAATGTCATGGCCGATACGGTCACTGTTTTGTAACTGTCTCCAGTGTACTCATCTTCGTCGAATGTAGAGACGAGCCAGATAGCGCCTTCTTCTTGATTGGTAGTGGCAAGGGCATTACCGGAAGCGTCCGTGAAGACCGCCGTCGGGGCCGCATCGTCCACTTGGAAGGTCACTAGGTCTTTGGCGGGAAGGTCATCCCCGACTATCGAAGTTATGTTTGCTGTATCAATACCGGTCACCACCACATACTGCTTGCTGAACCCACCTGTCGGGTTAGTGAACTTGGCCGTCCACGTAGTGGTTCCTGTCTGGGTCACAGTTTGTGCTGCTGCGCCAGTAACCGTCGCGGCCTCTGGCTCAGTGGTTGTGGTACTGATGGTTGGCGCCAGTCCCAATGCTTCGCTAGATTCCACCGTTACGGTCACGGACTTCTCTGCCAAGGCGGCATCGGAAGTAACTGTTAGCACCGCGGCCAGGTCATCTATGGCAGTGATGCCAGAGGTACCTGTCAATGTTGCAACTGAGTTGCCAGCTTCGTCCTTGAGCCCTGCGGTGGATAGTTCCACCTTAGGCTTGGCATCGGTTGCCTGGTCTGCAGCCATGGTCAAGACCACGTACAGACCGGTGTCGTCTATTGCAGCGCTAGATGGGCTCGTGCCGCCCACTTTCCAATCTGAAGCGGACAGGGTGGCGGGATCCAGAGGCGCCGTTCCGGAGCCAGCATCGAATCTCACGTGCACGTTCTTCCTGCTGGTATCGTGCTCACCGAAGGTAACGGTGGTCGTGGTACCGCTGGTTGCCGTTGTCAGTTTTCCGCCGGTTTTCACATTGGCTGCTATGATTGTCGGAGCCGCAGTGTCAACGCTCACTTTGAACGGTTTGGCGGGCTCGGTTGTTTCGGCAGCCGGATCGCCAGCTCCCTTGACAGCGCTGGTCCCACTGACTACAGGCACATTACCCACTTTGTCCTTGGCCGGTACCCACCAACTGGTGAGGCCCTGACTGGTCAAGGTCTTGGAGTAGCTTACCTGGAGCGAGTTTGTTCCTACGAGAAGCGGCGTTAGCGCTGGGCTAGAGGTGCCCCCGATCACTATGTTGTCTACGTCCGTGGCGGTGATGCCAGAGGCCTTACCGTCAGCGGATGCCTCATCTGTCACAGTGACGATGAATGTAAGGGCCGATACGTTAGTGAAAGAAGCATCGGTTGGCCCAGTCAGCGCAATGATCGGGGCCTTCAGGTCGGCTCTCGCCGTGGCCGTCTTGCTGGCTACTGGGTCCTCGTCGTTGTACGTAAAGGTCAGGAGTGCCCCATCGGTGACATACACCTTCTTGGGTGTGCCAGTGTTGTGATCACCCAGAGTGGAAGTAAGCTGAGCAGTGGTAGTGAAGATGCCGCTGCTGGGTGTGGTCTCAGTAAGTGTGAGAGGGACAGACACAGCGGTCTGCGAGCTGCTGACCAGCGTGGTCCTACCTGTAACGGTGTCTGTCTGGTTGTAACTGTAGCGAGCCACCACGGTACCCAACTCCTGCAGCTGGATGCTGAAGGTACCTGCGAAGGTGGCATTAGCATCCACCGTAAGAGTTACGGTGCCAGCCTTCCAGAATGTGGTTGAGTCTAGGTTAGCATCTGCGATGGTCGCTGAACTATTGAGTGTCTCGGTACTGCCAGCGGTCTCTACCAACGTGGTAGCGTTAACCGCCGTTCCGTTTATCACTATGCCGGCGGTCTCTAAGCCACCAGCAGTTACGCCTGCAGCATTGGTAATAACCGCCCGAACCCTGGCGTAGTTGCTGAGGGCGTTATCGGTTGTTCCGGCAGTCACGTCCGCAGTTACTGCAACCGCAGCTGTGTGCAGATTCTGATGGACGGTGCTGCCTAGCGCAGCTGCCAGCACCACGGCGCCTGTCGCTGCCGAGGTACCGGTGGAGATAAACCCACTCTGCGCGCCCTGAAGTGCCCTCATAAGCACGCCGTCCGGGATATCGTCATTATTAGCGTCTTCTAGATAAGTATGGTTCATCTGGTACGTGGTACCGCCAGCCACACCCACCAAGGTGCACTTGAAAGCGACCAGGGTGCCTGAGGTACAGGCGCCGGTCAAGTCGTTGAGGACGTTCTTGTCAGCGTCGGTCACCGAAACCGTAGCGGTGTCGAAACCGGTGTTGGTGGAGTACCACCTCACGCTGTCTGTCGTCACTCCTCCACTTAGGGATATCGTGCCCGCCGTAGCACCCATAACAGGCACAACGGACATCAACGAGACAAGAATCCCCAAAACTCCCAGGATTGCGATGAATCTACCTCTGGTTTTCACTAAACCCCCCTTTTGTTGACCCGATTTCTTACGGGATTTTCAAACTTCCTAGACCTTCTTACGCGACCAAGACCCGGAGGTGCTAGCCCCCCAGGCATTGTGGTAGGTCCTGCTCTTGATAAATCTTTGGATAAGTCCATATACGCCGTTCCTTTCCCGGTCGAACCCATCTGCTTTTTTACACTATCGGCATTCCTTTGTCAAGCCCTGGTAGAATACCTTTTGCGAGAAGAGAGCGGCGCTCCCCATTTTGAAACGGCGCCGCTTCGTTGAAACCAGTGGACGCAGAGGAAATCTTCAACTCCCAATCTGGTTCCCATGGATTGTGCGTAGAAGCACAATCCATGGGCCAATATATAGTAAGGCCCTGTTATTGTCAATGACACTGCCCATCACTTTGTTCCCAGTAACCAGTAACTGGAAGCCGCCGACACAAGACGTCTAGCTTATAGAAATCGTACTCGACAAACTGCTTGCGCCTTTCTTCCACAAGCAACCTCTGCGCCTTTATAATCGAGGGAAATCTGCTACTAGACCCCTACTTAAGGAAATGAGATATGACTGTGCCACAGATTACATTCATAGGGATAATCGGCATCCCAGAGGTGAGCGAGGGAGACGATTTGGCCCCATTGATATTCGATGCGGCTCGGGCTCAAGGCACCCCTCTTGAGGCCAATGACATTGTAGTGGTCACACAGAAGATAGTGTCCAAGGCAGAGGGTGCCGTCGTTGACCTCAGGGATGTGGAGCCATCTCCGCTGGCAGAGGAGTTCGCTCGCCAATACGATAAGGACCCGCGCCATGTGGAGGTGGTACTCAGAGAGACTCGGAGGATAGTGAGAATGGATAGGGGCATATTGATAGTGGAGTCCAAGCACGGATTTATCAGTGCCAACGCTGGGGTAGATGCCTCCAATATTCCAGGGGAAGAGAGGGTTTCCTTGCTCCCAGAGGATTCGGATGACTCCGCCCGCCGTCTTAGAAAAGGTCTCATGGACCGGGTTGGGTCTCATTTGGCGGTGATCATATCGGACACCTTCGGGAGGCCCTGGAGGATGGGCAACACCGATGTGGCAATAGGCGTGGCAGGGATTGACCCCATGAGAGACGATAGAGGGGAGACAGACCCCTATGGCTACTTGTTGAGGGTTAGTGTGTCCGCCATAGCAGACCAGATTGCTTCTGGGGCAGAGTTGGTGGCAGGGAAGACCAGCCAGGTCCCTGTAGCCATAGCCCGCGGGTATTCCCATTCCCCGAATGAGAACGCCACCATCCAGCCGTTATTGAGAGAAGCATCCCAGGACCTGTTCCGCTAATCCTCATGCTCGGGTCCTAAGTTGAGCCACAACCAGACCAGCACCGGATTAAGAGTCAATCAGGGTCCTCATCAGCTTCACACCATCTCCAAACTCTACTCACTTGAGAGGGAAAGGGTTATTCTTTCCCCTTACCTTAATATGTTGATATTAGTTGATATTATAAGAGATGGAGCAGTGCGCTTGTGTGTGCAACTGCATACGAACACCCCATAAACGAATAACTAGACCACCCTGATGATTCAGCACGAGCATCGGGTAATTTTATGTGTGATGTGCTATAATTAGTCCCATACCCCGTATGCAGCCTATTCTCAGAGGGAGTCACTATGGAAGAAGTTTTTAGGGAAGCACAGAACCTACTTAATAAAGGTGAGCCTTTTGTGATTGCCACGGTGGTTGGTACCAAGGGTTCCACACCACAGAAACCCGGAGCCAAGCTCCTGGTGCGGGAAGATGGGACCGGCGTTGGCACCCTGGGGGGTGGATGTGTGGAGGGTGACATATGGTTTGCGGCTAGCAGAATTTTAAAAGAGGGCGGTGAGCCCACCCTCACGGACTATGAGTTAAACGAGGATATCGCTGCCAGGGAGGGACTGGTATGCGGCGGTACCATGTATTTCCTCATAGACCCCGTCCTTGATCCGGCACAGATCCTACCGCAGGTGAATAACATCGTCGACGCCTACGATGGCAGCCCAAGCGTGGGCCAAGCCACCCTTCTCAAGACCTCACAGGACAAAGGCAAAGTGGGAGACAAGCTCTTTATCGGAGATGATGGCACGGTGAAAGGGTCACTGGGAGACCCGCTACGGGACCGGGAGGTAGAAGATGGCCTCCGCGGGCTTAGGGATTACGGTAGAGTAAAATATCTGGTCACCCAGGACGGCGCCGAGGTCTTCATGGAAGGCTACACGACCCCAGCCGCGGTGATTGTCGCAGGAGGAGGCCACATCGGCAAATCGCTGGCACCCCTGGTGAAGATGATGGGCCTGCGCCTGCACGTGGTTGATGACAGACCAGAATTCGCTAACATGGAGAGGTTCCCCGAGGCAGACAGCGTCGTGGTTGCAGATTATGCCGAAGGCCTGAAACAGTTGGACATCCGCCCCAACAGCTCAATCATAGTGGCAACCAGGGGCCATCGCGAGGATGACCGGGCCTTGGAGGCCGCTGTACGCAGCCCCGCCGGGTATGTGGGCCTAGTGGGTAGTCGACGCAAGACCATCCTCATACACCAAGAATTGCTCAAGAACGGCATCTCTCTAGAGAGATTGAAGGCTGTTCACGCACCCATTGGCCTAGACATCGGAGCCAAGACACCAGAGGAGATCGCACTGAGCATCTTGTCGGAGATTGTGGCTTTCCGCGAAGGCCGCCCCGGCAAGACCATGACTATGGAGGGAAGATATCTCCAGAAAATGGCCCAAAAGGTGGGGGTTCTAGCCTAAAGCAGACGCATGGACGGCATCTCAGCTATCCTTCTGGCCGCTGGGGAGTCAACCCGTATGGGTCGGCTCAAAGCGCTTCTTCCCTGGCAAGGTTTAACCCTAGTCGAGTACCAGGTACAATCCCTCCAGGAGGCCGGGGCTGCCGAGGTGGTCTTGGTTATAGGCCACCGAGGTGATGAGGTAGAGGCGCCGGTGAAGGGAAAGCCCGGGGTAAAGGCCGTGTCAAACCCGGATTACAGGCAAGGGAAGGCCACCTCAGTTAAGGCTGGACTACGACACCTTTCCAGTTCCACACAGGGAATCCTTGTGCTAGCGGTGGATCAGCCACGTCCTCCTAATATCCTGAAGGCCTTGATTAATGCCCACTTGGATGGAGCTGCGCTGATTACCACTCCTGTGCACCGCGGCAACACAGGCCATCCTCTCATATTTGCCTCCAGCCTATTGCCAGAGCTAATGGCCATCACCGAGGAGGGGCAGGGACTGAGGGAAGTTACTCACCACCACAGCAAGGAGACTTACCAAATAGAGATGGACAGCCCTATTGTGACGGTAGACGTCAACTCCCCAGAGGATCTCCAGGAGGCCCAGAGGCTTTTCGCAGACCTTAAGTAGCCCTTGCTCCCTGTAGAGATCCCAGCTGTGGGGGTAGCTCACCGTTGGACCCCACTATCCCTCCGCGGCTTCCTTGTACCTCTCCCGCCGCACAGTAGCACCGCATAAGACTCCTGAAAGGGTATGAGTGCTTCTTGTTGTTGCGATAGGAACAGAGGTTGTTCTCCACAAGTTGCTCCTGTGCGCCCTACCAAACCAGACTCGTGGCAGTCATGAGGGCAGAAGCATCCCCTCGGGTACTACGTCCCTAGCGCCCGAAGGGCCACAAAGGCACGAACCTGCCGCCTATTGAAGACCAGTAGACATAGACCAATCTTATCTTGGATTATTGCCACTGCCATTTAGTGAGCCGATGCTACTTTAGCCGCTGGGACCGGTTGTCGAGGAGGGGGTGGGGGCCGCCCGCTCCTGTGTCCGGCTGACGCCGATGCGGCGGGCCAGGATCACCTTGGCGATGTTGGTACTCCCACCAGCATGGCGCTGGCCAACCAGATAGCGCAAGTGGACTTCCTGAGCTCCACCTTGTGGAGCTAGGGAGTCTTTTGAGCCCAGATGAGCATAAATCCCCATAAGCTCTCGCACCCTAATAGCGTTGCGTAGCTGGTGCTCCCTGTGGTGTACGTTGGCCACATTTCCTTGGTACTGGATATCCAGTCTATTCTGGTACATCCAGTTGGTGCGCTTAGCCATGAGACTATCCACGTGGGACTCGATGTAGGCCTCCATAGCTCTCTGTTGAACTATGAAGTCACTCCCCAGCGATTCGCCGCCACGGCTAGTGTCATGGACGTAGCTTACCAATCTGTCGACCATCTCATCGCTCGGGAAGGCTTGTCCGCGGCCGCCATGCTCTTGCTCCAGGCCCGTGTTAGCTACCTGCCATCCCTGGTGGTCCCCCCCAATGAGATGGCTACCCGGCACACGCACATTCTCCAAGAAGATTGCGTGCTGCTCCTTGCCATTTACGAGCTCCATCTCTGTGATCTCCAGACCAGCAGATGGAACAGGAATAACGAAGAACCCCAGATTCCTATGGCGAGGTGCGTCGGGGTCGGTCATCATGGGGCCATAGAGGTAGTCTGGTGTACCGCGACCGCTTATGAAGACATTATGCCCCGTGAGAAGCCAATCGTCACCGTCACGGACGGCCCGGCTATGATAATCTGCCAGATCCGCTCCAGAACTGGGCTCAGTGTACTTCTGCCAGGTTACCACTTCTCCTCTTAACAGGGGAACTAAGAACTTCTGCTTCTGTTCCTCTGTACCCCAGACCATGAGAATTGGTATAAGCAGGGAACCGGACATACGCGGCACCAGCCCACCGAAGGGAGGTACTGCCCGAGCTAGGAGCAATTCCTCTTCGATTATGGTCTCATGATCCGCACTTAGCCCACCACCTCCGTACACCTCGGTAGAGGTTGGGTGTAGCCACCCCTTTGCCCCGAGCTTCCGGTGAACTTGCCTCCAGAACCGATAATGCTCCTCCGTGAAATCCCCGGGGTCAACAGGCTCCTTCATGTCCTCAGGGACATTCTCAACCAGCCAAGAGCGCACTTCCCGTCGAAACAACTCCTGCTCCTCAGTATACGGCATCGCGAAGTCCATTCTGATCCTCCTGCAGCTGAAATGACCACTTGCTTAAGCAAGGCGTGGAGGGAACACTCACAATGTTCCGATGGTGAACGCCGCTTTCACTTGCATCTTCGGGTCTTCCAAGAGCCCAAGCGTGCAAGCCCTGTGTTTACACTGAGACCACTTGCACTGTCGTAAGTCTAACCTCGTCAAGAGTTTCGTTCAAGTCAGTTGCTAGTCCTACAACAGATATCCTCTGAGTTGAAAAACTTTGTTGCTGGGCTACAGTCACCTTGCTAAGTTACATGTGCATAAGTATTCTCCGAGATTCCATCTCCAATGAAATCGGATACCGAGAAAGCTAACCAAGCCCTCAAGTTTGAACCATGAGTGTGAAAGAAGTGTATGGTAGTCTCCCAGGCATACACTCAGACGAGCGGAGTTCCTGGAACAAGGAGGAGTTTATCTAGATACTGGCTTTGCATGGATGTGTAGTCAATTGGACCCATGTAACTATGTTTACATGCTCTGCACCCTATCGATAAATCATACCCTTCAACTGCATATCATTGGAGTTGATCAACTTACATTTCCCTAGTGCCCAATGGGCACGCAAGGTGATCGAAGCTCTCCACATCATCAGCCGGTTTTACATTTTCTACGAATATCGCAAACAACTGGCCAGGCATGTGCATACACTTGACTGACAAAGGCCTCGTCTGCATAATACAATCTGCCCACGCATCATCAAAAAGTGGTGGCAATGCTGGGAGTGGTAGTACCCGTATTGTGGATGCACACTGATTCCACTCAACAATTTCAGTGGCGCTCAGGCTGACGGCAGATCCACATAGAGAACAATCTCCCCGGGATTGCGGTATCTGGTGGTCCGATGCGCCAAGAGGGTGTCTTTACGCTATGGGGTACTAGCCAAGACTAGAATCCCAGCCTGAGGAGATAAATAAACCAATGGCGCGGCAAGGCAACTTAAGGGAGGCCAATTGGGCTATGTTAATATGCCTGTCCGAAGAGCCCATTGGAACAAAAAGTGGCGGCTCCACTACCTAACAAGCAGAATAATGCCCAAGCATACTGCCACCAGGAACTGGAGGTCTGTGCCCAGATGGGGCTTCCCACAAGATATATCCCTCACTCGCGTCCATCTGGCTGGATTGCTGCCAGAGCTTTGCCATGGCAGGAGTGGTCGGGCTGTGGTTCACCTGGACTTCGCCATTGGTCAGTTTCATCATACGAAGACCTTTCAGTGTTTGTGGAGGGCGCTGCGGCACTGGGGGGGCATTCGAGCTTATGCCTCACCAGATAGATGCCACCGCGTAATGACAA
>VEXC01000004.1 GCA_009391225.1 SAR202 cluster bacterium AC-647-N09_OGT_505m
GGTTGTCATGAGCTGAATCGCATATCGTCTCAAATCCGTACTCTTCACTGTCCATCAGGGTAAGGTCTTCTAGGCGAAAATCGGTTTGGCTTGGTTCCAGCATGAAAATTGTTTCTTTCTAACACTTCACGAAATGCTAAAAATGCTAACCCGCATTGTGATTATATCAGGATTTCTCACGTCAATGGAGTTCTTAGTGATTAATATCGATGAGCAATGGCATCAATATTGTGGTCTCTCAAAGGGAGTTGCCCCACTTCATTCGAGTAGAGTGTCAGCGGAATTGGGCATTATTGAGACCTAGAATAGCTGACGAAGTTATGAGTGATAGAGACTCCTTGAGAGTGATAGATTATTCCCAACTGACATGTAGTGATACTGGCCAAGGCAGTCGAACTGGCCACTCAGGCCAAGCAATGCACACAATGGACACTGAACTTCTTGGGCTGCATTCGTGCAGCGAACTGTTCGAAATACATACATGAGGAGAAGTTCCGTACGAACTTTAGGCTCGACCAGTGAGGTGATGAGGGAAAAGGAACGGAGTCTGGAGCAACGCCAACAGGGATTTGAAAAGTGGTGCTACTATGTCACCAGGCGAACGTATAGCGCAAGGTGATAGTGTGCCATGGGACAGGGATATGTTGATGTGTGGTAGTGTGGTCTGGCTTGCGCAACAGTCCTTGACTTGGGGCATGTTCCTGACGAGTTACAATGGTGGATGGGTCCTAACGGATGGGAATCCCATGGGGGATTAGGGATAAAGGTGGGCATTGAGATAGGTCATCAGCAGAGGCATGTGCTAGGAGGTCATTAGCTTAATTATTGGCCCAACTCCAGTTAACAGTTGTTTACACAGAGATACTTCTCAGGTATAAATACCATAAGGGAAATGCAGGTACTTACATGTGGGAACGGCCTGCGGTTTGAGCCCCAAGCAAGCTGTCCAGGGTTCGATTCCAATCATCCATTCCATGGCTTGCCCAGACGCGCGTGTGCAATTCAAAAGGAGAGCGCATTTAGAGGTTTCCGTATCTAGTTAGAGTGTGTAGCTTGCAATTGATCTTCAGTAATGGGGCTAGCATGAGACTTTCTGTACGTCGTCGTGTTGGTATGGTCTATAGATGATGAACTGGATTTTTGAATGGCCCGCATCTCACTAGTTGCAGAACGGTTAAGTCGTCAATCGAGTCGGGTCTTCTACGGATGGTGGATTGTCACCGGCGGTTTCTCTCTCCAGATGATTGTCGGGTCGTTGATGATTCACAGTTTCACTGCCTACTTCCCCATCCTGCAGACCCAATTCGGTTGGAGCCGGGCTGTTCTCTCCGGGGCGTTTGCGCTGTCGCGTGCTGAAAGCGGCATTTTGGGGCCACTGCAGGGCTGGCTAATCGATAAGTTCGGTCCTAGGATGATGGTGCGGGTCGGAATGCTGATGTTCGGTGCCGGCTTCATATTGTTTAGCCAGACCGACTCCGTTTTGGATTACTATATCACCTTTGCACTCATGGCGGCTGGCTCCAGCATCGCTGGCTTTCTGACGGTGGCAACCACAGTGGTCAACTGGTTCGAGAGACGACGTGGTGTAGCTATGGGTGTCGCCATGAGCGGTTTCGGATTCGGTGGACTGTTGGTTCCTGCAGTGGCGTGGTCACTCACATCGCTCGGTTGGAGGCCAACCTCCTTTTTCTCGGGTATCCTGATAATAGTTATTGGATTACCTATAGCTCAGATTATGCGCCAGAGGCCCGAGCAGTACGGATACCTGCCTGATGGGGCAAGCACGTCAGACCCTCACTCAGAGAAGGACTCTAACCAGAAATCCCTGAAACCTCTTGCTCTACCAGAGTCAGACGATGTCGATGGTTTCACTGCCAGAGAGGCAATTAGAACTCCTGCTTTCTGGCTCCTCGGCTTGGGGCATTCCATGGCGCTGTTTACCGTAGGTGCCGTCTCTCTGCACCTGATCCCCCATATTGTTGATAGTGTTGGTCTCTCCATTACATCAGGGTCCAGTGCCGTGGTGGTCATGACAGTATTCAACATTCTGGGACAGTTGGGCGGTGGATTTCTGGGCGATAGGTTCAGTAAGCGGTGGTTGGCGGTTGTGGCTATGCTGGTCCACTCCGTTGCACTGTTGATTCTTGCCTATGCCACAACTCTCTTACCAGTCTATATCTTCGCTGTGCTGCATGGGACCGCATGGGGAGTGCGCGGGCCTATGATGACCACCATACGTGCTGACTATTTCGGTCGCGCCTCCTTTGCCACTATTATGGGATTGTCTTCTCTGATAGTGATGGTGGGAATGACCAGCGGGCCTCTCATTGCCGGGTTTTTGGCCGATATCTTCGATGGCTATCGGGTGGGCTTCATTGTCATTTCGGTGATTACAGGCATTGGGTCACTCTTCTTCGCCTTGGCCAGCCCGCCCAAACCACCACACCGCATCTCAGGTTCACAGCGTGTATACTCAGTGTAGGAGCGATATGCGGTCAGGTTCCCCAGATAAGTTGGTTATCGTCTGAGAATACATATCTGGTGGACTGGGCCTCAAGTTTCTTTGGCGTTGAACATTACCTAATTAATCACCAAGCGTGCTAATGGTAGATTAGGAGTAATTGTTATGGTCATTCAGGGATATAGGGTAGTGGGTACAAGACCTATACGTTACGACGGCGTTGATAAGGTGACTGGTCGTGCTCAGTACGGCGCCGATATTCAGATGCCGAGGCTCCTCTACGGCAAGGTCCTGCGCAGCCCCCATGCTCACGCCCGGATTAAATCCATCGACACCAGCAAGGCCAAAAGACACTCGAGCATCCAAGCGGTGGTAACCGCCGAAGATTTCCAACTCCGCGGTTCAAATGAGGCCTTGGAGTCAGCCGAGTTGACAATGTCCTTGAAAAGTCTAAGGGATAACATACTGGCTAGCGACAAGGTTCTTTATAGGGGACAGCCGGTGGCTGCTGTGGCCGCTGCAAACCCTCACGATGCCGAAGAAGCCCTTAAACTGATTGAAGTCGAGTATGAGGTTCTATCGCCGGTGCTTACAGCGCCCGATGGAATGAAGGAGAATGCTCCGTTGTTGCATAACAGCCTGAAGACCGATGACGTTGGCAATAGGATCGACAAGGTGAGTAACGTAGCCAGCCATTTACAACATAGACTGGGTAACATAGAGAAGGGGTTTCAAGACGCTGACTTGGTCATCGAGAGGGAGTTCAACACTAAGACAGTTCACCAGGGTTACATAGAACCACATAACGCAACTGCCTACTGGAACATGGACGGCCGAGTGACCATCTGGTGCAGCACTCAGGGTCCGTTCGAAGTCAGGGATGCATCGGCCCAAGCATTGGGGCTTAATGTCTCGGATATCAGGGTTATACCGATGGAAATTGGCGGCGGCTTCGGTGGCAAATTTGAGCCTTATGGCGACCCTGTTGCGGCATTGCTATCCAGAAAATCGGGTCACCCGGTTAAGATAGTAATGACCAGAGCCGAGGATTTGGAGAGCACTGGCCCTACGCCGGGTTCTTATATCAAGGTAAAGATGGGGGCGACCAAGGATGGCAAAATTATTGCAGCCCAGGCCTACTTGGCCTACGAGGCCGGAGCTTATCCAGGATCGCCCGTGGACGCTGGTGCAATTTGCGTGTTTGGCTCGTACGATATACCAAACGTTCTAATAGACGGTTTCGACGTTGTGGTCAATAAGCCCAAGACCGCGGCGTACAGAGCGCCAGGAGCCACCAATGCCGCCTTCGCCTCAGAGACGGTGATTGACGAGTTGGCAGAGAAACTGGGACTGGATTCATTGGATCTCCGATTGCTCAATGTCGCGCGTGAGGGCACGCGTCGCGCGGATGGCCCGGCATACCCTCGCATTGGCTGTGAAGAAGTCATGGAGGCCATCAAGGAACATCCCCACTACAGAACTCCGCTGGGTGGGGGCAATAGAGGTAGGGGTATCGCCTTGGCCTATTGGATGAACGGAGGAGGGCTTTCGTCCTGCACGATTAAGGTGAACGCCGACGGCACTGTCAACTTGAACGAAGGTTCGCCAGATATTGGTGGTACGAGGACATCAGTGGCTATGCAAGCCGCAGAGGTACTGGGAATTCCAGGTGAGGACGTGATTCCCGCCGTGATGGACACGGATTCTATAGGCTACACCAGTGGGACTGGAGGGAGCAGTGTCACGTTTAAGACTGGCAAGTCCGCCTACGACGCGGCTGAGGATGTGAAGCGTCAGATGGTCGAGCGCGCCGCCAGGATCTGGGACGTTGAGCACGAGGCGGTGGATTTTGAAGGTGGTATATTGAGAAGTAAGTCGCATCCGGAGCTAACTATGACGTTTAAGGAGTTGGCCAAACGACTGGATGATCTCGGAGGGCCAGTAGTTGGCTCGGCAACGACCGATGGAGGAGGGGCAGGAGGCACATTCGCTGGCTGCATAGTTGACGTTGAGGTAGATCCTGAGACGGGGAAGGTGGACATACTGAGGTTCACTATGGTACAGGACGCTGGCAAGGCCATCCATCCCAGCTATGTGGAAGGACAGATGCAGGGAGGAAGTGTTCAGGGAATAGGCTGGGCTCTGAATGAGGAGTATTGCATGAGCGAAAATGGGCAGATGATGAACAGCAGCTTGCTGGACTACCGTATGCCAACCAGTTTGGACCTGCCCATGATAGATACTGTCATTGTAGAAGTCCCCAATCCCAGGCATCCCTTTGGGGTACGGGGTGTTGGCGAAGTTTCTATTGTGACGCCTCCAGCTGCCATAGCCAATGCCATCTACAGGGCTATTGGCGTGCGCATGGATAAACTGCCCATGAATCCCGGCGCAGTGATGGAGTCTATCTGGGAGCAGATGAGACCGAGCGAATGAGATTCAGGTATCTTAGTCTATGGAGGGGAATGCGTGACTACGGAGGATTTGAGGCCACTTTCACTGGAGCTACTAGGTAAGCTAGCGGAGCGTCCTGCCGTTTCCTTCTACGAAGATGGCGTAGCTGAGTACATCTGCGAATACCTGGGACATCTGGGGGTATCGGTCCAGGGGGACGCTTATGGAAACTTGATAGTGCACTGCGCTGGTGATGACCCTGGGCTTCCAGCAATCGCCTTTATGGCGCACATGGACCATCCCGGCTTCGAGGCTTTCCAGGTAGACGGCAAGGCCGTGGTGGCCCGTGCACTG
This sequence comes from SAR202 cluster bacterium AC-647-N09_OGT_505m, assembly GCA_009391225.1. The sequence continues at coordinate 5,210 of VEXC01000004.1, forward strand.
GGAGGTGTGCCGCCATCCTGCTTTTCCGAGAGAATCCCTGTCCAGATAGTAGCACCTGACGGTCAAATGTTCAGCGCTGAGACTGGCGGAAGATATGGCCCGGAATCTGAGCGAACGGTCTCCCTGTATCTGAAGGACGAGCACTCACTTGAACTACCCTGTGCGGTAGTCTTTGACCTACCAAAGTTCTCCTTTGACGGCGAGTTGGTGCATATGAGGGCACTGGACGACCTGGGAGGATGTGCAAGCATGCTTGTGGCCCTGACTAAATTGGCCTCTCAACATACGCCGGGGGACATCTACTTCGTCTTCACTCGGGCCGAAGAGGTTGGATTGGTGGGAGCGCGTCTTCTCGCGCAAGAAGGAAGACTTCCTATGAACACGCTGGTGGTGTCCGTGGAAACAAGCCGAAACTTGCCGGGAGCCATTCTTGGGGAGGGACCCGTCATCCGAGTTGGGGATGCCAGCTTCACCTTTGATGCGGAGGCTGAGGGAGTGCTAATCAGCGCCAGAGAGCAACTGAGAGAGCGAAACCCGGGATTTAAGGTGCAGCGTCAGCTTATGAGTGGCGGTACTTGCGAGGCCAGTGGCTTTGCCGTCTACGGCTACCATGTCACAGGGATTGCTCTTCCACTGGGCAACTATCATAATGCCGGCCCAGAGGGGAGTGTGGAAACAGAATATATTTGCCTGGACGATTTCCTGGCCGCGGTGGATCTGGTGGTAGAAGCGGCCCACAGCGTGGACAAGCGGAGGGAGGGGCCAGCGTGGCGACGCCTACGGGAGATTCCAGAAGGTTACAGAACCAGGTTGATGGAGACGGCCCAGACAAGGTGAAACAGGTTTGGCTTATTCACCTCAGCTAGAGCCTGTGCTTGGATCACAATGTTGTGGCCTACTGCATGCGTCCCTTAAGGCCTGTTGAAGTTAGGATGAAAAGTGACGGAATCCAGGAGTGCATTCAACGTTCGCTAGGTGGAAAATGCCAGGAATGCAAATCGATAATCTCTGAGCGCTCGCTCAACTGATACTGGGTGCTTGCTTGATAATCGCAGAGGAGAGTCCTTATGCCTAGAGTGCCATTAATTACCAAAGAAGATCTACCACAAGACAAACACGGCCTGTATGATCAGATGGCTGCATATCGAGGACATGTGGCAGAACCTTTCGCTGCCCTTCTCAACAGCCCTGATGTGGCATCTAGCGTAGCCATGGTTGGGGAACAACTCCGTTATGTATCTCCATCAATCTCATCAGAGGTTAGGGAAATTATTACACTAACTACGGCGAAAGTCTTGAAATGCCAGTATATATGGACTCATCATTGTTACTCAGCTAAGCAAGTAGGCGTAAGGGACGAAGTAGTGGAAGTGATAAGGAAAGGTGGTCCCCCACGTGGACTGCTACCTAAGGAAAGTGTATTCATTCAGTTTACTCAAGAACTCCTAGATGATAAGCAAGTAAGAGATGCAACTTACGGAGCTGTCGAGCACTTGCTAGGGCGACAGGCGGTAGTCGATTTGATTGTCACAATTGGTTACTACACTATGTTGTGTTTAGCCATCAACGCTCTACATGTGAACCTAGAAGAGGGTGTAGTTCCTAATCTCTAGGCCACGACAGCCGTTGATGCCAAAGAGCGGTCCTTATACACTGATTCGCATGGAGACAAAAGGGATCTAGACTCACAAGCAAATTGTCTTGGGTTCGACATTAGACACCATCTCCAATAATTCAGCTAGGGGTTTAGGCCTACAGAGTGTTCCAAGGGTCTAAGTTTGTCAGCTACTTCACTAGCGTTTGCACCGATTCACTCCAACGCTGGATTGGCGCTAGTCGAAGGAGTAGTGATTCTACTAAGCTATCTTCAAAACGGAGTGCCGCTTCCTATTGGAAACCCGAAGAGTTACTGCAACGGGCTGAGCGAAAGGAGTGGATTATATCCTTAAGGTTTAATCAGCCCTACGAGCAGGCCGTTGACTGGGTATACCCGCAGCAATCTCTATGGCACCAGCGGTCATTTCCCTACTGATTGAACCCTCTTTCCAATCTCTGGAGTGAAACAATGGTCAATCAACTTTGCTCAAGTGTTTGCTTCATTAAATGACATGTCACTACTCCCGCGCACTATATAACCCTAACAACGATAACCCGTCAGAGGGTTGCCATACCATAGGCGCAGCTTCATAATCCTAGCTTTCAGTTTTGTGCCTTGGAGACACTCTAATTATTTGCCATGCGGCACAATGATTCTGATAAAGTTCAGACCTTACGGCCGATACTTGTTTCCTTCCTCAGTAGTAATGCGGCCAGACGCCATTAGCCACATGCGTGAAACCTCCGGGCCCATGAACTTGAAGGTCCTTCTCAGTGTTTTCTGGAGGGCTGGGTATTCTGTGCCCTCCAAAAAACTGTAAAACCAGTTGCAGAAGCCGCCGTGCTCAGCCTGGATGGCCAAGATGGCACGGGCGTTCTCGATTGTGGCCTGAATTTTCAGCCGGTTACGGATTATGCCCGGGTCGTTTAGGAGTACTTCTACGTCAGAAGCCCCCAAACTGGCTACGGTTTTGATGCTCCAGTTTCCAAACGCCAAGCGAAACCCGTCCCGCTTGTTGAGAATCATCCGCCAGCTAAGGCCAGCCTGGAATACCTGCAGGCTCATGACTTCAAACAGAGCGTCGTCGTACACGATCTGCTTTCCCCAGATAGTATTGGAGTACCAGTACTGGAGATGGTCTTCTTCTGTCAGCAAGTGATGGTAGTTCTCAGTCGGCATACGCTCGAGTCTCTATATAGCGTGTAGAACCGATTTGACAATGTTTTCATGTTAGTCCACATGGTAATGGCTGTTACCTCTAAGTAGGTGCGTGATGTGCCTTTCCTGTTGGTGCCCATTGGCAAGAAAGAACCCATCTGGCATAGTGTTGTGGCCTTTTCCGTGCCTATATTGATAGTAGGCGATAGCGGACTCGAACTGTTGACACCTTTCGTGTAAATCTAGGAATCTGTTGTCTCCACGACTAAACCAGTGTGTCTCACTAAAAGCATCTATAGGCTGGACTTGTACCATCGTGTAAACAATTGTTAGTCGGCGCTGGCTAATTACCTTTCAACAGTCGCTTCTTTTGGGGACATGTCTCAATCCCCATCGTCGTACTTTCCCCCCAAGGGACTCCTAGCTCGACCTAACGGGACTATTGTACTTCCGAAGTGAATTGTTTCGTGGTGCTGGTGTTCCCTAATCGATTTGTCGCTGTCACCAGTCATCTATGCTCTCTGACTGGGAATGCTCCATTCAGGTTGGCCCCGCTCAGGTTGGCTCCATTCAGGTTGGCCCCGCTCAGGTTGGCTTCCCTCAAATCAGCCCCAGTAAGGTTTACGTCTGTCAAGTTCGCATTGACCATGTAGGCCCCACGTAAATCGCTCGCCCCTGAAAATCCCCCACTGCTCAAGTTCGCCGAACTCAGGTTAGCGCTACCCAAGTCAGCTCCATTCAAGTTGGCCCCACGCAGTGAGGCTCCCGTGAGGTTAGCATTGCTCAGGTCTGCCAATGCCAGGTTGGTACGGTCCAGTGCTGCCATAGTCAGGTTGGCCAAGCGTAGGTTGGCCCCGCTAAGGTTAGCCATGCCTAGGGTTACCCTCATGAGCTTTGCCTGATACAGGTTGGCCCCGCTAAAGTCTGCCATGATTAGGTCGGCCCCGCTTAGGTCAGCCTCCGCTAGGTCGGCCCACATAAGCCTTGCCATGTACAGGTTGGCCTCACGTAGGTTTGCAAGGCCTAGGGAGGCACCACTCAAGATAGCCCCCATGAGTCTTGCCCGATATAGGCTGGCTCGCCTAAGGTCAGCCATTCCAAAGTCGGCCCCTCTCAGGTCTGCATTGGCCAGATTGGCGCAATCCAACCTGGCCGCCCTGAAGTTGGCACCGCTGAGGTCGAGGAAAGAGAGATTTTCCCCAGGCAAGCCCTCTTTCACCCTAATCCTGTCTATCACTTCTTCTGCAGTTAACCTTGCCATCCCAGATTCCTGTTTTCTGCGTAGCCTGCTCACTGAAGCGTTTGTTCTTTCTTATAGATGTGGCAATGATGGTACTGCTCCTGCCGCCTCTTCGTAAGATGTCCATAAAACCCTCCCACAATGATAACTCGTCAGGGTTATGCCACGAGCTAGTGTGGGGGTAGACTTGGTCCCGGTAGTTGTACGTAAGCTACTGAAGCTTGAAACGCTGTTGTTAAGTGCTGTGAGGGATTTGGTTTGCCGTCACTCCTCCAGAGACATCCTATGATTGAACCCCTTCAACAAACAAGACGTTCGCGTTGGCAGGCTCATGCCGCAATTGCATTGGGCCACTGTACTCATGTGAGTGATACCATTTCTTCAACTGCTCCATACTCTCAAACTCTATGACAACCATCCGACTTGGTTGCCAAGTACCCTCGACTTTCTCAATCGTATCTCCACGCACTAGGTATCCCCCCCCACACCCCCATATTTTCGACTGTAGCAGGTACCAGCAGACCGTATTCATGGAACTTGGCGGTGTCCGTCACTTTTACATTAGCGATTGCGTATGCGGCCATGGCTACTCCCTATAATGATGGCTCTGGACGGGACGTTTGCTCTACTAGATTGCTAACTGGAATGTTATTCAGAAAGATAAGACTATTCCGAGGTAGTGGCAAGATATATCTCTATGCATGCCCCCGCGGTGTACGTAATCCACCAGGGAACTCCTAGCCTTCAGGCCTCCATAAAGTTAAAAGTTAAGAGTAGAGCCAGGATAAGCAGTAGCGATAACTTGCATAGATTTCTCTCCGTTTTCACTGTTGCTGGGGCTTCTTAGGTAAATCGAACGCTTCGGAGATTAACTCAAAAGATTTCAATCTGTCTTCAAGGTAATAGCAGTTGGTGACAATGCTCACGTCGGTTGTTCGATAAACTTTTGCGGCTTCCAATATTTGATTCTTAACTATAGCCGGGGAGCCTCGTATGGAGTGCTTGTTGACTTGTTCCAAATGGTGTAATTCAGAGGGCGCTAGTTTGATTGAGTAAGCTTCTTCCGGTGAGATCATTGGCCCACGTATACCCCTAAGGGTGTTGATTCGGGAGATGTTTCTGCTTGATTGTATGAATTCTGCTTCTTCAGAAGTCTCAGCACAAATGACTTGCAATGCCACATTGAATTTGGGGCTCGTAAGATATCCTGATGGGCGGAACAGTTGTCTGTATAAGTCAGCGACCAAAGGGCCATGCCCTGCGGTAGTTCCAAAGAAATCAGCAAAAGAAAATGGCAGACCGAGGGTCGCGGCTAATCTGGCGCTGTAGTCGCTAGAACCAAGTAGCCATATGCCGGGGATTGAAAGCGGTGGTGGACCTGGTTGCGATTTTATATTTGAGAAGATGTGTTCATCTGGCAGAGTTCCAGACAGGAATCCAATCAGATCAGTCACTTGTTGTGGGAATGTCTGAATGTCTGCGATTTCCTTTGGGTATGATAAAGCTCTGGCGGTATCCTGGTCGCTACCAGGAGCTCTACCAATGCCCAATTCGATTCGATTTGGGTAGAAAGATTGCAGTACACTGAAGGTCTCTGCCACTTTGAACGCGGAATAGTGAGAAAGCATGACTCCGCCGCTGCCAACAGTTATACTGTGTGTCTGAGAAGCTATTTGACCTACTAGGATTTCAGGTGCGGTTCCTGCGAATCCTCCTGAATTATGGTGTTCAGCAACCCAGTATCGATGGTATCCAAGTTTTTCAGCAAGTCGCGCAAGGACAACTGTCTCGTGCAATGCTTCTTGTACGGTGCCTCCATTCCTAATGGGAGACTGGTCTACTATGCCAAACTCTAGTGCATCCATTGTTTAATGTTTAACTTTCTGTATGAGTACAATGGTCATATAGTAAATTCCAAGGATGCCTGGTTAAGCCTAAACATATGTATCACAGTATTAACCTACTTACTTCAAATAAATCGAAAGGTTTCACATTTAGGTTCAGGAGACTCTGCTGAAGGCTTGAAGGGCTATTCTCTAGCACTCGATGATAGTTAGACTATCTCAAATACACTATGTTTCGGCCTAGGTTTGGGTGATTACACAGACAACCCCTATAACTCCAGGCCCTCCATGCGCTCCAACTGCTGGGCTGATTCTGATTATCAAAGGGCTTGTATCCTCAGCAAAGCGATTGTTAAGACGTCCAGCTAAATTTCTCGCCGCAGTGGGGTCGGTTGTATATAGGATCGCCGCTTTATCAAGATTGCCACACTCCTCGGTCAACTGCTGCAATCTCTGAACACCTTTCTGGAAGGTTCTGATTTTTAACTTTGTTTCTATTACCCCATCCTCCAGAGTTAATATGGGCTTTATCTGTAGAACGCTGCCGAATAATGCACTGGCCCGTCCGATACGCCCCCCCTTTTCGAGATATTCTAGTGTATCGAAAAGTATAAATATGCGCGTTCTGTCGAGTACCGACTTAGCAACAGAGGCAGCTTGATCTAGAGAGGCACCGCCTTTGGCAGCCTCTGCCGCAGCTATCACACTGAACCCGAGTCCCATAGAAGCCTGCATACTATCAATAAATCGAATAGATTCCCCTAGGTTTTCCATGCTGCCAGCCTGGGTTGCGGAATTCAATGTGCCACTCAATTTCGAGGAGAGATGAATAGATAGGATTTGATTAGAAGACGCCCGTATGTTCTTGTACGCCTCAACAAAACTCCCCACTGATGGCTGAGAGGTGGTTGGCATCATGTCCTCGTGAAGCAATCTCTGATAAAACTGATCGGCTGATAACTCAATACCATCCTTGTAAGACTCATTTCCAAATGACACCGTTAAAGGAACCACGACTATTCCTAGATCAGTTGCCAATTGTTCGGGTATATCCGCTCCACTATCGGTAACAACTTGTACGGCCATGTTCTCCTTTCATCTCATCTCCAATCCAGAAATACAGGTCCGTCTATAATTCTCGTTCCATTGCCAAAGCTGTATTCCAGATAAAAAACATATGGCTTCGGGATAATCATGGCTCTTGGAGTCGAGGTTAAAGACATATCCCGCATTGTACCTAATCCTCCATGATACCCTTAGCCCTGTGAAACGCTGCCCCGCATTATAACCTGTCAAGGCTATACAAGGCGAATATTAAACTCATTGTCATTAGGGTGCATGACGAGAGGCTAGTCAGGGTAACTCTTGGATTTATTATTAACACTTCTGCCATTGTTCTTGTTTGATTACTCATCCAAATAGCTTGCTTAACCGAGCCTGGTATCGTCAGTACCACCGTGACACTCGCGCCACTGAGGACACTGCTGAGAGCTTTGTAAACCACTCCGGATTATCAGGAATTTGACGCATAATCAAATCTATTGGCAGCCCCGAAGCGTCACCATTCTGGTGATTTACTGACATCCTGCAAACCCATTGGGTTTTTCAAGGGTATTCAGAGTCAGCTGCTGCTTATGGCGGGAGGACCCCAGCACCGCGTCGGCATATCTGCATCGTGAAGGCGTCAGATGAATGTCCCAACCTCGCTCGCACTGCTTTGGGGTGTGCGTTGTAGCTGTAAATTGAAGTTTCAGAGTAGATCAGAACACTTCCTTCTACTCTACGTTTAGTATGGGATGCATATGTCTCTAGGGAAATACCCCGTCACTTGGAGGTCATGTCTGGACATGATATGCCCGCTGATGTCACGTATCCTAAGTGTGGTGCCGACCTATATGGACTGCTACAATGGTGCGGTTCGGTCCCATGGGCGATTGCGAACACATACAATAAGCGATTGGTAAGGAGCAATGCGATGACCGACGTGAAGGCACAAGAGAAATTCGTGACTGTTAACAATCTAAGACTGCGATACTTTGATTGGGGGAGCAAGGGCATGCCACCAATGGTTTGCCTTCACGGTCATACGGGGCAAGCTCATATATGGGACGAGTTCGCCGAATTAATGTCATCTCAGTACCATGTCTATGCATTGGATCAGAGAGGACACGGGGGTAGCCAATGGTCCTCGAATGGCTACGACAGGGATCGGTTTGTGGAGGATCTTAGCGACTTCTTGGACACACTGTCCTTGGGTCGCGTCACGCTTGTGGGTCTCTCTATGGGTGGTTGGAACTCCCTGCTCTACACTCCCAGCCATCCGGAGCGAGTAGAGCGTATTATCCTTGTGGATATCGGTCCAGAGCCCAATGAACAGTCACGGCAGGGAAGGAGTAATAGGCTGCCTACCCCCATGGAGTTTGGAAATATGGAGCAAGCCTTTGCTTGGGCCCGCCAGACCAACCCATGGGTTACTGACTCCAGGCTTCGGAGAGACTTGGCTGACAGGATGCGGCAGCAGGATAACGGGGGGTGGACGTGGAAGGCAGACCCGGTTCTGTACACTACCCCTCTCTCTGACATGGAGGATCCTGAGTCCATCGCCAGATATTGGCGTAGTCTTGAGGCCATCACATGTCCCATCCTAGAGGTCAGGGGCAAGGAGAGTCCCACGGTCTCTGATGAAACGCTAGAGCGAATGGCCAGGGCGAATCCACGCTTCAGACACATAGACGTGGAGGGAGCGGGCCACGTGGTGACTGTAGATAAGCCCCAGGAGTTCATCGCAGCTACCAGTTCCTTTCTGGGGTTGATGGTGTAAGGGCCAAAACGAGGGCCATCTAGAGTTTCAGCGCGCTCTGGCGCCGTTTGACACCCACCGCGATGAGAATATGCTGCCTTGAGATTCTAGGTAAGCGGCAGAATATACGCACTGCCGTGGTTATGGAGTGGCGAGTTCTTAGGAATCCTGGAGGCCAAGTGTTCTGTTTTTGGGAGCAACAACCCCAGGAGGATGGCAAAGGAACTAACGGAGGTTAGGCTTGGGACTGGTACAGTTAATTGACTGGTAACCACGCGCTGAAGTAATATCCCAGGGGAATGCCAGATGGGTGCTTCAAGAGGAGATAGGCTCACATTGGGTGGTGAATGGTATCCGAGTTGACACTCTTATAGTGGAGATACCTGGTCTCTCTCATTACTGTGTTTGGTTGCGACCAACTCTGGTCAGGGTGGACTCTGTACCCTTGGAATTCCCTGAAGCGGAAGATCTAGATAGACATTAGGTGTCTCAAGAATGCATGTTGCGTCTTGAGACAGGTGTAATTTCAATCAAAGGCAGTGGGGAAACTCTGTATGATATCGGCCTACTCCATGTGGGTCATGTGGGAGACTGTGATTTGCGAGCATTGATGATTGGCGATGTGATTGGTAGGCCTGGCAGAAGGGCCGTCCAGGACCTTCTGCCAGGCCTACGTGATGAGTATGGCATAGACTTTGTGGTGGCCAACGGAGAGAATGCCGCCGCGGGATTTGGGCTCACGGTAGATACTGCTCAAGAGCTATTCGACAGTGGCGTAGACGTCATCACTTCGGGAAACCATATATGGGATCAGAGGGAGATAGTTCCCTACTTGGACGAGGATGTGCCCATACTGCGCCCACTCAACTATCCCCCCAGTGTACCCGGCAAAGGTTATGTCAGTGTAGGGGGCGTGTTGGTGGTCAACCTGATAGGTAGGGTGTTTGTGGGTAACTACGATTGTCCCTTCCGGGCCATGGATACACTGATAGGAGATTTGTTGGAGAGCCATCGAGTGATTCTGGTGGACTTTCATGCCGAAGCTACTTCAGAGAAGGTGGCCATGGGTTGGTATTTGGACGGCAGAGTTAGTGCTGTGGTGGGGACCCATACCCATGTTGGGACCGTGGACACTAGTCTCCTGTTACAAGGCACGGCCTACGTAAGTGACCTTGGAATGGTGGGGCCGTCGCATTCCGTGATTGGTAGCACCATTGATGACGTTCTGGAACGTTTCCTCAACCAGACGCCCCGTAGACTCAGTGTGGCCAGTGGGTCAGTGAAATTCGGCTCCGTGATGGTGGACATAGACGAAAGTACTGGTAGGGCCACACAGATTATCCGGGTAGATAGAGAGGTGAATTAACAATGGCCCAGGTAGACCTTCATTTGCATACTACCCGCTCGGACGGTCGTTTGACCCCGACGGAGTTAGTAGAGATGCTGGCTGAAAGGGGTCTGAAAGTGGTAGCCATAACCGATCATGACTCCACGGAGGGGCTCATACAGGTGTTTGAAGCAGCGAAGAGATTCCCTCAGCTTTCCATAATCCCAGGCATAGAATTGAGTACTGACATACCTGGCAACGAAATCCACGTCTTAGGCTACTTTATCCGTTACTCCGACCCGGGTTTCCAGCAGACCTTGAGGGAGTTCCGCGATGGCAGGGTGGGTCGGGCACGAGAGATGGTGAGCAAACTGGCGGCCCTTGGGATGCCAGTAGAGTGGGACAGGGTGCTAGAATTGGCCGATGGGGGCTCTGTAGGACGTCCTCATATTGCCCAAGCCATGGTAGAGAAAGGCTACATAACTTATCCCCAAGAGGCCTTTACAGAGTACATAGGGCGTAACGGGTCAGCGTACGCGGAACGATACAAGCTGACTCCCACAGAGGCTGTTCGCCTGATCACTGGAGTGGGAGGCCTGCCGGTCCTCGCTCACCCTCGGGAGGTGGATAATGTGGAGTCTCTGCTGCCGGAGCTCAAGGCGGCCGGACTGGTAGGGATGGAGGTGTATTACGGGTCCTACAACACATCTCAAGTGGAGACTTTCGCTGCAATGGCTGCCAGGTATGGGTTAATACCTTGTGGTGGCAGCGACTATCATGCTCTGGGCACGCCGGACGAAGTACAGCCTGGTACAGTGGGGCCGTCCCTGGATATTGCCCAGAGCCTCTATGACCTTGTAGGGGAGAAGGCCGAACTGAGAACCTAGTGGCCGCTGGGCTCATGCCCAAGTACATCGCCCTGTCCCAGGTGTAACTCAAGCGATTAGCTATCTGACGTAAAATTCCGCGCTCTATTAAAGGATGACTTACCCATGATGGAAGTTGGGGTAATTGTGGTGGCCTACCTCATAGGCTCTATCCCTATGGCATACATAGTTGGGCGTGTCATGAAGAAAATAGACATTCGGCACTACGGCAGCGGGAATGTGGGTGCGTCCAATATATGGATACACGTGGGCAAATGGGCCGTCATTCCACTGGGTGCATTCGACGTTTTTGTTAAGGGGGCCCTTCCAGTGTATCTAGCCAAAGAACTGGGAACAAGCCCGTGGATAGCCATGACTGCTGGTCTGAGCACGGTTGTTGGCCATAACTGGTCTCTCTATTTGAAGTTCACCGGAGGGCGGGGTATAACAGTGTCTACGGGCGTCCTGCTCATACTGGCGTGGAAGGAGTTGGCGGCCCTTCTGGTGGTGGGTATAGCCGGGTGGCTTGTCTTTCGGAGCAGTGCTCTGTGGGTGGGAATAGCTGTGGCGTTGATACCGGTGTGGAGCGTAGGATTCAGAGAGCCACTTTCTCTCACGGTGTTGTGCGTTGGACTGGTAGCCATCTTGGCGGCTAAGCGTGTTCTATCCAACAGGAGTACAATTGAGCGTAGGATTTCCTGGCGCAGCGTATTCGTACAACGCCTGCTATATGATAGGGACGTTGCCAGCAGGGACGAGTGGGTCTACAGGACTCCCCCTGAGACGTAAGAAGATGATTGAGACGGAGTCCAGCTATTGTGTTCGCCATCCACTGATAGAGACGCGTCTCGCGTGTAGCAAGTGCGAGACCTTCATATGCTCGCAATGCCTGGTGCAAACTCCTGTGGGGGCACGATGCCCAGACTGTGCACAGACGCGGAGGCTACCGACCATTGAACTCGATGCCTCGACTTATGCAAGGGCTGTGGGTTCGGGGGTAGTCCTGGCGGGGATAACCGGCGTTGTGTGGGGTCTCATCTTCTTCGATCTCTTTCGTTTGCCCTTCCTGCCATGGGTAACGGCCATTGGAATCGGTTACCTTATCGGCGAGGGGATAAGCACTTCGGTTAATCGCAAGCGAGGACGACATCTACAGTACATCGCCGGAGCCGGTATGGGACTGAGTTATTTAATCGCGGGATTGGTGAGCCAAGGGGCCTTCGTCTACGGCTTTCAGAGTCTCTTTTTCTTGATGGTCCTGGGGATAGGGGTTTTTGTAGCTGCTGGCCGACTGGGATGAGGGCGATGCGATGCACCATCTGTTGGAGGTGGTCCCTGTTGCACTCGCCTATGGCCTCTGCTATATTGAGTGCCTCTGGGGCTGTAGCTCAGCTGGGAGAGTGCCTCAATGGCATTGAGGAAGTCGAGGGTTCGAGTCCCTCCAGCTCCACCATATATCTTGACTGTAAGAGCCTCTCTTCTCCATAGTTCGTATTCTCCAACACCGAATAACAGAGATACTCGTTAGGCTCTACCGTGTAATCGCTTTCCAAGTACATCGAGGCACAGTAATAAGCCTGTACATTGCGGCTTCAGGTCACTTGTTCGTAATTCGATATTCTCATTTAGGTGAACCGGTTCAAGGCTGCAATATCGAATAGTCAAAGCGCATTTCGTCGCAGAAGACAGTGGCATATTAGCTATAGCCCTGATTGTTGTCGGTTTGACCTTGCGGTCACGTGGATCACCTCTTTTCGTAGTTGTTTTCTCACCTGCCATACTTCCACGCTGCTATCTTCCGGAAAGAACAATTTGGCCCGTTGTTGTGGGTATGATTGTCAACTAAAGCTATTGACATCCCGTTGTGGAGATGCTAGCATCCCCAACATCTCTCAATGGGAGGAAGTCCATATGCGAACTGCGTATAAAACTAGGTTGGTATCAGGGTTCCTTGCTGGGCTTATGTTGTTGGTGGCCCTGGCGTGTGCGTCGGATGACCCGACACCCACTGCCAAAGCGACGTCTACGTCGCCGCCCGCAGCAACTGTGGCACCCACGGCTGTACCCACGGCCGTACCAGACGGCGTGACCCCTGAGCCTACGGCCACGTCAGCGCCAGTGCCCACCGAGGCACCGAGCACTAACTGGGTCGACATACTTCAGGCCCATCCGAATTTCAAAGACGAGTGGGGAGTGCCGGTGTCCGGCGGTACCCTCAAGCATCGTAACCCCCGGAATCCGAGTTACGCCACCCCGAACAACGGTATCTCGACCACCGCCGGCGTGCTCAACTCCCCAATGTACAACACATTGGTGAGGTTCGACCCGTGGGTTGGCCTGTCTAGTATCATCCCAGACCTTGCGAAGAGCTGGGTGCCATCTGACGACGGGCTAAAGATCACGATGAAGCTCGAGGAAAACGTCGTGTTCCAGACCAACCCGCATTTGCCGGATACATATAATGGCGGGAAAATCAATGGGGACGCCTTCACCTGCGAAGACGCACAGGCCAGCCTCGAACTGGCCATACGCCCACCTGACAGCGAGAAGAGGAGAATCACCAGAGGGAAGGCATTCCTCAGCCATATCACCAGTTCTGATTGTCCAGACGGCCCTCTCGCTCACACGTTAGTTTTGAATCTCAGTCTACCCTTGGCCGGCACATTGCCGATTCTCGCCGCGGGTAACCTAGAGATAGTGGACAAGGACTTCATCAATTGGTGGACCACAGAGAAGCCAGGCTTCTTCCACTCCACCACCACTGAGAACTTCCCGCATCTGCATGGAACTGGCCCATTCCAGCCCGTGGAATTCCAGCCAGATGTGAGATTCACACATAAGGCCAACCCAGATTACTGGCGGGAAGGGTTGCCCTTTGTGGATGGTATCGAGAGCTTCATAATCCTGGACTATGCAACGGCCTTCACGGCCCTGCTCACTGGCCAGGTGCACGTCTTCGGACGTGGCTCATGGGCACTACAGGCCGGCCAAGCAGCCCAGGCGCAGCGGGACTTCGCTGACAGGGTTGAGCTTCATGACCACCTGCATGCCTTTGCCGACGGCCTCTCTTTCTACTTTTACCCACCCCTGGACGACATCAGGTTGAGGAGAGCGATCAGCTTGACATTAGACCGGGACGCCTACGTCAAGTTCTGGCAGGCCGGCGACATCTCGATGCGGTCGAAGATGATGGACTTCATCCCAGACACCGATTGGTCCCCGACCGCGGAGACGTTGAATACGACACCGGGTCTTCGACCGGAGAAGACCGAGGACAGGGCCACGGCCAACGCACTGTTGGACGATCAGTTCGGACCTGGAGAGAGGCCTGAGCTAGTCTGCAATGTACAGAACGTAGAGGACCAGACCAAGATATGTCTGTTCTTTGGAGACCAGATGAAGAAGCATCTGGGCATCACAGTCAAGATGGAATTCGAGGAGAGGACTGTGAGGACTCCCAAGACTGACACGTGTCAGATGACAATAACAGGCGGCTCCGGAGGCGGTAACAGCGTTGTGGGGCAGCCCGACGACTGGATCTTCGGGACATTCTATCGGGACAACCTGGTGACTCCTGGTAGCATATGCCGCTCAGCTCTATGGGCCGAGGCCGAGCCGGAACTGACCTTGGAGTTAGAAGAGTTGGCGTGGCAGATACGGACGGAATTGGACCAGGTGAAGCGCAAGGAAATGGTTCTTCAGTGGGAGACCAAGCACTTCACGGAAATGATAACCAAGATAGGATTTGCCTGGAACAGGAACGTGAACGCCATCCTCAAGGGTGTCGTGAGGGGATACAGTTGCAAGAACCAGACATTGTGTGTATACACGAAGCAGGGAATCGACCAGTTCGAGAGGCTCTGGCTGGTAAAGTAAAGTAACTGACATTCCTGAGGTGAACCGAAAAAGTGGCATCCTGTGGGGAGACAACTCTCCCCACAGGATGCTTCGCAGAAATAGTGGGGTAGGGGTTCAGTACAGAATCCGACTCCGATGGATATTTGAATAGAGGCACCTGGTACAGCATAGAGGGAAGAAACAGACAGTCATAATCCATTGTTCATAAAAGTACGGCAAACCTATACGTGTAAGAACACTTCTCGCTGTAGGGTCAGGTTAGGGGACTAGCAGGGCCATTCTCTGAAAAGGAGAATCTGAAGAAATGCAACGGTACATATTACGACGGCTAGCTCTCGGTGCACTCACGGCTTGGCTGGTGTCCCTGTTGATCTTCGCCATCCTGAGGATAGCGCCGGGGGATGTGGCCCTGATGATACTGAGTGAGGAAGAGGACGCAATCTACTCTCAGGAGATGGTGGACAACCTCCGAGAGGAACTTGGCCTGAACAGATCTCTTCCGGAGCAGTACGTCGTTTGGCTGAGTGACTGGGTCACCCTTGATTGGGGCACGTCGCTCTTCAACGACCACGAAGTATTCGATGTCTTTATGGAGAAGTTGCCGGTCACCCTGGAGCTGTCGATAGTGACAGTGACCATTTCGACGATATTGGGCATCCCCGTCGGGGTTATCATGGCCCTGAAGCAGGATTCCTGGATAGACTATGTCCTCCGGATCTGGGCGTTGGCTGGATTATCAATGCCCAGCTTCTGGACCGCTACGCTTCTGCTGGTTGGGGGAGTGTATTTCCTGAATTGGAGGCCTCCCATCGGGTATGTGTCCATAGTGGAGGATCCGGCTCGTAATTTGAACCAGTACCTGTGGCCGTCTTTGATACTGGGCTACGCTACTATGGCGACCAAGGCCCGGATGATGCGCTCGACGATGCTGGAGGTATTGCGGCAGGACTACATAAGGACGGCCCATGCCAAGGGGCTGAGGTTCGTCGTAGTGGTCAATCGACACGCCTTGAAGAACGCACTGATTCCGGTGGTGACCATCATTGGTGTCAGCATAGCGTTGATTATGGGTGGGTCGGTGATCATGGAACGTATCTTCACATTGCCGGGCATCGGGAACTTCCTGGTCTCTGGCATGCAGCAGCGGGATTACCCGGTAGTGCAGTCACTGATCATGTTCTTTGCCATGTGGATAGTGTTTGTCAATCTGGTAGTAGACCTGACGTACGGCTGGTTGGACCCGCGAATTCGGTTTGACTAGAGCCTGGGCTATAAGGAGATAATTTTGGCAACTCAAGAAGGGCAAGCAGTACCGGTATTAGGGCGAAGAGCAGAGGGGACAATTGCCGGTCGGATGTGGAGGGGAGCCATCCGGTTCTCTGCGAGGAAGCCCTTGGGGGCCGCGGGTGCTGTGATCATTGTGGTCATGGGATTATTGGCCGTTCTCTATCCAGTGATCACCTTTTATGACCCGGTAGAGTGGGACATGGATGCGATGCTGGCGGCACCGTCGGTAAACCATTGGCTGGGAACAGATGAGATGGGAAGGGATTTGTGGGCACGAGTAGTGCTGGGCGCCCAGATATCTCTCATGGTGGGCTTTGGCGCAGTGGCCTTCGGTTCGGGCACTGGAGGCATCATGGGAGTCGTAAGTGCCTTTTACGGTGGGAAGGTGGATGCCACCATCCAGCGCTTTATGGATGCCCTTATGGCGATACCGACTTTGATTCTGGCCCTGGCTATCATGGCCGCCTTGGGCCAGTCCATATTCAATGTTGTCCTGGCGGTCGGGGTCGTTCAGATACCCCGGGCGAACCGAGTTGTGCGCTCACAGGCGCTGGCAGTGAAGCAATCTGAGTATGCGATGGCGGCCCAATCCATTG
Source organism: SAR202 cluster bacterium AC-647-N09_OGT_505m (assembly GCA_009391225.1). The sequence goes on from VEXC01000004.1 coordinate 21,783, forward strand.
GAGCTGGGAATATCCGCATCATGTTTTTCCACATTTTGCCGCAGTGCGTTGCGCCCTGGCTCATAATAGCCACGGCCGCCCTGGGCACAGCCATCATATCTGAGGCGTCGTTGAGCTTCCTGGGTCTGGGGATTCCACCGCCGCATCCATCATGGGGTGGTATGCTCTCTGGACCGGCCAGGGACTTTTATGCAGTGGCGCCGTGGATGGCCATATGGCCTGGTCTGGCCATATCTCTGGCAGTGTACGGGTTCAACCTCTTCGGGGACGCCCTGAGGGACGTGTTGGATCCGAGACTCCGGGGTACATAGGCTCTTTCCGACTCCTGTCTCTCTGATACATAGTGAGATGGATGGGCAGTGAGAATCATGATTCTCACTGCCCATCTTGGTTTCTGATTCTACTCAGGTATAATGGAATATAGCGAATATTAGTCGGTGTTTTGGAGTCCTTTGGGTTGCAAAGTTTATCCGGGTTTCGTAAACTTGTGTCCATACTCCAAGGAGAGGTTTAATAGATGCAACAATATATATTGCGGAGGGTGGCTCTAGGGCTGTTTACTGCCTGGATGGTCTCTCTCATGATTTTCGCGATTTTGAGAGTAGCGCCGGGGGATGTGGCCCTGATGATACTGAGTGGGGAGGAGGACGCTATCTACTCTCAGGAGATGGTGGATGACCTACGGCAGGAACTGGGGCTGAACAGGTCACTTCCTGAACAGTACTTTGTATGGCTTTGGAACTTTGTCACGCTCGATTGGGGCATCTCCCTTTTCAACAACGATGACGTATTCGAGGTCTTCAAGAACAAGGTGCCTGTGACCCTGGAGCTGTCGATAGTGGCGGTGACCATTTCTACGATATTGGGCATCCCGACTGGGATAGTCATGGCTATGAGACAGGACACATGGGTAGACTACGTCCTCCGGATGTGGTCGGTGGCGGGATTGTCGATACCTAATTTCTGGATTGCGACCATGCTGCTAGTGATAGGGGTCTATATTTTCAATTGGAGGCCGCCAATCGGATACGTGTCGATAATTGAAGACCCCTTTCGTAATATGAACCAATACTTCTGGCCGGCTATGATCGTGGGATATTCTTCAATGGCGACCAAGGCCCGGATGATGCGCTCGACGATGCTGGAGGTACTGCGGCAGGACTACATAAGGACGGCCCATGCCAAGGGGCTTAGGTACTATACGGTGGTAACTCGGCATGCTCTGAAGAACGCACTGATTCCAGTGGTGACGATCATAGGCTTCACGATAGCGGCGATTATGGGTGGGTCGGTGATCATGGAACGTATCTTCACATTGCCCGGCGTCGGTAACTACTTGGTCTCTGGCATGCAGCAGCGGGATTACCCGGTAGTGCAGTCACTGATCATGTTCTTTGCCATGTGGATAGTGTTTGTCAATCTGATAGTAGACCTGACGTACGGCTGGTTGGACCCGCGAATTCGGTTTGACTAGAGCCTGGGCTATAAGGAGAAAATTTGGCAACTCAAGAAGGGCAAGCAGTACCGGTATTAGGGCGAAGAGCAGAGGGGACAATTGCCGGTCGGATGTGGAGGGGAGCCATCCGGTTCTCTGCGAGGAAGCCCTTGGGGGCCGCGGGTGCTGTGATCATTGTGGTCATGGGATTATTGGCCGTTCTCTATCCAGTGATCACCTTTTATGACCCGGTAGAGTGGGACATGGATGCGATGCTGGCGGCACCGTCGGTAAACCATTGGCTGGGAACAGATGAGATGGGAAGGGATTTGTGGGCACGAGTAGTGCTGGGCGCCCAGATATCTCTCATGGTGGGCTTTGGCGCAGTGGCCTTCGGTTCGGGCACTGGAGGCATCATGGGAGTCGTAAGTGCCTTTTACGGTGGGAAGGTGGATGCCACCATCCAGCGCTTTATGGATGCCCTTATGGCGATACCGACTTTGATTCTGGCCCTGGCTATCATGGCCGCCTTGGGCCAGTCCATATTCAATGTTGTCCTGGCGGTCGGGGTCGTTCAGATACCCCGGGCGAACCGAGTTGTGCGCTCACAGGCGCTGGCAGTGAAGCAATCTGAGTATGCGATGGCGGCCCAATCCATTGGAGCTGGGAATATCCGCATCATGTTTTTCCACATTTTGCCGCAGTGCGTTGCGCCCTGGCTCATAATAGCCACGGCCGCCCTGGGCACAGCCATCATATCTGAGGCGTCGTTGAGCTTCCTGGGTCTGGGGATTCCACCGCCGCATCCATCATGGGGTGGTATGCTCTCTGGACCGGCCAGGGACTTTTATGCAGTGGCGCCGTGGATGGCCATATGGCCTGGTCTGGCCATATCTCTGGCAGTGTACGGGTTCAACCTCTTCGGGGACGCCCTGAGGGACGTGTTGGATCCGAGACTCCGGGGTAAATAGGCTCTTTCCGACTCCTGTCTCTCTGATACATAGTGAGATGGATGGGCAGTGAGAATCATGATTCTCACTGCCCATCTTGGTTTCTGATTCTACTCAGGTATATGGTCAGTAGCATAGGTGGGGCCGACTCGTACTTACTGAGGTTGACCTACCCACTGGGAATCTGAGTAGCGCGCTACAATCCGAGGGACCCCCGTCGAGACCACTGCATTTATCTCACTCTATAGATGTGATTGATTCGGATTATATTAGCCCGGGGACAAAATGCGGCACTGCCGGATATTGCCGTATGAAGTAACGTTTGATTGGTAGATAGTCATGCATGGATAGGGGTTCTTAGCTTCCATCATGTCCAGAGAGTGATTTGTCCCATATCAACAATTTCTAATTGTCCAAACCATTAGTGAGTCTGCTGAGGGAGGATTGGTCAATGTGCACAGCGTGTACCATGACGCTTTGGTCTTGGTGAACACATACGACGAAGCTCACATTGCCTATTGGCTACTCCCGACGAAACGGACTAGGATTGTGCCACTATCACAGCTTGTTCGCACTCTCTCTGTACTGCATCCGCCTAACACTTGCCTTCCTGACACAGAAAGTGTATCCTCGCCCCAAGAAGCAGATGAAGGTGAGGCGGTCACCCCACGTGGTCAGTGCAGTGGCCATGATAAGAGAAGGGAGATTTTCTATGGACTTTGCAGTAGCGTATTCCCCAGACCAACAGCGATTTCGCGAGGAAGTGCGGACCTGGTTAGAAGATAACACCCTAGCGGAAATGAAGGTACCCATAGAACCTCGGGACTTCAGTGCGGACATTTATTGGTACTGGAGAGATAAACACAAAGAATTGGCGAAGAAGGGGTGGCTATATCCCACATTCCCCAAGGAATATGGTGGTGGAGGTCTGACCGGAGACCACGAGGTTGTGATTGATGAAGAGTTCGCCAAGGCACAAGCCCCTAGGAGCTTTAGCGACAACCACTTCCTTCTCACTATCTTGGTGTGGGGAACAGAGGAGCAGAAGCAGAAATTCCTGGTTCCCATCTTGAATGGAGAGAAGGTCAGTTGGAACAAGCTCACTGAGCCCCACTCTGGTGCCGATTTGGCTGATTACCGAAGTCGTGCAGTTCGGGATGGCGATGATTGGCTAGTCACCGGTAGCCAGGTGTACCAGGGAGATCATGAAGAAGCGGATATGATGTGTGGCCCTCTCCTGACCGACCCGGATGCGCCGCGCCATAGAAACCTGGGCTACTTCGTGATTGACATTCCCTCTCCGGGCCTAGAGATAAGGGAGATGGATCTCCTCCCCAGGCGCAGGAAGAGAGCTGTATTCATGGAGAATGTGCGCTTACCTGGCGACCATCTTATAGGAGGTGACCATCAGGGTTGGCAGGTCGTGGGCACCCACTTGGAGGATGAACATGGAGGTCGTGGGAGAGCGGCTCCCAGGGATGAATATACTGATCATATGGTTGAGTATGTCTCCGGAACAAAACACAACGGAGGCACGCTGGGTAGCGACCCTGTGGTGCAACAGCTAACCATGGAGAATGTGTTGGATGGCCACGTTCAAAGAATCCTTCTCCAACGTACCTACTGGATGTACCAGAGCAGGATGAGTATCCAGCACGAGGGAAACTTGGCGAATGTACATGGCCGGGAATCTAGCCTACGAATTGAGAAGAGGGTCCGAGACGTTTACGGCCCTTATGCCTTGCTGAACACTCGGGAACCCGGTGCACCCCATGGTGGTAGGCATGAGATTAATGCCGTCAACAGGGCTGGCCAGAATCACGCCGGTGGCAGCACCAACATCGCAAAAGTGGTTCTAGCCAGGCGCATCGGTATCAGTCGCACACAGGAACGTGCTGCACCCACACCTTCCACGGCAACCAGCTACGGCAGCTGAGCGTCACTTCTGCGGATATCGAAAGGGAGCGGGGCTTCAGTACGAGAAGCCCTGTTCCCTTTGATTGACTTGGGCAGTGGCATCATCTGGTGCGGTAGATTGCCCTGGAGTTTGGGAAAGCAGAGAATAGCGGGATTAGACTACCGGCAGGGCGGTACATTTCAGAAAGGAATGGTACAGCATGGTAACCAAATCATTGGAGGCAGTCAAACTATCGATTGATGGTCAGGTGGCTATCATAACATTGAATCGACCAGAACGCCTGAATGCAGTGAGTGCGGATCTGAGAGAAGGCCTTCACTCTGCCCTGAATGAAGTGGCGGCTAGCGATGAAGTTCGAGCGGTCATACTCACGGGAGAAGGGAGAGGATTCTGCTCCGGGGCAGACGTTAAGGATATGCGCACTCGCTACTTGGAAGACCCGGAGGCCCTGCGTGCACGTCAAGAGCAGGAAGCCCAGAAAGGCATGAAGCGATACCCTGACCAACGATTACCAGTCCACATTCGCTCTATTCCCCAGCCTGTCATCGCTGCGGTGAATGGCGTGGCCTCTGGTATGGGTCTGTCTATCGCCTTGAGTTGCGACATTCGCGTCGCCTCGGAACAGGCGCGGTTCGCCAGCATCTTCATCAAGCGCTCCATAATGCCGGACAACGGAGCAACCTACTTTCTGCCACGACTAGCAGGACTAGGTGTGGCTGGAGAGATGGCCCTCACCGGCAACGTTTACGATGCGAGCTGGGCACTGGAGAAGGGCCTGGTCAACAAGGTTGTACCCCATGAATCTCTCATGGAAGAAGCCAGGGCCTATGCGGATACTATTGCAGGAAATCCGCCACTTGGTGTGCGTATGACCAAGTTCCTCATCCAGCGTGGTGTGGATTCTGACCTCCAACAGGCCTTGGACAACGAAGGCTACTACAATTCCCTGACTCAACAGACCGGTGACCGTAAGGAAGCCGTACTCGCCTTCGTTGAGAAGCGCGCCCCACAGTTCAAAGGAAGTTAGTACGGTCGCCCTGACTCCTCGGCGTCAGTTCATGCAAATGGCTGATTGTTGTGTGGAGCTTGAAGGTGGGTTTCGGCTGAGCATGGAGGCGCGGCGTCAGCCCCTGAGCAAGAAACCATATGTCCTTGAAGTCGGTGCAATAACTGGATTGATGTCCTGAAAAAGCGAGGCATGATGATGGAATCGGTGGATAGTACGCAGCCATTGCACGATCTTCGTGTCATTGACCTGAGCCACGGCATCGCTGGGCCGTACTGCACCAAGCTCTTGGCCGACTTCGGTGCCGATGTGATAAAGGTGGAACGCCCGGGCTCAGGTGACTATGCCCGCAGACTGGGACCATTCCCAGGTGATGTCTCCCACCCAGAGAAGAGCGGCTTTTTTCTTTTCCTTAACACGAACAAACGAGGCATCACCCTGGACCTGAAGACCGCGGAAGGAGCGAATGCCCTGAAGGACCTGGTGAAGGAGGCGGACATCTTGGTGGAGAGCTTCAAGCCCGGGGTGATGTCAAGGTTGGGCCTGGACTACGACACCCTCTCCGCACTCAACCCAGATCTGGTGATGACCTCCGTCTCCAACTTTGGGCAGACCGGCCCATATCGAGACTATCACGCATCGGAACTAGCATTCTTTGCCTTGGGTGGAAAGATGAACTCGTCCGGCCTCTCCGGCCGAGAACCCTTGAAACTCGGTGGTCATCACGTGCAGTTTCAGGCAGGCAACAATGCTGCAATGGCTACTATGTTTGCGATTCAGGGGAAGAAGAACAGTGGGTTGGGCGGCCAGCACGTAGATGTGTCCATATTCGAGACCCAAATGGGATCCATAAACGGACGTACAATAGGTCTTGTGCGATATCAGTATACAGGATACAGGGGACGTCGAGAGGCGCAAACCATGACAGGCTATCCCAGCGGTGTATACCCGTGTAAAGATGGATACATATCTGTGGCCGGAGGAGGCCAGAGGTTTCCCAGGGTGGCGGCTTCCCTGGGAAGGCCAGAGTTGGCGGACGATCCCCGGTTCGGCATCTCGAAAGGTCCCCAGGACCCCCAATGGAAGGCTGAGTTCGAGGATACCATATGGATTCCATGGTTAGAACAGCGCACCCAGGAAGATGTAGTGAGCACTTGCCAAGAGCATGAGCTACTCTGCACTCCTTATAACACTATGGATCGAGTGATAGACCATAATCCACAGCTGGACGCCCGGAGCTACTTTGGAGAGATTGATCATCCCGTGGCTGGAAACTTTCGATATCCCGGTTCTCCGGTGTTCAATAACAATGGTTGGTGGCACATCAGGAGGCCGGCTCCACTTCCGGGCCAGCACAACGGTGAGGTTCTTGGACGGGAACTGGGTAATTCAGAAGGGGAGATGAGGTCCATTGCCAAAGAGGAGATGGAGGATTCGACGACTGAGAAGGATATGAGCGCACCTCATGTCTCTGCCGGAGGCCAGGACCACGGCATTCCGCGCTTTTCACTTGATGGGATCAGGGTTATTGACATGACCGTAGTTCTGGCTGGTCCCTACGGAACCATGTTCCTTGCCGAACAGGGTGCCGAGGTGATACGAGTGGAAACCTTGCAACAACTCCAAGCAACCACCAGGGGCCAGTTTGCTCGCCCCAGCAAAGAAGTCGAGGCCAACCAGCCAACTTCCAGTTACCCTAACCGAGATCCAGGAGAGAGGCCGTGGAACCGTACCTCCGCCTTTAACTCCCACGCCCGAAACAAATACTCAATGACAGCGGAGCTACGGACTCCTGAGGGACAGGATATTATCAGGCGTCTGGTAGAGGTGAGCGACCTTTTCATAGAGAATAATGCCGTAGGTTCCATGGAGCGCCTGGGGCTCACATACGACATACTCAGTCAGTGGAACCCACGGATCATCATGATCTCCATCACAGGTTTCGGCCAGACTGGGCCGTGGGGCACGTACAGAGGAATTGGCAGTTCCTTTGAGGCAGCTTATGGCCATACATCAGTCATGGGTTATCGTGATATGGGGCCGGAAGGTTCCCCAGGAGGAGTAGCATCTGATGCCTCAACTGGTGTTACCGTAGCCTTTGCCGCTGCAGTAGCCTTACACCAGCGTGAGAAAACCGGCAAGGGAATGTTCGTTGACATCTCCCTCGGAGAGAATTTCCTACCCCATCTGGGAGAGCTAGTAATGGACTACACCATCAACGGCCGCGTGGCAGGTCCTCCAGGTAACAGAGACCCGTTGCGGTTCGTCCAGGGAGTCTATCCTTGTGCAGGTGACGACGAATGGATTGCTATCTCTATTGGCACCATTGAGCAATGGCAGGCACTGTGTAGGATTATTGATATCCCGGAGTTGGCTGAGCTCCGGGGGCTCGAGACCATGTCGGGACTAAGGGCCCACCATGACGACGTGGACATGGCTCTGGCTAAATGGACATCGGACAAGGACCCCATAGATTTGTTCCATCGACTCCAGAAAGAAGGCATAATAGCAGGTCACGTGATGCACGAGACCCACGCCTACGACGATCCACACTTGAAGGAAAGGGATTTCTTTGTTGAAGTCACCCACCCTGAGATTGGGACATACGCTACTCCCGGCCCCACCTATAGAATGTCCAAAGTACCCTTCCTGATTCGAAAGCCGCCAGTGCGCCTGGGGGAGGACAACGACTACGTTTACCGAGACGTGCTGAAGGTCAGTGAACGAGAGTACGATCGACTGAAGGAATTGGGGCATATCGGGATGGACTATGCACCCCACGTTAGGTAGCCACGCACAGCCTGGATCTCCAGGGCGCCTCTAATGCAGTACTCAGCTGTACTGGAACCTCGGCTTGATACGTGCAGCTCCAACTTCCAACTATGGGGTTATGAAGGAGCCGTGGATGCTGAAGTAGAACTTCCCAAGGGGTCGGATTGGGAAATGCGTGACTTCAGGAAGGGCTGCTTACAGAAACCCCATCTCCACCGGAATATGGGATAGGAGGAATTCCGGTTTCGTCATTCAGGCCCTCTCAAGTGGGGATTTGCATTAGCTCTATTCTAACGTCGTCAGGACACTGAATGAAGGCTATGCGCATACCAGTCGGAGAATCTATTGGGCCCTCAAGTAGCTTCCCACCCAAATCTCCTAAACGCTTAAGCTCGGCATCTAAATCATCCACTTCGATGCCGAAGTGCTCCAGTCCCCAGTGAGCAGAGGCATCGCCATTTCCCATTCGCTCCTCAGCGCGCATGCCTGAGATATTCACCACTGTCCCGTCTGACGTCTCGCAGCGGATGAACCGGTCGCCGGATGCGCGCACTATGTCGCTCAATATATTGAAATTGAAGGCGTTGACATACCAGTTGGCACTCTTTTCTGGGTCGGGGGCTTTCAGGTGTACGTGGTTGAACTTGTAGGTCATAAATATCGCTCCTCGCTCTATTGTTTGGGAATTGTCTGTTAGCAACTCATGTATATTACTCCTCAGTAGCCATCAGAACCAAGTAGTCCGCGCCATATGTGCTCGGACCGCTGGTGTTAACGACATCGCTCAGCTGCCTAACCCCATCGATGGTCTGATTTGTGGATTCGAACCCTGTACGGAAGAAGCAGTGCGTCCTATAGCTAAACATTGACTCATTCTTTGTCAGGAAATAAACTCATCAAGAGATATCTCATGAATGACGAGAAAGATTTGATCACCGTTACGGAGGCAGCTGAATTACTCGGGTATTCGCTAGAACACACCCGAATTCTCCTGAGGAATCACCAGATCCTGGGAACCAGAATCGGCCAGGATTGGCTGATTCATCGGAAATCTATATTGGAACGCAGTCGACGCCTACAACAGAGTCCATCCCAATCGCTAGAGGAGTCAGAAATCTTTCTCCGGCCATCCGCGGAATCCTAGTGACGCAGATGAATGCAGAGTTAGACATGCACCGGAATCAGGGATAGTAACGTAATCTCAGAAAACTGATACCAACTGTTGCTCTTAATAGACTTGGTCTCGGGCTACTTGACGTAGGGGCGTAGTCCATCCCGATGTGTTCCGGAGCCTTCATTCGGTAGGAACTGAAGCGACCATTTCAAAACGGAGTTTTGAAATGGTCGCTTCCCTCAACTCAAGGGAGTGGCAGCTTCTAGTCGGGGCTCGCACCCCAAACCACGAAGTCGCCGCCACGGGGGTGAGGACCTCCTGAGACGCCGATTTCGGGCTTTACGCCCGTGACCTGTCGTGCGCCGGCCCGTCCCTGCAACTGCTCAATACAATCTGTGTGCATCCAGATACGGGTTCGTCCGCTACCGGCGTTGCCACCACTTGGTGAGACTGGATTCGGCCCCGAGATAGTGATGTCAGTCTGGTAGAAGTCTAGCGCCTCGCCCCTGCCCACACCACGGTACCGTAGCCCTTCCAGCATGAACTGGTGGAAGAGGGTATAGCCATCGTACATGTTTTCGAAGGAGAGATCGCTGGCGGTGATTCCGGCGCCCTCGTACATCCTCTCCGCCAGGTTTTCGGCGGCATCATGGCACTCGTCCATGGTCAACTCGATACCTCTGTACTTGGGCCTGGATTCCGCATGGTTCAGAATGTAGACCGGCTTTTGTTTCATGTCCTTGGCTCGCTCGGCTGTGGTGAAGAGGTAGGCTGTGGAAACGCACATCGGTATGTCACAATCGTAGAGGTTTACGGGTTTGTTTATCCACCGTGCCGTAAGATAATCCTCCACTGTAATTGGCTCCGGTCGGTGCTGGGCGAAGAACCCTGACGGAGTCAAAAGGCCGTTCCTCTTCGAATTCACCACGAAGGGGGCCATCTGGTCGTGGCTGCCGCCGTACTTTTCAGTGTACTTGCTGAACCAATATCCCGGGTAGTAAGGGCCCACTGCTCCCCAGACGTTTGTCCACTGAGAGCTCCCGGATACAGTGGGTGCTGCCTGAGCACCGTACTGTCCGTATCGACCCTCCAAGTTATTCCTGGCTGTCAGCACCAGGCATGTCTGGGTGAGACCTTCAGCTACTGACTGGGCGGCAACACATATGGCATTGGACATACATCCCGGGCCATAAATCGTAAACTTGACGTTGTTCAACTCCGGCATGTTATTGAGCAGGAACTCTGAACTCATCTGGCTGATGCCGTCGTTGGGATTGTCGGTCAACTTAAAGGCCTTGGCGAAGTCTTCCGGGACGGGTCTTGGCGTCCAGGGCTCACCCAAACTAGCCGGACTGACGACGAGGCCATCGACTTGGTCTGGTGAAACCCCGGCGTCCTCCATGGCATTCCGCATTGCGAGGATGGACCAAGCGCCCAGGCTGGTCTCGGGCTTTTCATCCCAGCGCCTGGAAGTGGGTGAGTGTCCTATTCCTACGGCCGCTACGTTTCCTCGGCCCTCCCATATGCCTAGGCCCTTATCGTGTCTGTACATTGACCGTGGCGCATTCTCAGTCATTGTTCACCTCTTTCTGGGTATTTCTCTGATACACTTGTAGGCCCAGCCTGGATTAGCCTGCGAGCTCCCATTCAAAGACCAACTGTCCTGTTGAGGTTTCCTCAAACGTCACCTTGACATCCGCACCTACGGGCACTTCATCCACTGGGACACCAGGAAGGTGGGAGTACATCAAGATGGCTGGGTCTTCTGCTAACTCTACAAGAGCTATGTTAAATGGCTGGTCTGGCTGGAGCGATCTGACACGGCAGTCGTACATCACAGTATAGCCGTGTATCTTTCCTCTGCCGCTCATCTGTAGCCATTCCAGATTATCGGCTGCGCCACAATTTTCGCATGACGCTTGAGGTGGATACTGGAGAAGATTGCATGTTTTGCAGTTTTGCATCACCAACCGGCGTTCGTTACAGGCATCCCATAAAGGCTTGCTTATTTCATCTGGCAAAGGTGCTGGCTTAGGCAAATCTGACCTCCAATTAATAATGTGGGAGCGGATGTATTATGCGAAAGAACCCATTGTCTGTCAATCTGATACACACACATGGCCAAAACTGCGGCGATGTACGTAACATACGTAAAGTCTGGCGACGAATGCGGTTGCGCCCCTGGTATAGGCGTATCAGTGGGAGCTAAAGTTGGGGTAGGTTCCGAGGTAGGTGTAGGTGGTTTCAGACTGAGTATAGGCCATTAGAAGTATTACTAAAGATACGATCAAAGACCAGCGAGAGAATATGTGGATGGTACGAATATTACCGGTGGTAACCCGTTGGAACCAATACCACGCCGCGTACAAATTGTAACATCGACCAAGGTGTAGACGCGGTGTTCATTTGTCATGCCCAATATTCCTCTCAATCCTACTCCAGTGAGATGTGATAGACTTTGTGGGTGTCAAGAATCGTGAAAGGGCGCGCGTCAGCTAGTCTCCTCTCATGAGAAAATTGGGCATCCTTGCCGCCCTGAGGCATAGGAATTTCAGAATCTATTGGCTGGGGTTCGTCACCTCAGTATCCGGCATGCAGATGTTCCTGGTGGTTCAGGCCTGGTTGGTCTTTGATCTGACTGGGTCAGCACTTCAGCTTGGGCTGGTTGCCCTGGCCAGGGCCTTACCATCGGTGATACTGGGGTTGGTGGGAGGTGTGGTTGCCGACAAGGTCGATCAACGACGTCTTCTTATTGCGACGACGGCAGGGGTTGCCGCTATTTATCTAGCCTTGGGTACACTTACCTGGATTGGAGTCGTCCAGGTTTGGCACATCCTGGTTTCGGTTTTCTTGGTCGGCGGATTTCAGGCCTTTGACCAGCCGTCTCGCCAGGCCATTTTCCCGAACCTTATAGATAGGCTGGATATGATGAGTGCCGTAGCACTCAACACAACAATCCATCCTGGGACACGAATCTTCGCTCCGGTTGTGGCAGGACTACTGATTGATTATCTTGGGGTCCAGCGACAGGGTGCAGCACTGGCGATATTCATAGTGGCTGGTACGTATGCGACTTTCAGCTACATGATGTTCAAGGTGCATCTCCCTCCAATAGAGCGTGTACATAGCAGCAGCGGTTTTCAGGATCTTAAGAACGGGATAAGCTACATCCTGGCGAGTCCCGTCTTCCGACTTCTCATCATCACGAGCTTTATTAATGCCTTCTTCGGTATGTCTCATGTCACGCTGATGCCTGTATTCGCTCACAGTCTCCTCGGAGATGCTTCTGGTTCGGCTATCTCATTGCTATTTACAGCAGCCGGTATCGGTGGGCTCATGGGAGCGGTGATTGGTGGGTCTCTGGGCGCAATGCGTAGGAAGGGCTGGCTGATCATCGGTGGGGCGAGCATGTACGGTGGATTGCTGATTGCCTTCGCCTTCGCTCCCTGGTACGGCCTCGCGTTGGCTCTGGAATGGCTAGCGTCAATTTGCCTACAGGTGTTTTCCGTGACCTCACAGAGCGCACTCCATACCTTGGTCCCTGACGAATTCCGTGGACGGGTGATGGGGATCTGGGGTATGACCCATTCCGTGATGCAGCCATTGGGTGGTATGGTGGCGGGAGGTGCCGCGAGTGGGGTTGCAGCGTCGGTTGTGGTGGCGATTGGCGGAGGCGTGGTATCCCTGTTTGGCCTTTTCGGTGTTGGTCGCGAAAGTCGAATTCGGAACATTTGGGCCGAAGGAACTGCGACTTTGCCTGCTAGAAGTGTCTAGCCAAATTGAGTTCTTGATGAAACGCCCAAGATGACTCAGAGAACCGTTTCAAATGTCATTCCGAGTCCGCGACAGACGGCGGAAGAATCTTGTGGTGAGATTTCCGCCTGGCAATGTGCTTCGCTTCCTTAGACATGACAGTCAATGCTTCACATGATGCCGCGTACTTCTGATTCAGAACGCTAGAGTGATCTTGCACGAAGCTCAACGGGCTACGATAGTATGGTCGACCATCTCGATACCAACTGCGACGCATGCACTTCGTTGAGGCTGTGTATCCTTCGGAGAAGTGAGGGTAAGATGAGTCGTATGGAGATTGGAAAGGAGGCATTGTAATGGAATTCAATTCTAGACGTTCTCAGGTTCTTGCCCGCCGGGGCATGGTGGCCACGAGCCAGCCTCTCGCGGCTATGGCGGGACTGCGAATGCTGCTACAGGGAGGCAATGCTGTAGACGGGGCGGTGGCGGCGGCTGCGGCCCTGAACGTTGTGGAGCCTATGGCCACTGGCGTCGGGGGCGATGCTTTCGCCCTGGTATGGATGGCCAAAGATAAGAAGGCCAAGGCCCTGAACGCGGGCGGTCGAGCGCCCGCCGCCGCCTCTATAAACGAACTGCGGAATCAGGGATTTTCTGCTATACCCAGTGACAGTCCCTGGGCGGTTTGTGTCCCGGGTACAGTTGATGGTTGGCATACTATTCTTCGCTCATGTGGAACCATGCCACTCTCCGAGGTACTGAAACCTGCCATCGAATACGCGGAAGAGGGATACCCAGTCTCTGAAGTCATTGCCAATCAATGGCAAGCTAACTTGTCCAAGCTGTCCCAGCATCCCTCTGGGCAGGAATTCCTGCTCAATGGGAATCCACCTAGAGAAGGAGATGTGGTTCGCCTGCCGGGCCTGGCTGGCACTCTGCGAAGTATAGCCGAAGGTGGCCCCGACGCGTTTTACCGCGGGCCTATGGCCCAGATCATAGCCGACTTTGTGGGGCAGGAAGGAGGCTGGCTCTCCGCTCAGGACTTGGCCAGTCACGCCTCCACATGGGAAGAGCCAATCTCAACCGACTATCGGGGCCTGACCTGCTGGGAGTGTCCCCCAAACGGCCAGGGGCTCATAGCTTTGACGGCCCTGAACATCGCCGAGGGGTTTGATTTTCGTTCCATGGGATTCCAGTCCGCCGACACCTATCACCACTTGATTGAGAGCGTCCGGCTGGCGATGGCTGACGGCCTGCACTACATCGCTGACCCTGCCACTACCCATGTACCCACAGCACAGCTATTGTCCAAGACTTATGCCGAAGAGCGGCGCGCTCTTATCCGGAAGGAGCAGGCCTTGCCCAACGTCGAGTACGGGAATGTTCAGTCAGGGCATGATACCGTCTACGTCACATGCATAGATAGCGAAGGAAATGCCTGCTCTTTCATCAACAGCATCCTATCGGAATTCGGCACGGGTTTGGTGGTGCCAGGGACAGGTATTGTGCTCCACAACAGGGCCGCCCTCTTTTCTCTAGACATAGATCATCCCAACGCTTTGCAGCCGGGGAAAAGGCCCTTTCACACGATTATCCCTGCCATCGCCACGCGTGGCGGAGAGTTGTGCCTGAGCTTTGGGGTTATGGGTCGCTTCCAGCAAGCCCAAGGCCATCTGCAAGTCCTGGTGAACATGGTGGACTTTGACATGAATCCCCAAGCGGCCCTGGATGCCTTGCGATTTAATGTACGAGAGGATGGCATTATCGGCCTTGAAGAGGGTGTATCTCCTGAGGTGGTTGGTGAGTTGGAACGCAGAAGCCATAGTATCTCCGTTCTCAGCGGCTACCCGCGGACGGTATTTGGTGGCGGCCAGGTCATAGAGCGCGACCTCGAGACTGGGGTGCTCTCAGGGGGCTCGGATCCGCGAAAGGATGGCTGTGCTGTGGGTTGGTAGCCGAGTGGCACTCGTGCATTGGTAGCAAAGCTTCGTACCCCTGTCAACGCTACATAGCTTACCTGATTCTAAGGTGGCTATGCTTCTCTCAAGCCCTCAGTCTGAGGAGTGGCACCAAGCCAAACGAGGCATAGCTTGCGTCATTCTGCTAACGCGGAAACGGCATACCCTGGAGGCCCTTCAGAAACCTGATTTCGCCGAGATGGAAGAAACCGTGCCCAACGACAATACTCTGAATCTGGCGACCCACGGTGAGGCGAGGGTTGTCTGGGTTCAGCGGGCGGTCTAGGTCATCATCCGTCATGATTGAGAGGCCGTCATTGACTGACTGTCTGATGGATTCCACATAGGCGACCAACGAATCCTTGTCCGGCTTGAGTGCTGCCACCTGGTCCGGTGTGAATCCAGACCCAGAGCGACTTTCCTCCAGTCCAAATCGCTCATACCATCCGTCGCGTTCCCAGACGGTGGGTGTCCCGTCGATGGTGCTGATGCGATGGAATGTGCCGTCTTCGGACCTGGAAAAGTGCCAGAGGAGGAACGAGATGGAGTTTGCCTCTGGCGTGGGCCTGTACAGCATCTGTTCGGTGGTTAGTGGCTCGACCTCGAGTACAAGGCTTCGGTTCAACTCGAATAGTGTGGACTGGATAAACTGAATTGCATTCATTGTGAGTTCTTTCTCCTTAGGATGAGCAGAGTTGAGCGGGCTACCGCCACATGTGTTTGAACTCCTCACACATCAAAGTATCCGCACGATCTGAGCATGGCGTACCGTCACTACCATTGCCAGTTATGGCAAGGGCCCTTGTGTATACAATCCAATGCCCATTAGCGTCCGTTTGGGGATTCTCTATGTTACCTGTCCACTCCACTGACCTTCCCAGCGCTAGCTCTTGTGCCACAATGGAGTCCACCAATCCACAGAGTGCCTCCACATCCGTTAGCAATTGGTTGTCTTCTGCCTGGATACTGGTATAGCTGTGCATGTGGGCGTGATTCATCAATCGCCTCCAAACACTCTATCGGGGCCATTTCAACACTCAGATTTGAAATGTTTGTCGCTCCCACCCGCAGGTAGGACAGCTTCTGCGTATCCTATCACAGAAGAACTCCAAGCTGTCAGCACCTGTCTCGTAGTCCTTGCTCGAGTCGCCGACGAAACAAAGAAATAGGGCTGTGCAGCGGGCTGAACCCCAGAGCTTGTCCTTAGCGAAACCGAATGGCCTGGGTTGGAGAGACTGTCCTGAGTTCTGATAAATCGAGAATGCTCGATTCTAGTCGGCATCTCGATGAAGTCGGACCTGCAGAATGGGTACGTTTTGCCTTGTCCACAACCTGGCGGCACTTGTGCCTCTCTTATCCCAAGATTCTCCATAAATTTGCCAGGTTGCTCCTCGGTGAGTACTGCAATACTTGATTGTATGCAACCGTGCTGCCATGAGTACGGCTTAGCTCTCGGTGTTCTTTTCCTCTAGGGCCTCCATGATGGTACCGGGAGTCATGGGTGCCTTGGTCATTCGGACGCCTGTGGCGTTGGATACAGCGTTGGCCACGGCTGCGATAACGGGGACAATCGGAATTTCCCCAGCCCTCCCTCGCAAACCGAACGGGTGACCTGGGTTGGGCACCTCCACGATTACCGTGTCTATCATGGGTAGATCCAGGCTAGTTGGCATACGGTAGTCAAGGAATGTGGAGTTGGCGATGGTGCCGTCCTGGGTGTAGAAGTACTCTTCGTTCAAGGCCCAGCCAACTCCCTGGGCGGTGGAGCCCTGCGCCTGTCCTTCTACAAAACTTGGATGGACTGCCCTGCCGACGTCAGTAAAGGTGGTGTAGCGTAGGATTCCTACCTTGCCCGTCTCAGGGTCAACCTCGACATCCACGATGTTTCCGCCAAAGATGACTCCCCCTGGCCCGGTTGGAAATGAATACCCAGTGCAGGTTATGGGGCCACCAGTGCGCATGAGCCTTCCTGCCAACTCTTTGAAAATTATCCTGTCTGCCGGGTTCCGGGTGCAGGCGAATACGCCGTCCTTAAACTCCACATCTTCGGGTTGTACTTCCCATATCAGGGCGGCGCGAGCGCTCATCTGGAGCTTTACCTCCTCTGCCGCGGCGATGGCAGCGAGGCCTGTGGAGTAGGTGATTTTGCTTCCGTTAGCCACGCCACTCCAGCCAGCGGAGTCGGTGTCGCCTGTTGTGGATATCACGTCCTCCACCTCTAGGCCCAGGATTTCGGCGGCTTGCATTGCCACGGTTGTCCGGGTACCACTGAGGTCGTTGGAGCCCGTCATGAGGGATATGGTGCCGTTTGTGTTGACACTTATGGTGGCGACGTGTGGTGTGGCCCCTTCGCCACCTATGGCTCTTGCTGCCACCGATACACCACGGCCCTGGTTGGGTCCATCAATAGGGGCGTTGTAGTGGGGATGGGCCTTCATAGCCTTCTCCATCTCCTCGCAGGCAATTAGCGGGTATTGCACTCCGTTGGGCATCCTGTCCCCTTCTTCGACGGTGTTCATCAGCCGGAACTCCATGGGGTCTATGCCCAGCTTCTCTGCTAGCTCGTCTATCACGCCCTCTACGGCGAAGGTTGCCGGGGGCTGGCCGGGCGCACGGTAGCTCTGCATCTTCTGAGTGTTGGTGACCACGTCGTAGCCGTCCACTTCAAAGTTGTCTATCTTGTAGGTTGCAAGACCGTTCTGAACTCCAGCACCAACCGGTGAGCCCGGGAAGGCTCCTGCCTGGTAAGCCAGGTAGAACTGGGCAGCCGTGATTTTCCCACCTTTATCGGCCCCCATCTTTAGACGAATGATGGTCGCGGAAGCAGGGCACGTGCTTTCAAAGGTCTCCTTGCGGCTCATGACCATCTTGACGGGCAGGCCACTCTTCTTGGATAGAATCGCCGCCATGGGGTTGAGAGGGTTGGTGTTCGGCCCTTTGCCTCCAAACCCGCCGCCGCACTCCATGGCGATGACTTTCAGCATGGACTCAGGAATGTCGAGGATTGAGGCAGTGCCTTCGCGTACGTCGAAGGTACCCTGGGTGGTGGTCCAAATAGTCACGTGTCCGTCTCGGTTCCATTGCGCGGTAGATGAAAATGGTTCAATATAGCCGGGGTGGACCGCCTGAGTGGAGAACTCCCGCTCCACAATGACCTCAGCCTCCTTGAAACCGCTCTCCAAATCACCACGTCTCAACTGGGCGTGGGCGGCCACGTTGCTCTTCTTGCCGGAATCTTCTTTTCCAGCTGGGCCGCCGCGCAAAACAGTGGTCAAGTTGTCGTGGACGAGAGGAGCGTTCTCTTTCAGGGCGTCCTGTATCGTGAGGACAGCGGGCAGTATCTCGTATTCCACCTGGATAAGCTTGGCGGCCTCTTCGGCGATATGGGGGTTGATGGCGGCGACGGCAGCGACGGGATGGCCCACGAACAGCACTTTGTCATGGGCCAAGAAGTGCTCTGCCATTATCCGGGATCCACGAAACTGCTCCGCGAAAAAGTCTATGGATTGCTGCTGTTTGAAGATTGGGAAGTCCTTAGCCGTGACCACGGCCTTTACGCCTGGGACGGCTTCGGCCTTACTTGTGTCTATAAATCGGATACGAGCGTGGGAGTGGGGACTGGTCAGTATCTTGCCGTGCAGCATTCCAGCCAGGTGGATGTCGGCCCCGAACTTGGCATCCCCAGTTACCTTGTCCAAACCGTCTAGGCGGGTTGCCCTTGTGCCCAGCACCTTGAACTGGTCTGGCGTTGCAGTGCCTCTATCAGTGGATATAGCCATGTGGTGCCTCCTTATGTACTAGATATCCCCACCCAGAGATGATGTGCCAGACTCTAGCATTGCCTATAGGTGTTGTCAATCGCCGCATTATGGGGCTAA
Organism: SAR202 cluster bacterium AC-647-N09_OGT_505m; assembly: GCA_009391225.1. Next base: position 40,564 of record VEXC01000004.1, read on the forward strand.
CTAGATATAAAGCTTCTCCTCAGTATCTCTATTCTGCCGGAACGTTTCCTTTGATTCTCCTAAGGGCTGGCTCGATGCGCTCCATAATCTCGGCGATGTGGGAATGTCGGTTTAGGACGTAAAAGTGAATGCCTGGGACACCCTGGCTCAACAGGTCTAGAGCTTGGTTTGCCGTATGAATAATGCTGATTTCATGGACTAGCTCCTCATCCTCTCCCGCATCCTCAAGCTGGCGAAGGAGTCCTCTGGGAATGGTGGCACCGCACATGCTCGTGATGCGCTTGATTTGCTCCATCCCCAGGATGGGCATTAGCCCCGGAATGATGGGTTGGTGGATACCTTTGGCTCGACACCGCTCCACGAAGTCATAGAAGTTGCGGTTGTCGTAGTATAACTGTGTAATCACGACGTCGGCGCCGCTATCCACCTTACGCTTCAGGTTTTGAATGTCCGTCTTGAAATCTGGGGCCTCCACATGCTTTTCTGGATAACCAGCCACAGCAATGCTGAATCCACCAACACGACTGATGTGCTCTACCAGCTCGTTGCCGTGGTTATAGCCGTCCTTGGGCGATGTGAACTCCGTCTCTCCTCTGGGGGGGTCGCCTCGAAGGGCCACTATATTCTTTATGTTGTGCTTTCGGATATCCTCCAGTATGAGGCCGATTTCTTCGCGGCTGGACCCTACACAGGTGAGGTGGTGAGCGCTCTCCATCCCGTACTGGTTCATTATTTTGGAGGTAATCTCCATTGTGCGACTCTGGGTGGTGCCCAAGGCGCCGTATGTCACAGTGATGAGGGAGGGGTCCAATGCAATGAGCTTGGGTAGACGCTCTTCCAGTTCTGCCATGGTCCGGTCAGTCCTGGGAGGGAACAACTCAAAAGAAATGTCCGGTCGTCCAGATTTGTATAGTTCTGCGAATTTCATTGATAAGGCCAAATCTCATCCCTGATTGACCATTTCAATCTGAGTCGTAGCTGGACTGAATCAACATGCTGCTCAGGATGTGAAGGGGACTGGAATGGCTTCCAGGGGGCTTTGGATTGCAGGGCATGGTCGGTTACTACTTCGTTGCTACTCCAGTCCCACATAGCTGTTTTGTATGCTCTATGATATTTCAATTCCGTCTTCCGGGCAACGGCGATGTCTGCTAAACACAATCTCCATTCTGTGGAATCGCACGCGGGTGCGACTGTGCAAGAGTCACCCAACGTGGAAGTGATTAATATGGGAGTGCAGAGCGCGGAAATCCATCTACCAGTCTTTCCCAATTTGGGTGCAGAGGCAGCCTAGAGGAGGATTCCCAGAATCACTCCACCGGCGATGGCGGAGCCTATAACTCCTGCTACATTGGGCCCCATGGCATGCATTATCAGCCACGTATCTGGGTCTTCTTCCTGTCCCATCCCATGTACAACTCTGGCGGCCATTGGTACCGCTGACACGCCTGCAGCGCCTATTAGTGGGTTTATCTTACCCCGCGTCGCGTAATACATAACCTTCCCGAAGAGGACCCCGGTGACGGTAGCTATGCTGAAGGCGAAGAGTCCTAAGGAAAATATGCCGAGGGTCTGGATTTCGAGAAAGCGCTCGGCAGTCATGGTCGAGCCCACTGTCAAGCCCAGGAATATGGTGGCGACGTTTATAAGCTCATTCTGCGTAGTATGGGCTAGGCGGTCCACCACTCCTACCTCCCTCAAAAGATTGCCAAACATGAGCATACCCACCAGGGGCGCTGCTTTGGGGGCTATAAGGCTGGCGAGGATGATGACTATTATTGGGAAGAAGATACGGGCTCTGTAGGAGGCTGCTTGGGAAGGGTAGGGCATCTTGACCAGTCTCTCCTTTTTGGTGGTCAGCAGGCGCATTATGGGAGGTTGGATGATGGGGACCATGGCCATGTAGGAGTAGGCGGCCACGGCGATTGGCCCTATGAGGTCTGGGGCAAGCTGAGCAGATATGAAGATGGTGGTGGGACCGTCGGCGGAACCTATAATACCTATCGCTCCGGCGGTATCTATATCCCATCCCAGGAATAGGGCGACGATAAGCGCGGCAAAGATTCCGAATTGGGCCGCTGCACCCAGCAGTACCGTCACTGGGTTTTGGATTAACGGAGTAAAGTCCGTGAGTGCGCCTACCCCCAGGAACATCAGCAGCGGTAACAACTCGTTGTCCAGCCCAGCCTTTCTCAATATTCCCAGGAAACCATCGTCATCTGCGATGCCCGTGGCCGGGAGATTGGCTAGCAGGACTCCCAATCCTATTGGGAAGAGGAGGAAAGGTTCGTATCTCTTGGCTACTCCTAGATAGATTATGCCCAGGGCAATGGCCATCATAGTCGTGTTGCCCAGGGTAATGTATGGAAATGCCCCCAGAAGCTCATTGGACATGATCTACTCCCTCATCCTGCTTCGCGGAGGATATGCGCTCTGGCTCCTCTGATTGTATGCCTGGGGTCGGCGTCCCTGGCTTCCCCAGATGGAAGCCCTACCCAGAATACTCCAGCCACTGTAGTCTTGGGTTGGGGGCCAGGCACTGGGTACCACAGGTGGGTGCGCAACATCCCTTTCTTGCTCCATGTCCAGATACAACGCGACGGCTATTGCGGCAACTTTCGCTCTATGTATCCTACCATCATTTGGGCCGCTGAGGGCCGCTTCCTGCACCTGCGATTCCACATGGACGTATTCCGCGATGGTCGGTTCCACCTCAGCCTCATTTATCGCTGCCGCCACTGGGTTTTCGTCCGTTATTGTTGCCGTCATCGGGTTATCATTTGCCTCAATGATTTCCTTGACTTCTTCGCTCGGGAAGAGCTTTCGTAGTGCAAATAGTATCAGCATGAGAAGAACCAAGGAAAGGAAGACCAAGCCCATACCAGCGAGCGCAAGGTAAAGTCCATTTCCAAAATCTTCTGGCATACGCTACCCCTTCGTGTCTATCTCAAAAGTCCGTCTTGAGATTGCACCGCGTGTTGGATGTCGTAAACGTGGCGGTTCCCTCCCGCGTTCTGCCCTGGGCGGACCTGGTTTAGGAACCTCATCGCTCTCACCTCTCGGTCCAGGACATACTGCAGCATCGCTTCTAGGAGTCGCTCTACCTCTACCAGGGTTTCTGGCTCCAGGCGAAGTCTTTCTATGCTAATGTACTCCTCCCTCTGGAGAAAGCGCAGCACCTTGAGAGAGTTCAGGGAAAGTGGAAGCACGGATACTTTCGGCGGATGGCAGGAGTTGCAGAGAGTTCCCCCTCGGCCAGGCATAAAGCTATGTAGTCCTGGAACAAGTGTGGAGCCACACTCCACGCATTGGTACAACTCTGGCATGAAGCCTGTGTGCCCCAAAAGTCGAAGCTGGAAGAAGGGCAGCAGCGATGGTGGTGCGTCCCCCGCGAGCGCGCGCAATGCGTCTAGGAGGAGACGATATATGGGATAGTTGGGCTGCTCCTCCAGGGTGATTGTGTCTACCAGTTCCACCATGTACAAGGCTTGGGATAGCTTATTCAGGTCCTCTCTAACACTACGGAATACCTCAAGGGCCTCTGCTTGGTTTACCGTGTCCAGGTTCTGTCCCCGTGTGATAAGAAGGGAGGTGCTCATGAGGGGTTCCAGGTGCCCTCCCAGCTTGCTTTTGACCCGGCGTGCCCCCTTTGCAACTGCTCTTAGCTTGCCTCTGTTGGGAGTGTACAAGGTTAGGAGGTAGTCCGCCTCCCCAATGGCAAAGTGTCTGAGGACAATGGCCTCGGTCTTGTATATCTTTGGTGTGCTGGTCATGGAATAAAGCGTGGTCAAATCTCTTGGCGACCTTCCAAGGCACGGCTCAGGGTTACTTCATCAGCGTATTCCAGGTCGCTACCAACCGGGAGTCCCCGGGCTAGGCGTGTGATGCGAGGGACTAGGGGCAAGAGCAGACGGTGGACGTACATGGCGGTGCTCTCTCCCTCCAAGCTGGGGTTGGTGGCCAGGATGACCTCTGCGATGTTGTTGCTCTTCAGCCGTTCCAGAAGCTCCCGGATTTTCAGGTGCTCTGGCCCGATTCCGCTGGCTGGGGATATGACGCCGTGGAGCACATGGTACAACCCTTTGTATGCCTGGGTCCGTTCCAGGGATAGGACGTCCAAAGGTTCTTCCACCACGCAAATGCGCGACTTGTCACGGCCCTCGTGGGAGCAGAGATAGCATGGGCTACTCTCGGTAATGTTCTGGCAGACGTCACAGAAGACGACACGCTCCTTTACCGCCACAATGGCCTCGGCCAAGAGCTGGGCCTCCTCGGCAGGCATCCGGACAAGATAGTAGGCCAGCCTCTGGGCGCTCTTTGGGCCGATGCCAGGGAGTTTATGGAACTCCTGAATCAGGCGGGCAAGGGGCGCCGCCACTGATGGAAGAAAATCATAGGTCATTGAGTGATTCGGCCTCAGTGTAAAGCTACATCAGTCCTGGGATTTTCATGCCACCGGTTATTGTGTTGATGCGGCTTTGGGCCAGTTCCTGGGCCTTGTCCAGGGCCTCGTTGATGGCCGCCATGACTAGGTCCTGGAGCATCTCCACGTCCTCTGGGTTGACCGCATCTGGGGATATCTCAATGGACTGTATCTTGAGTTTGCCAGTGACCACCACCTTCACAGCGCCTCCCCCGACGCTGGCCTCCACTAGAGCGCTCTCCAGCTCCTCCTGGGCTTTGGCCAGACTGGCCTGAAGCTGTTGAGCTTGTCGTAACATGTTCTTATTCATTGGGCTTCTCCTGTTCTTGGATTTCTTCGACAATGTGCGCGCCCAAAGCTCGGGCTGCTCGTACCAGGTGACCTTTGGGTACACCTGACGAGAAGATTCCCTGGTCCACAAGACTCAGGCGGAGGTCGTAGGGTATGCCAATGACGCGCTCCACGGTTTCCTGTATGAGCCTGCGGGTGTCTGGGTTTTCCATTTCCCCCTGTAATCGTTCCATGTTTGGGCGAGTTTTGAATACCAGCACCAGGGTGTCTTCTTCGATATATCTTTGCACGCAGTCCCAGAGCAACGCTCCTATATCGAACTTGTTATGCTTGATTCCTTTGGTGGCTTTGCGGAGGGCAGCCCATTGGGTATCTGATATATTCCCGTCGGGTAACTCCTGTTCTGTGTAACTCCCACTTCCCTGGGAATCCATTTCCTCTACTGGCGTAGGAAGAACTTCCTCAATAGGCGAGGAGATGGGCTCTGTCTCTGATTGGGTTTTCGGTCTGATTTCTTCGGTTGGGGCATGCAGGCTCTCGCTGGATGTAGGAATCTCTGCCTTAGCGGGGGTATCAATCTTCGGATTCACCGTCGATTCCTTGGTTAGCCCACCGGGTTGTGGCGGTTCTGTACGTGGCTTGATATTCTGGGTTGGGGTGGTTACTGGTTGTGTGATTGGGATATCCAATGAGCAGTCTACCAAGGCCATCTCCAGCGAGAGTGTGGAGGGGCCATCTTGCGTTGGAGAGGCTTGCTCGAACACGCGCACCGCTTTAAGGACACATTCCAAGGTGGAGGATTGGGCAATCGCTACCATTGCCTCCATGGTTTCGGGGGTGTGCTCCAGCGCTTCTCCCACGCCAATGCTTAGCAGCAATACACTCCGCAGATTGTCCACAATCTGGTAGTGGAAACGACGGAGATCTAATCCTTGGTCTGCCACGGCATTGATGATTCTTATACCCTCCCTGGCTTCCCCTCTGAGGATATGGTTTACTAGGGCCAGGGCCGTTTCATCGTCCCCAATACCCAACAGATTCCTTACGTGGGCCAGGGTGATATTGGAGTCGTAGGAGACAACCAGTTGCTCCAGTAGGTTCTCGGCATCCCGCAGGCTCCCGGAGGCACTGCGGGCAATGGCCTTCAGTGCCTGGGGCTCGGTCTCTATTCCCTCGCCGTAGCATATGTGGGCAAGGCGGGCTTCTACGTGCTCCAGGGATATGCGGTGGAAGTCGAATCGCTGGCATCTGGATATGACCGTATCTGGGACCCTATGTGCCTCTGTGGTGGCTAGGACGAAGATAGCGTGGTTGGGCGGTTCCTCCAGTGTCTTGAGGAGGGCGTTGAATGCTTCGGATGTCAGCATGTGCACCTCGTCCACAATGTACACTTTGTAAGTGCCCTCGGTGGGGGTGAAGTGCACCTTTTCTCTGAGGTCACGTATGTCGTCTATCCGCCGCTGGCTGGCGGCGTCTATTTCAATCAGGTCCAGGGCTCTCCCATCGCTCACCGCCTCACACTGGTGACACTGGTTGCAGGGTTCTCCGTACGAGGAGTTGAGACAGTTGATCGTCTTGGCAAGAATGCGGGCGGTACTGGTCTTGCCGGTGCCACGAGGTCCGCAGAAAAGGTATGCGTGGGCGATTCTACCCTGGATTACGGCCTGCTTTAGAGTCTTGGTCACGTGATCCTGGCCCACCACATCTGCCAGTGATTGAGGACGCCACTTGCGATAGAATACCTGAGGCAACTCTTAATGCGCTCCTATTTTAAGGGGATTCTTTCCAGGACTTCGTCCTGTCTTGCCCACATGTGGCTCTCTTGCCGTGGATTTGCGTGGTCGTATCCCAGGAGATGAAGTACACCGTGGACTATAAGTAGGGCCATCTCTGCTCTGATGGGCCTCTTTCCCTCTTGGGCCTGACGGGCTGCCTGTGGATATGAAATCACTATCTCTCCCAAAGGTGCAGTCTCCTCTGGAGGGAGGAAAAACCCATCGGCGTTGAGATTGGCGCTCTCGGTGGATGTCCAGAGGGGGAAGGCGAGTACATCCGTAGTCTCGTCCAATCCACGGTACTCCATGTTGAGATTGTGGACGGTCTCATCGTCGGCTATGACTAGGCTCACGGTTGGCGATATGACTTCGTCCTGGATGTCTAAGGCCTCTTCCGCTACTTTTCGTAGCCAAGCCTTGGATAGCCTGCCTGCGAAGGCCGGGAAGACCTGTACTTCAATTTGGCTAGAAGGGGTGTACTCCAAGCTGCCTTCCTCCACCGCGTCAGACGGGATGAAACCCGACATCATCATATCACACGGCGTTTCAGGCCTTCAAGGAAAGATGTGCAGGAGTTATGGGTCATTGACAATATAATGTAAATGCAAGTGATAACCGTGGCTCTCTGTGGTTGGGATTCCGAGACCGCATATCTGAGGTAATTTGTCACAGGTATTTTTTGCGGCTTGCTGTGGAGTGGAGTGGCCCGATGCCCTAAGTGGCTATCCCAACCCCTCAAACAAGTCTGTGTATCGAGTGCTCTCCTGCAGTGGTGGAATGGCCTGTATGAAATGTTCCTTGGAGAAGTGTTTTCGACGCACGTCCTCCTGGAGGCGATTGAAAAAACTCTTGGGCCGTTGTTGGGTTTGGTGGCAGGAAATTGCCTCACGCTTGGTCTCATACATGACATCTATGTCCATCTCCACCGTTACATCTTCATCTGGGGTGCCGATTCCTTCTACGTTTATGTCATCGTCATCCGGTCGCAGTTCCGGGGGGATGGTTTTGGCCAGGGCTTCCGCCATGCTCTGGGGTATGGCAACGTAGAACAGTCGCTGGGGAGCATATGGTGTAGTATCACCTGTGATTTGCTCTGGGAAGCGATTGGGGTCTCCCGCGGCTTGGAATGCCTCTTCGGTGTATTTGCTCATGGCCACGTGGTCAGGGTGTCCGTGGATTCCCTCGTGGTCGAATGTTAGGATCACATTTGGGCGTAGTTGGCGTATCAGACATACTAGCTTGCCTGTCACTTCCTCGGGGGAGGCCATGTTCAACGATTTCGGGTCCTGATTTTCCTTGGTTCCGGCCATGCCGGAGTCCCTATAGCCAAGCAAGAGAGGCTGATGTATACCCATTACGCGGCATGCTGCCCTCAGTTCCTCCTCTCGTACCGCTCCCAGGTTGTCTCTGTAGGCCAACGCTGGACTGCTTATCATCCCTGCCTCTCCCTTGGTCGCGCATATCAGGTGTACTTCCACCTCCTGGGAGGCATAAGTGGCTAAGGTACCAGCGGTGCTGTAGGACTCGTCGTCTGGGTGGGCGAATATTGCCAGAAGGGAACGTTTCTGGGCCATAGTGCGCTTACTCTCCTCAGCTTGTGAATGGTACTAGCTACTAACTATAATTCAAATGGTAGGGTGCACTGGAACATACAGATAATACTATATACTGGAAAGGGCGGAGTAGAAAAGACCAGCGTGGTCTCAGCCACTGCTCTCCGGTCTAGCGACCTGGGCCTTAATGACATGTGGGACATCTATTTTCTAGAGCGTCTCTAGCAGTTCGCCGATGGAACGCGGCTGCTAGAGCAAAGTTTTAGTAGCCTGGCAAGTGAGGCACTATCTTCATGCGCTATCCCTCGTCTTCCTACTATACCATCTATCGGATTCCCCTCATCTTTCTAACTGCGTTTCTGCTGACTCTATCCTGTCACGGAAACACCCCGCGTACGTCAGGCTCGGCGATTAATGGAGCAGGGCAATACCCATGGGTCCAAGACCGAATAGCCGCTCTGAACGCGATTTACGGATTCACTCCTCAGGGGCAGCGATTCCTAGAACAGGTGGACCTGCGCCAGATGAGTGGACAACCAGGGTGGTTCGGGAGCTTTGGTTACAAGGAATGGACAGGGGTAGGAGAGGCCAATCCCGCCTCCATAATGCACGAGTTAGGCCATGCCTATTGGGGGGCGTTCTCCGTTTCTGGTCACCCGGATCTGAGATGGAATAACCATCGGCCTAGAAGCTCTTCGTCGGCCATGAGTCGGTACCACCGGGACCTCATAATATTCATGGGCCAACCTCCAGACCCCTACGAGCCGCTGAGGGAGAGGCTTCGCAACCTGCCCAATGTCCTGCGGGGCGAGACCTCTCCATTGATTCATTTTGGTGAGGCGGATTTAGTCCATACTGTCGGTGGCAATCTTCAACTCTTACCCCCGCTGCTGAGAAAATACTACGACCAGTATCTTTCACCGGGCGCCTTCGACTCCTGGTATTCCGTGTTGCAGTGGTACTTAGGCCTGTCCCAGGAAGATTCTCTAGCCACCAGAGCTTTCTTTGGCCTAACCCACTTAGACTTGAGCCTATATCTGGAATTGGAGCCTCTGGAGAAGACTACGTTGCCCCTGGAAATCAGGGCAATACTGGACCAAGAGGAAAAGCAAAAACTTGTGGATTTCGCCAGGCAGTTCGACATTATCACTGGCGTGGAAGAGGTAGACGGTGATGTGTTTTCATTAGACCTGTTTTTCTTTAGAAGCTATCTGAGGGACAAGCTGTCACTGTACAAACGGCACCCCGAAACACTAGCGGACCTGGAGAAGGAGTTGCCGATTGCGGCGGATTTGAAGCGTGTCATGGAGGTCTTTCTAAGCTTGGACGGGAAATCCTTGGAGAACCGCACAGAGATTCTAAGCCAGCACCTTGTGGAACCTTTCTTCTTCAATTTCTGGCCCCTGGTCGACAACAGCCTACTGATGGAGTTGTATGGCTTGGGCACAGTTGTCCAGGACACTGAACCATTGGAGAGGACTACTGACCAAGCTATAGAGCGCCTGGGTAAAACAGTGGAGCGGGCCAGCTCCATACTGAGTCAGGCAAAAGAGGATATCTCCGCGGGGGCTATGGAACTGGAAGAATTCATCTGGGAAACTCTTGGAGAAGACGAGGGCGACATTGGCCTGATAGTAGAACTACTACAGGCTGCGGATTATGAAACTACGGATGCTATGGGCCGAGAACTGGACGAGGACCTAGTCCGGAAGCTGTTGGAAGAGACCTCCGGGACATTGCGGCAACTATTGGGGCCAGAGGACTTGCTTCCTCTCCTGGGAATCACCCCCGAGGCCAGCGTGGATGACATGGTCCGAGGAGTCCGGGATTTGCTAGAGGGCACATCCGGGAATTTTCGAATAGACCAGCCATACTTCTCAACAGTGTATGAGATTGTAGCCCGGCGGGGAGAAGTGCGTCCCCATGAGGCCTTGGACATACTGCGCCGCTCTGGCATGTTCCCGGAGGAGCTAATACGAGAATATCCCCAAGAGACAGTGGCCATCCTCTCCTCAGACTTGGAGGAGGCGGCCATCCTCATTGCCGGGGTGGAAGGCCACGGTAGGAACCCCCAGGGGCTGATCCACTCCATAATATCCGTTAATCCCACGCTGGCCTCAGACTTGGTGACTCGCCTGGACTCGTTAAATCCCTTGCAGGTCCAAGAAGCTCTCATATACTTTGCCTACGACTCCTATCGCAAGGCCAGACTGCCCTCCCTGGAGGTCTCTCTGCAAAAGGATGGGGCGTTCCTACTGTCCCTGGCAGACCTCCGTGGACCCCAGTGGGTGATAGAGAGGATGGCTAGGGTCGTAGCCATCTACGATGGTTATTCGAAAGAGGGTGCCGTACCTCCAAACTTCCTACAGGAATATCGGAACACCCTAGAGGAAGCGGCGGGCCTAATCAATGGCCCAGAGGCCCGTGCCATGCTACAAACGCTCACAGAGAAAGCTTTCTCTCAGGCCGGACTGGAATATTAGAGTGATTCTCTAGTATTGCGCTTCAGCTACCTCCGACTCCGTAACATCTTCACGCCACCGCTATATTGGTACTCAGTGACACTGCGTGCAGAACGGCACAACCTGAATATTCTCACCCTCACTGAGTTTGTAGTAGGGTGTGAGCGGATTACTGAACGGTGTGCCGCTCGTGTGGTTCTATAATCTCACCACGAGCAGCTCCTAATTGAATACTCCTCGTTCTGACATCCAGAAGCAGTGTATTATAGGTGCGGTTCCTATCCTTCCGACTCCAGTAGTTCCAGGAATTCGGTGTAACTGGAGACCGACGCCACTTCTCGCACGAAGTAGCCCAGGGATGGGCTGGCGGCTCTGAGAGTGCTCAACTGCTCAAAGATGGGGCTTATGGATGCGGGGTTATCCCCATAGGTTCCGTGGAAGGCAAAGTAAGCCTGGTTCAGTTTGCGGATGACGTGGCCGTGGTTTGCCAGAATAAGCCTCCTCTCTTCCAGGTAGCGCTCCGTCTCCTCTAACTTACCCTCTCGTAGCAACTCCTCTACTCTAATGCGAGTCCCTCGCATCTCCATTCTGAAATCGAACTCGACCGCTGTCTTTGGAGGGCTTGGGGATTGCGGCGGCGAATCGGTTGTCACTATGCTCTCTTCGAACTTGTGGAGAGCGATATTCCCTATCTCTTGGCCGAAAATGGTGGCCAAGGTCTCATTTAGGGATGTCATGTCGGGGCTCATCCCATAGGTCCTGCCCAAGGGGTGGAAGAAGAGATAGTGATGCAGCCATTCGTGGGCGGCGGTTGTCAAGGTTCCCAGTAAGGAGAAATCTGGGGATATGACGGCTGGGTACGTGGCTACTCCTCCAGTGCCTTCCACTAGGACAGATAGATTTTGCTCTTTGAAGACTCGATCCTCCAGTGCCTCCATCTCCTTCAGCGTGATTCCGGGCTCAAGCAGAATTCCATCTATCATTTCGATGCGGTCCCTGGGGGATACCACCAGCACACGCGGTGAAGGTTCAATACGAATGTCCACTGGGGGAAAGAGAATCCTCAAGAAATTTAGTGGCCCTCCCACGTAGAGTCCCTCGCTGGACACGATGGAGTCAATCTCCTGTTCCAATACTTCCTCTACCATGTCCCGCATCTTACCGAGGGATTTTTCTACTTGTAGAAGCTCTTTCTTAAGGGCATCCAGGGATTTACCGTGGCTACCATCAGGAGACTTACTAGCCTCTTGAATGGCTCTCTCCAATTTGTTCTCTTGCTCCCCCAGATTGAAATACTCCAGAACCAAATCCACCCTGGCTTGTTGATTAAAAGAACTGCCCCGGAGAAGCAGCTTTGCTCTGTATATCCACTTGTCCAAGAAATTCTCCATTTCCCACTGGACCAGGGAGTACAGGTGTGACTTGGCAAGCTCTTCTACTGGGCTCAGGTGTAAAACACCCCTGCCGGTAAGCAGCATAAGGGAAATAGCTACGACTATGGCGAATCGGAATGCTGCTCTGATGACCCTCACACATGCCTCATTTTCAGAGGATACACTATGGACCGGGCGCTCTCAATCGAACACATGTGCCCTCAGCGTAATCCTGTGTGATACCATGAATTTGAGTGCGATGAAGTTCAAAGTGTGAACTTCGTGCCTCTTGTTGGGAGCCATCGCAGGCGCATACCCAGGAATGTCGGGTTATATCACCGGCCATATGTAACTGGGTTGCTAGGACTAATCTATGGATTACCCCTGTGGAGCTTCGGCTTACACTACCTACGAGGAGACGTCGCATTTTTCAGTAGGAGAGTACAATTCTCGCTTAAAAGGGCGGCTCATATTGGGGGTATGCACTCGGGTTGTGGGTTATCCTGGTCCGCGGTGAGGGCCGCGCAGTAGGGCCTATATCACCGCGGACATACGGGGCTTGATTGGGAATCTGGTGAATGTGTGGCTCAGTGTCCTTACATTTGACACGCGGGCCCACGGCGAGTCCTCGAGGGGAGGCAGGGCATCCATTGGATACCACTAGCGTGCGGATTTGCAGCGTTACATAGAGTTTCTGCTGGATATGGGCATAATCGGTGGTCAAATCGGAGTAGTTGGGTTTTCACCAGATGCAGTCGTTACCCTTATGATGGCTTCCGAAGAGTCGGAGTTGGCGTGGATTGTCTTTGACATTCCCTTTCCGGACCTAGGCCAAGTGGTTTGCCTGAAGGTATCTAGGATTAGAGTTCTGCCCGGGTTCTCAGTCCCTGGCATTATGCACATGGGCCGTATCCTCTTGGAATTGACCTGGCCTTGGTGCGTCCTGTGGAAGTGATTCAAGAGATACGATGCACAGTGCTTTTCGTACGTGGGCCAGAAGATGAACTAGCGGAAGCTTCCAATGCTATGAGATTACGTGGAGGTGAGAGGGAGCTATGTCTTGTACCAAACGCGACCATATCCGAAGAACCACACGGCAAATCCTACGTTAGCCCCCCCATGCTCAGAACTTCTTGAGTAGGGCAGCTAGAGAGGCGTCGTCGCCGCAGGTAGGCCTTTCTTGGCAGTGGACACTACTTGGGCAAAGGCCTGGGAATCTTTAACGGCTATGTCTGCCAGCATCTTGCGGTCCACCAGTACCTGCGCTTGGTCAAGGCCGTGAATGAACTGGCTGTAGGATAAACCATGCTCGCGGGCCGCGGCGTTGATGCGCATAATCCACAGGCGTCTCATGTCACCTTTGCGTTCCCGTCGATGGCGGTAGGCGTGGCTAAGGGCGTGCAGCAGGGATTCCTTGGCCTGCTTAATAAGGCGACTCCGCCCTCCCCGATGGCCCTTGGTCATTTGAAGCAATCTCTTGTGGCGGTGATTTACGGTCACACCACGCTTAACTCTTGGCAAGGTGACAACTCCCAATAATTTCTATAGGTAAGGCAGGACCCTATGAATCTTACGTACATCAGAAGGGCTCACCTCGTGTTTCATGTGAAACAAGCGATGAACCCTAGCGGGTTTCTTGCGGCGGAGGTGGCTTCTGTGCCCCTTCATACGCAGTATCTTGCCGGTGCCAGTAACATGAAAGCGGCTCTTAGCGCCCTTGTGGGTTTTCAGTTTAGGCATTCGCTACCGTCTCAGGTTCTATTTCGGTTTTGGGCCGTTGAGCAACAGGGGATATTATGATGCTTAGCCTGCGCCCTTCCATGCTGGGGGCTTTCTCAAGTTTGGCTTCTTCCTTGAAGGCCTCAGCCGTTCTACGTAGAAGATCCACACCTATGTCTTGGTGGGTTATTTCCCTGCCCCTGAACATGACGGTCAATTTAACTTTGGACCCTTCTTCCAGGAGCTTCTTCACCTGGCGCTTCTTGGCCTCCATATCATGATCCCCGATACGGGGCCGGAATCTAACCTCTCGCAAGAGGTTGGCCTTATTGCTCCTGCGGCCTTCACGTTCCTTCTTGGTCTGTAGATAGCGGAACTTGCCATAGTCGAGCAGTCTGCATACTGGAGGTTGGGCCGCAGGGGCGACTTCCACCAAGTCCAACCCACGCTCTTGAGCGAGTTGGACGGCTTCAAAGGTCGGCATAGTGCCCAGTTGCTCGCCCTCGTCGTCTATGACTAGTACTTCAGGCACCCGAATCCGATGATTTACTCGATAATCCTTTGGTATGCGCTTCTCCCATCTGAGAACGTCGGATGGCTCAGAGACAGCCCCAGGGCAATATAGCATACCCATAAAATGCAGTCAATCGAAGTATATTGCCAATCCCAATGAGGTTTTGCCAGATACAGGGTGAAAATGGTGAAAAAAATGCTAAACTGCCTGTACACTGTGGAAGAGAGACAGTAATGTCAATGCTAAGCTGCCCAGTGCGCAAATATGAGGCGCGAAATCACGCCAGTCGCACCCACCTGTTCCTAGTGCCGAGCGTAGGTGGGGCTCCCTGGTGACGCTAAACGAGGGCTTCCTTCTGCTGATACGTTGGTTCCACGCTTTGTCGGCAGTGATTTGGGTAGGGGGGAGCATGTTTTATGTGCTGGTCCTTCGATCGCAGCAGCGACGAGCCGGAGGACAGGGCCCGGCGATGAGCCCAGAGGCCTTGAGCCAGTTCCATGGCCTAGTGGATACATGTATAGCCGTCCTAGTGGTTACGGGTACTGTCCTTCTCTTTGACCGCATAACAGAAGCTTCTACCGAAGCGGCTTATATTATAACTGTGAGTGTGAAGATAGGTTTGGCCTTGTGGATGTTTGCCATTGCCCGCCGCAGATGGCAACGCCAGAGGCCGACCCAGGTACAACCTACATTCCATTCTGTACCTCAGCGGGGATTTCTTACCAGGGCCATGGGCCTGATGTCAGGAATAAACATGACGGTTATCCTTGGGATAGCCGTGTTCTTTCTCTCCGATTTGCTGGCGTTCATTTTTGAGGAAGGATTGACAGGCAGATAGCCGAGAGTCAATATGAACTTTGGCTTTAGTTAGACTACATTGAGAGTGCATTATGAAAAAAGACCTGCTGGATATTCTGGCCTGCCCCATGTGCAAAAGCCACCTGACTCTGACAGTGGAGGAAGCGAACGATGTAGAGGTCGTGCAGGGGACACTTCATTGCGAGAAGTGCCAAGAGGACTATCCCATAGAGGACTCCATCCCCAATCTCCTTCCACCAAACCTGCGCACGTAGAGATGTGTCCTAGAAATACACCCGTGAATTGTCATTTCGAGGACATGGACGTGTCGCAATACGAAGGAATTTGGAAGCAGAGCATGCCCTGCTGCACCTTAGAGGTTGTACTGCTTTGAGAAGTTCTACGTTCCCTACGATGTGGGTTTTGGCTTGGTCTAGGCACCTCACGGCCAGATTTGCACTCCTCGACTTCAACTGAGCTCGGAATAACAATTGGCAAACTTCGCAGACGAGCTGCCTAGACCCCCTTCTTCACCCCCCCCTGGTTCTCTAATGGCCGTGGCTCCCTTCTTGGAGCTACAACGGTCCGACCATTACCACAGTCTCACTCCCAGTTACTTCCACAAGTAGCTCTCCTATGGACTTATCCAGTGATGGGTGAACGAGGTCTGGAGCGAATTCGGCAAGGGGCACCAGGACGAAGGCCCTCTGTGACATCATGGGATGGGGAATCTGGAGGTCTTGCGTCTGTATCACCTCATTCCCATACAACAGGATGTCCACGTCTATAGTCCTGGGGCCGTATCGAAATGTGTGGACTCGTCCTAACTTGCGTTCCACCTCTTGTGCCAACTCCAATAGCCCTTGTGGACTCAGGCTGGTCTCGAGGGCGCACACCAGGTTGAGAAAAGGGGGTTGGGACGTATATCCCCAGGGATCGGTTTCGTATACCAAGGAAATGGCAATGAGCGATTCCCTCTGGCAAAGAAGGGAGATGGCCATTCGCAGGTTGAATCCCCGGTCTCCCAGATTGGAGCCCAAACCCAGATATGCTGTGATCGTCTTCATGAGCTTACTTCAGGATATCTCCCAATGCCCCTTCGGGCTTACCCAGGCTCTCGTTGGATGTAATGTAAAGCAGTACATAAGTAACGTCGTGACTTTTATGGCAGCGTGGCACGCTCTGCTGCCCATCCCCGCACTATGGCATCGCTCATGCGGGCTACCCTGCTCATGGCTTTCACATCGTGGACCCGGATCATGTCCGCTCCATTGGCGATGGCTAGGGACACGGTGGCCGCGGTGCCCTCCAATCTATCCTCAACGGGTAAGTCCAGGATTACGCCTATGGTTGACTTGCGAGACGTTCCAACTAGGATGGGGTGTCCTAGGGTCTTGAATTCCTCCAGCCTCCGAATAAGCTCTAGGTTATGCTCAGGCTCTTTGCCAAAGCCTAAGCCTGGGTCCAGGATAACGTTCTCCTTGGAGACGCCAGCTTCCAACGCCTGGTCAAGGCTGGCCCGCAGGCTCGCCATCACTTCCTGTACTAGGTCCGTGTAGCTGGCCACTCTCTGATTGTGCATCAGAATGATTGGCACATTTTCCCTCGCGGCTAGGGTTGCCAGGGCTGGGTCTTTTTTTAAGCCCCAGACGTCGTTAATCATGGAAGCACCAGCGGCCAGGGCCTCCTGGGCCACTTCGTACTTGTGGGTGTCTATGCTGATGGGGATGATGAGTCTTGAGGCCAACAGTCGTATCACAGGGATAACCCGCCGTTTCTCCTCGTCAACATGCACAGGTGTTGAGCCGGGGCGAGTGGACTCGCCACCAACGTCTATGATATGGGCTCCCTGTTGCTGAAATCGGAGGGCCTGCTCCAGGGCGATCTCTGCATCGTATCCCAGACCATCTCCGGAGAAGGAGTCTGGGGTTACGTTGACGATTCCCATAATATATGTGCGCTTTCCCCACTCCAGTTCCAGGTCACCGCAACGAGTTAAACTGACTCTTGGGAGAAAATCCATTGACTCCTCTTTCTGGTGTTATGAGTCAGAACACCGCTGTAACTGTCGTTCTGTGCCCGCCCATGCGGATGAAGGATATTTGGGGCTCCCCATATGGTTCATAGAGCTTACCCTAAGCAGGGCCGAAGGGTTCAGGATGACAATCGAGGCATCACATTCTAATGCGAATTACTGACCCAGGATACTAGCTGAATAATCCATTTTACCAGACTAGGATTGAAGCATCGCACCCAATGGACTAGAATTGCATCTACACGTGAACGACCAGGGGGCGGAGTAGGTCTATGAGATTATACAATAGCCTCTCCAGAAAAGTGGAAGAGTTTCAACCCTTGGAGCCAGGACTGGTACGTATGTACAGTTGTGGCCCTACGGTCTATCGCTATGCTCATATCGGTAACCTTCGCTCCTACCTCATGGCCGATTGGATTCGTAGAGCCTTGGATTTTCAAGGACTGAAGGTAATCCACATCAAGAACATAACTGATGTGGGTCACATGCGCCAGGAAATGCTTGAGCAGGGTGAAGACAAGGTCATTGCCTCTGCCATGGCAGAGGGCAAAACTACTCAGGAAATAGCCCAGTTTTACACCGATGCCTTCCGCCGAGACGAGGCGAAACTGGGTATTCTTCCAGCGTCGCACTTCCCAAAGGCGACAGACCACATCGAGGAAATGATTCAGGTCACGGAGCGGCTACAGGAGAAGGGATATGCCTACGAAGTGCAGGGCAACGTCTATTTTGCGGTATCCAAATTCTCAGACTATGGCAAGCTCTCAGGGAACATTCAGGGAAACCTGTTGGAGGGCGTTCGCGCAGAGGTGGATCCCCTTAAGCGAGACCCGCGGGACTTCACGCTGTGGAAGGCGGCGGAGCCAGGCAGGGTTCTAAAATGGCCCAGCCCCTGGGGAGACGGATTCCCTGGGTGGCACATAGAGTGCTCTGCCATGTCAACTAAGTACCTTGGGGAACAGTTGGACATTCACACTGGGGGCGTTGACAACATTTTCCCACACCACGAAGGTGAGCTGGCTCAGAGCGAGGGCGCATTCGGAAAGCCCTTTGTGCAGATGTGGGTCCACGGCCAGCACCTCCTGGCAGATGGTGTGAAGATGTCCAAGTCCATGGCCAACGATTACACTCTGGAAGACTTGGAAGCCAAGGGTTTCGACCCCATGGCCCTTCGATACCTCTGTCTCACTGTCCGGTATGCTACTCGCCTCAATTTCACCTTCACCGCACTGAAGGCAGCCCAGCGAGGACTTCAACGTCTCAGGAACCGTGTGTGGGAGTGGACTACGTTGGCATCACCCAACGCCAGTGGCATTGAAACTGAGGAGTGGAGGAGGATCTTCTGGAAGCGGGTGAATGACGACCTGGATATGCCGGGCGCCTTGGCGTTGACCTGGGCTATGACGCGCTCAAGCATGTCGATGAAATCCAAGCTGGGGCTACTGCTGGAGTTCGATTGTGTGTTGGGGCTTGACCTAGAGAACGCAGTCCAGCAGTGGTACATCTCGGAAAATGTGTTCAACTCCGAAAAGAGGAGAGCCGTTCTGAGGGCACAACTGGATTACTCCACGGCTGATAGCGTAAGACAACAACTCGGTGAGGAAGGGTTCATTTTGGAAGACGCCATTTCAGGCACCCGCGTCAGGCCCAAGTCAGAGTTGGAGAAGCGTCAGGAGCGGTGGAACGAGGTCTCTTCTTCCAAGGAGGTTCCATCCCTGCTGGATTCTCCAGACGAGTTGAAGTTCTCAGTGGGAATAGTGGCCTGCAACTATCTTTCAGACGTGCGAAGGTGCATTCAGAGCGTTCTCCCGCTTGGTGAGCAGCACGCCCTGGAGATTGTAGTTGTGGACAATGGCTCTACGGATGAGACCTCCTCCTGGCTGGAGGACCAGGCTCGTCAGGACTCCAGGGTAAGGGTGATTCACACGGACCACGTGTTAGGCGAGGCTGCGGCCAAGAATATATTGCTCAAGCAGAGCCTTGGCACCTACTTGGTCCTCATGGATACTTCGATAGAGGCCAAGGCAGATTTCCTGACCCCACTGGCCCAGGCCCTAGCAGACGAAACGGTAGGAATCGCTGGGCCCTGGGGACTTCGTAGCGGTGACCTGCGCCACTTCGAGGAGATAGAGGAAGGGCAGGCGGACGCGATTCAAGCCTA
The DNA here is from genome assembly GCA_009391225.1 of SAR202 cluster bacterium AC-647-N09_OGT_505m. The sequence goes on from VEXC01000004.1 coordinate 59,668, forward strand.
CTGTTTTGCATTTCGTAGGGCTCTTATTATAGAAGTGGATTTCATGCGAGAGAGCTTCAGGTTCTATCGAAACCTGGATTTGGAGTACAGTTTTTGCTTTCTGGACATGGGATATCGCGCGATGGCCCTGGGGTCTCTCCCCCTAGAACGTCACGAACACCGGGTATGGACTAGTCTTGCCGAAGAGGAGAGAGAAAACATGAGCCAGAGCAACTTCCGGCGCTTTCTGAAAAGGTGGGGGCATCGCGAGGAGTTGCTGCTTGAGCCTACCCTCAGCCATCGCCACGATGGCGACCACAATCACCACGATTAACAAGCTAAAAAAAGCCATTAGTCCAGATTGCACAATGCAATGTGTCCTTCACCCTGGCGAGAAATGCTCAGGCCTGTGCAATTCCAGCCAAGTGTGCGTGCAGAATCTGCTCTGAGCCTGTCGAAGGAGCTTGCCCTGCTTCCTCCATCCGCCTGTCGAAGAGCAGTCCAAAGTGATGAACTAAGCGCAGGGCCACTTTCCTCAAGGATACAGGATACCCCAGTAACCTCTCCATAGAGGTGACTGTGATACCTTTGAGGCCGCACGGCACGATGTGCTGGAAGTAGGATAGGTTCGGGCTTACGTTTAGGGCAAGGCCATGTGTGGTGATACCCCTGCTAATCTTCACCCCTATGGCGGCGATTTTCTCCTGTGCTACCCAGACCCCAGTGAGGTTTTCTTCCCTATGGCCAGTCAGACCAAAATCTTTGAGAGTGTTGATGAGGATTTGCTCTAATGTACGGACATATGTGACGGCTCCTCCTATGGGTCTCACATCAACTATTGGGTATACTACTAACTGTCCGGGTCCATGATATGTGACTTCCCCACCACGATCCACTTGACAGACCTGCACGTCCATTTGTCGGAGCGTTAGGTCTCCGACAAGTACATCTGAAACCTTGCCCCGACGTCCCAGCGTATAGGTGTGAGGATGTTCCAAGAGCAGAAGAGAATCAGGAGTAGAGCCATGCTCCCTCCTTCTGGCAATAGCCCTCTGTGTATCCCAAGCCTCAACGTAGCCTATTTGGCCTAGCTGTGCAAACAGGCAAGTCTGTGGAGCGAATACTTCGGGGGTCAAAGAATCTAGTCCCTTTTGCTGAGCATGAACAAGTTCTGCACACAGGTTGGAAGTGGACCTCATGCTACACTAAGGCCTTGCAACCCACTCTAGACCTGAGATAGGTAGAAGACTGTTGGCTCGTCTGTGACGCCAGCCTGTTCCAAAGCCGCTCGGAACTGATTTGATAGTTCTGGGAAGCCAATGAATTGGCGAGCACTCTCTAATTCATCCCATTCGATTAGCACGAGTACTTCCCATGGGTCATCCCCACTACGAAACACCTGTGGCTCCCCGATGGCGCCGGCTTCCTTACGTGCGGCGTCTCCATCGTTAAATAGTGGCCTCCATTTGGGATAGCTTCCCACTTTATGTCGGATCAATACGTGTGCCAAGGTGTTCACCTCCATCTAAGTGCTATGGGGTTTTGGACAGAGCGCCAGAATAAGGGCGGCGTTTGCCTCGATGACAGCTCGATTATGCATCATAGCAACGAGTAGTTGCAAGGGCATCCGGTTAGATGTCCATCTAATTCGTTGAATAATGCACGCCAAAGCCTATCATGCTGAACGAAGTGAAGCACCTAATTGATTGGAGTTCTCCTACCACAGATTTCTTGCTGACGTTCAGAATGACATACGCTTCAAACCGCGTGGACAGGGACACAAGGCAAAGTGGTCTAATGTTCCTGAAAATCTGGCGTCACCGGGCTGCGGCTGCCTCCCTATCCTCTCGTTGAGCATGGGTCTCTCGCGGCCAGGAACGCTTTTGCGCGTCAGTGACGTGGACAGTCAGCTTGCCAAATGTGCCGATTTCCATCTCCACGGTATCGCCGTCCTGAAGCGGGCCCAATCCACGGTGGTTGGTTCCACAGGCGACTACATCGCCCGGCTCCAGTGTAGTAATCGAGGTGACCCACTCCAGCATCTCTGGAATCTTATGGGCCATGTCGCCGGTGTTGTAGTTCTGCCGCAGTTCTCCCTGTACACTTAGGAGGATTCGCAGGTCCTGGGGGTTGGTGACCTCGTCGGCTGTGACCAGGGCCGGGCCAATGGGACCGAAGGTGTGCCACGATTTTCCGATGAAGAAGTGGTCGGCCCCAGGCCTACCGATTCCGCGGCAAGAAACGTCGATGAAGTTGACGTATCCAAAGATATGGTCGTAAACCTGCTCTGCCTTTATCGCGCTGGCCCTCTTGCCGATTACAATTCCCAGTTCCGCCTCATGCTCGAAGACACTGGCTGGGGCGTCCGGCAGTATGACAGTGTCGCCGTTGCCAATGACGCTGCTGGATGACTTGTTGAAAGCGGCGATGGGGCCAGGCTCAGAACGGGTACCGCTCTCCATGTAATTGCCGGCCATGCAGACCAAGCGGCCCGGCTCTGGTAGGGGCGAGCGCAGTCTCAATTGGCTTGCAGGGGTCGTCTTCCCTTTGGCGGCAAGCTCCTCTATCTGGTCGCGGTATTTGTCAAAATCCTCTATTAGAAGGCTCATCATTTCCTGGGGGGAAAAGTAGCGGATTCCTTCCGTCGCCTGGGAGACATCTATCACGTTGTTGCCTTGCAGGAATCCCAGTTTGAAATCCTCGCCAAACAATACCAGTTTCATTGCGTCTCCTTATCTCTAAGTTTATGGACTAGTGGATTAACCTGGATCGTGGCTAAGCTCTGGCCTCTCTGGCTTCCCGCTGGGACCGGGTCTCTCGTGGCCAAGAACGCTTTTGCGGGTCGCTGACCTGGTTGGTCAGCCTGCCGAAGTTCGCTATTTCAACTTCCATTTTATCGCCGTCCTGCAATGGCCCAAGGCCCCTGTGATTGGTCCCACAGGCCACCACGTCACCGGGTTGGAGTGTGGTGATCCATGTGATCCACGCCAAGGTTTCCTTGATTGTGTGGCCCATGTCGCTGGTGTTGTAGTCCTGGCGAAGGTCTCCTTGGACCCACAGCTTGACCGGCAGGTTCTGAGGATCAGCTACCTCGTCGGCTGTGACCAAGGCGGGGCCCAAGGGTCCAAAGGTTTCCCAGGACTTGCCGTCGAAAAAATTGTGTCGTAGCCGATCATCGGCACGGCCTCGGTGAGAGACATCTACAAAATTGGAGTATCCGAAGACGTAGTCGTAGGCGTTCTCCTTTGGTATCCTCTCGGCCTTCTTGCCGATGATGATGGCCAGTTCAGCCTCGTGCTCGAATATTCGGGGGTCTGAGGCGGGAATCGATACCACGTCGCCGTCGCCGATGATGCTGCTGGATGATTTGTTGAACGCGTTGAGCGGGTTTGCCTGGGCCAGGTTGCCGTTCTCCATGTAGTTTCCAGCCATGCAGACGAGACGGGCTGGCCGAGGGAGAGGCGCGCGCAGGCGCACTTGGTCTCTAGGGGTCCCATGTCCACTGGCCGCCATATGCTCCAGTCGGCTTCGGTACTGGTCAAAGTCCGCGATGAGTTTGCTCATCATCTGTTGGGGTGTGTTGTGTGGAATCTCGTATCCCACAGATGCAGCATCAACCACCGCGTCCCCCTGGAGAATACCTAGGCGATAGTCTTCACCAAATAGTACAAGTTTCATATTTCCCTCCTTACTCTCCGACTTGGCAGGCGATTGGAGCTGACGCATGATGTCGGTGGTCAGGAGCGACTCCCCTTGGTTTAACTATTCCGGGAGCCGCTGCTCTCAGGTATTCTTTTGTACTAGAACTATCTCTTGATATTCAGTGGGACGCCCAAGTCAGCGGAGATATTCTCCAAGGACTGGTAGGTGGGTAGGTCCAGGGGGATGCCGTTGGCTAGACGGTCCCGTTCGGCGTCCCACTGGTCCTCGCCGTGGACATAGATTCGCTCCCAGCCGGGTAGCTTGTCAGAGTTCCGGATAACACGGAACATCTCGTCCATTTCCTCTTTGAACTCGTCGACAGGGCGGAAGCCGTCTATCCGCAAGGCTCCGAAGAAGTGGCCCGTGTTGGCCGCAGCACCGGCTGGGCGTGCCTGCTCACCTCGGGTCCCTTCTGTACTCAGCTTTGATGCGGTTGCTCCTACGGCCGCGCCTGAGAGGACGCCTGTGAGAATGTCCACTAGAAGCATGAGACCGTAGCCCTTGTGTCCACTGGTGGCCCTGAGGCCGCCTAGTGGAAGGATGTAGCCGCCTTCGGCTCTCACGTCGGGCTTGGTGGAGGGATTACCATTACCATCCATGAGCAAGCCCTCGGGGACATCGTGATTGCGCCGCATGGCAATCTGAAGCTTGCCAAAAGCTACAGCGCTGGTAGCGAAGTCCATCACAAAATCCGGGGGAGTCTTGGTTGGGGCGGCTACCGCGATAGGATTGGTTCCGAAGAAGCCGGTGGTTCCCCCAGTTGGGGGTGTGTTTCCTCCAGAACCAACGTTGGTCATACTGAAGCCAATCATATCGTGCTCTAGGGCCATCCTGGCGTAGAAGCCAGCAATTCCGTAGTGGGAGCTGTTTCGCACTGAGACGAAGCCAGCTCCCGTGGTCTGAGCCTTGCGAATTGCCACCTCCATGGCCCGGCGCCCCGCAATCATGCCCAGTCCGTTGGCACCATCCACCATAGCTGTTGACGGCAGTTCATGGACTATTACGACCTCCGGGTTGGCCTCGACAGCCCCGTTCTTGAGTCTGGTGACGTAGTTGGCCAGGCGTGGAGCACCATGGGATTCTATGCCGTATATGTCTGATTTGACTAGGACCTCCGCCGCGTCGCGAGCGTTGGACTCCGTCAGCCCCAGAGCGGTGAAGACTGTGACAATGAACTGCTCCAGTCCCTTGGCGTCAACCACAACGCTGTCTGTATCTGTTTCCGTTGCCAAGTAGCGCGTCCCTTCTGCTCTCGGCTACGTTGGTAGAGCCAGAGCTATCTATTTTTTGCACTCGGAGGCCAGCGCTATCTCCGGCCTTTTCGAAGGTCGGACTTGGCTATGGTCTGAATCCTCCAGGAATGCCTCATTTTGATTCTATAAGTATAGTTTTGTGGCGCAACAATGGCAAATAAATATGGAAGCATGCCTAGAGTAACAGGATGAGAATAGTTATGCTCCTGGTACCAGCACTTCAATGTGGAAAACAGTGGCTCATATCATATAGGGAACTGAAAGGCTTGACATATGTGAAAGCATCTGAGGAGCCCAGCTATCCTCTATAGCTTGGCCTTGCCCCAATATTTTCTCTCACTTTCCTCAATCGCCTGCCGCTGTGCAAGTGTGACTCCCATGCCTCCGCGCTCTACGTCCAACAAGGTCTGCGCCACATCCCATCCTTTTCCCTCTCCGCCGATAACATCCTCCAACGGAAGACGCACGTCTTTGATGACAAAGCTTCTCTGGGACCTGCCCGTTATCATCTTTCGGAAATTGAGGGTGACTCCCGGGTCACGGGCGTTCAGGATTATCATGCTCAGGTTCTCGTATTTGGGGCCTTGGGGGTCCGTGGTGACCAAGGTGAAGATGTAGTCTGCCGAGAGGGGGCTGGCTATAAATCCTTTCTCCCCATTCACCACGTAGTCGTCGCCGTCTCTTATGGCCGTGGTCGCCTGATTTGCCAAGTCAGTGCCAGTAGAGGGCTCGCTTTGTATCTGGTGGACAGTAATCTCCCCTCTCAGCGTGGGAACCAGCCACTTGG
>VEXC01000005.1 GCA_009391225.1 SAR202 cluster bacterium AC-647-N09_OGT_505m
ATGCCTTTTCAATATGTTGACGTCGGGGTTACTTCCCACCGTCACCTCTGCAAGGCTACAAGTAGCAGTACATGAGAATGGATGACAAAAGGAGGGGATGTCGAACGCCTAGAGGAGAACGGTGGGTTGACATTCGCCGCTGAGCAACACGGCTTTTTGTTTTCATAGGTCTGTCACGTATTCCGATGCCCCAGTGATGCTGCAAAGCTAATTCAACAAATCAGAGTGCGTCATACGTTGGTCTAACAAGTTGATAAGTATCATCAGTCTTGCAATAAAAGTTGCCAGCAAGCCGACCCACAGGTTTGAGAAGTTCGTGATTTATGCGATGCCCTTGAATTAACTCATCCCGAATATGCACAGCTATTATGGATCCTATAACAAGACCATATTGATGGTCACCATCCCCTATATCCACAACCTGCTTTAATCTACACTCAAAATTGGCAGGAGATTCGTAAACTAGTGGAGGAGTTACATATTCTGCAGCAACAGGGGTAAGATTCGCCACTTCAAATTCATTTATGTCAGAGGGGAATTCAGCAGCTGTACTATTCATTGCTTCAGCTATGTCTTCCACAACCACATTAACGACGAATTCCCCTGTAGCCTCAATATTAGACAAAGTGTCTTTATCTTTCCATCCAGCACTGCGAGCGATGCTGACGACCAACATTGCTGGCTGATACGACACGGCGTTGAAAAAGGAAAAAGGTGCCAAATTAACTATGCCTTCCCTACACACCGAGGACACTAGAGCAATTGGTCTAGGAACAACAAGTCCAGTAAGTACTCTGTTGAATCCTTCGAAGTTATTTGGATCTATAATCAATTTTGAGACTCCTCCTCAGCACCTAATTTCCCATAGGACTCCTGACCTTCTGCCCCCCATTATAACCCGTTAGGGGTATAAGGCTAAAAGTATGGCTAATTGTTGGAACCCCTAGAAATCTAACTCAGCGATAATTGGTGAATGATCGCTGAGTGCCGCTTCTCTGGGTTCTTGATCATAATAACAGTCCAGAGTCTTAATCGATATGGAGGCAAAAATGTGGTCGTATCTCCGTTTAGTTTGCCTCCCGTTGCGCTTCATGACCCAACTATAGCCTTCTCTATTATCTTTTAATGAAGCGCTGAAGGTGTCATATAGGAGCAGGCCACTTCCATGCTCGATAATATTTCTTTCGGCCGCATCCCAACGTTCTGCTGAACATGAATCTCTCCATCGCGGATCGATATAATACCTAAGCTGTCCGTTAGGCGATATTCGTTGGCCCCAAGTAATCACACCTAGATTAGTATGCTCTGCTTGAGGAGAATTGAAATCACCTGTTAGTAGTCTAGGTCTCTTGGAAGTGTTGTTTAAGAATCTATAAAAACCTTCAAAGTGTTCAACCTTGATCACACCGCTCGTAGATCCTGGAGGAACATGTGTTGTATGTATCTCCAGTTCCGGATAGGTATCTACTAGACGTACGGAGAGGACTCTTTCTGGGAAGGGTACGTCCACCTGATTAGGGTCACTGGCGGAGAAGCGAAATCTACTCGCAATGATCTCGCCAAATTTTCTTCGGCCCTGGAGAACGCTGTGGTCACCTGATAGGTCAAAGGATGAAACCAGAAAGTATCCACCTTTATCAGCAAGGAACCGCTTAATGAACTCCTCCGACTTGGCAGAAACCTCCTAGAGGGTAATCAGGTCAAAGCTACCCCTCAATAGGTAATCTCACTGGCTAGAGAGAATCGTACTGTTTGATCGGGAATTAAGGTTCCACGATATTATTCTCATGGACTCTTAACATTACCACTTTTGTGGAACATACTGCGACTTTGACAATAATATAGCCCTCTCAACTCAACGAGAGGGCTTACTTTGTGCCTAAAAGAGTGGAGCGGGTGATGGGGGTCGAACCCACGACAACTTGCTTGGGGAAAATGAGGTCACCTGTTTCCACGTGTAGACCACCGTTTATCCCTGAAGTCATCTACACCTGAACTGTCCACTGGTGTAAACAACTGTTGACTGGCGTAGGGCTAAAAATGGGGCTAACCCCCCAACAACCGCTTCTGCGTTGCCCCGTCGTAACTGAGACTTCTAGGCGTTAGATTTTATCTGAGGATGCTATTAAGGCTTATAAGGCTGGTGTTAGGTGGGTAGTAACTGTATTGACATTGTTAAACATTTCTTGTGATTATGAGACATAGAACCACTGAGTGGGCATAAGGAGGTATTTGATGGGATCAAAAATGCAGACTGGTTTGCTTCTTATTCTTGGAATAATTGTGGCACTTGTCGGATGGATGGCTATTTATCCCGGTGACGATTCTGCGACGCCTGAAAGTGCAGCAAAGCTTATGGCCGATCCGACCTTGGCTAAATTGGGCATGCTGATGGGATTCGGCGGAATGTGTGCCTTGTTTATTGGATTTCTAAACATATCCCGAAAGATGGCAGCTGGAGACGGTGCAGGGTCTTCCTACGCCAATATTAGCGCAATCATGGCCATGACACTGGTCGTAATGATGGCGATAGGACTCTCGATTGAGTGGGCTGTGACAGAAGCTAGTGACGCCACAGAGGGTGCACGTCTCATGCTTCACAGCGGTGCATTGGAAACCTCATTCAATTTGGCAGGTGGGTTATTGATGGTCCTACTTGGCATAGGTATTATTCTGGAGAAAAATTTCCACATGATCATTGGTGGGCTTGCAGTTGTCGCCGGTGCATGTTTCCTTCTTGGTAATGTAGATGCAGTAGACTTCGTTGGGTTTTTCGGATTTATAGGCATGATGCTGGTAGCCCTTGCTTTGGGTGTCCAGACTCTCAGATCGAAGAGTTGATTCGATACTGGCTCCTATGAAAAAGCCCCTTCGATTCCATTGAGGGGGCTTTTCGTGCCTAAAAAATGGTGGGCGATACTGGATTTGAACCAGTGACCTCTTGCGTGTGAAGCAAGCGCTCTAACCAACTGAGCTAACCGCCCGTTACTCTCCAGAACTGAATGTGGCAACGGCGGGATTCGAACCTGCGACCTAGCGCTTATGAAGCGCCCGCTCTGCCGCTGAGCTACGTTGCCATCTAGGACAATGGTAGAGGTCTATATCTAGGCCTACGGCAACCCATATTCTATCAGCATGGCGTCGAAATTTGAAGCGTCGCGATTCACTGGTAGCTCCTCAGGGATGCGCCGACTTCCTTCTCCAGTGTGGCGAGTATCTCCTCTAAGGCCTGGTTCACCTCTTCGCCGACAAGGGTACGATCCGGCGATTGAAATAGAATACGATAGGCCAAGGAGCGTTTTCCAGTGGGAATTCCGGTCCCCTCGTAGACATCGAAGAGGGTAGACTGGGTAACCATGGGATTTCTCTCTATTATCCCTTGTACCCTACCAGCTGGCACGTCCTGGTTCAAGACGATGGCAAGGTCACGGTAGGCACCGGGATAGCGGGCCAGGGGCCGATACTGGGAAGGGTTTAATGGCAGGACTTGTAGCAGGGCCGCCAGGTCCAGCTCAAATAGGAAAACGTTAGGTGTATTGATCTGAAATCGTTCCAGGGTCTGGGTATGCACCTCTCCTATCACCCCTATGGGTAATCCTTCAATGGATATCTCCGCACACCTTCCAGGAAGGAACAGAGGGTCATCCTGAGGCTCGAAGCTGTATTGAAGGTGAAGCTGGTTTAGAAAGGTATCCAGAATACCCTTGGCGTCGAAAAAGTCCAAGCTTGCTTCGCTCGCAAACCAGTTTTCTGACCAGCGTGGCCCCATCACTACCCCTAACAGCATCTCCTTCTCCAGGGGTAGTTCCGAAGTACGGGGCATGTAGGCCCGTCCCACTTCGAACAGCTTGATGCCCTCCCGTATGTGGTGCTGGTTGGCCGCTAGGGTCAATAGGATGCTGCTGCGCAGGGTGGTGCGCAGGTACTCCTGCTCCTCGCTCATGGGGTTGGCTAGCTTCAGTGGTTGGACCATGTCGCCCGGTGCCTGAGTCTTCTCCAGTGCAGCCATACTGGTAAGGGAGTAGGAGATGACCTCTTGCATTCCGCAAGCTACCAGGATGTCCTTCACCTGTTCCCGCAGCTCCCTGTCCGGCTGGCGTTGGTGTGGTGGTATGGGTGTAGAAAGGATGGAGGTTGGCAAATTGTCGTAGCCGATGATGCGGGCTATCTCCTCCACTAGGTCGTCTTCCTGGGCGATGTCGCTGCGCCAATATGGTACTGTGACACTTAGGGTGGACTCATCCTGGATCCTCGTGGGGAATCCCAGGGAATCCAAGATCTCGTCTACTCGGTCTAGGGGAACCTCGATTCCCAGCACCTTCTTGAGCCTGGACATGGTGAAGAGGATTGCGGGCCTTTCCCTGGGATTCGGGTATGCATCCATGATTCCCTTGCACGCCTTTCCATCTCCAAGCTGAAGGATTAACTGGGTGGCTCGTCTCAGGGCGATGGCCGCCAGTTCTGGTTGGAGCCCTTTGTCAAAGCGTGAGGAAGCCTCGCTTCGTAGCCTCAAGGCCTGTGAGGTGCGACGGGTGTTGATAGCGTCGAAGTTGGCCGATTCCAGGAGCACTGTGGTGGTGTCATCGGTCATCTCCGTGTTGAGTCCACCCATGACACCTGCCAGGGCTACCGGGCGCTCCGCGTCAGCAATGACCAGCATGGGAGGCCTGAGTTGACGCTGGACTTCGTCCAGGGTTACGAAGGGTTCCTGGTCACGGGCAGGTCGGACGATGACTTTGCCGTCCCTCAGGGTGTAATAGTCGAAGGCGTGGAGGGGTTGGCCGTACTCCAGCATCACGTAATTGGTCACGTCCACCACGTTGTTGATGGGCCGCTGCCCCGCCTTCAGCAGCCTGTCCTGCATCCAATCTGGCGAGGGCCCTACACTGACGCCCTGGATTAGGCTCGCAGTGTATCGAGGGCATAGTGCTGGGTCGGCTATCTCCACGCGCACTAGGGCCTCGATGGGGTCACCCTCTTCGAGATAGGAGAGTTCAGGTTCTTTAATGGTCTTTCCGGTGAGGGCGGCGATCTCCCTGGCGACACCTAGCACCGATAGGCAATCGGGCCTGTTGGGGGTAATCTCTAGGTCTAAGATAACATCGCCCATGTACTCAGCCAGGGGTTTTCCAATGGGGGCATCTCCAGGCAGCACGACTATGCCAGTGTGGTCGTCGCCCAGGCCCAACTCACGCTCGGAGCAGACCATACCCACCGATTCCACGCCCCGAATCTTGGCGGCCTTAAGAATCTCTGTCTCACCAGTGCGGGCATTTATGAGACTGGCGCCGGGCTTGGCAAAGGGTACCCGTTGTCCTTGGGCGACATTGGGAGCGCCGCAGACCACGGTTAGCTCCTCATTGCCAAGGCTGACAGTGGCCAGCTGCAGGCGGTCGGCGTTAGGGTGAGGCTCCACGATGACTACGTGACCCACATAGACGTTGTCCCACGTTCCGCCGATGACGTCCACTCCGCCCACCTCGTTGCCAGACATGGTCAACTGGTGGGCCAACTCCTGTGGAGGAAGGTCTATGTCCACGTAATCTCTAAGCCAGGACAGGGGGATTTTCATGGCTTTTGAGACGTCCATACACGATACACTATTGCTGAAGTGCAAGTTGCAAGAACGAACTCAGCCTCCTTAGTCGAAGATGTGCCTGATTCCCATTCCCCAGTGGATTCTACTGCCGCTGCTTCCAGGTATGTTGTGCTCATTGAAACAACTCTCCAGCGAGTGTTCTGTATTTGCATTTCATTGCATTAATAATGTGGATTGGTGTGTCATGCTTCGCTGGTGCCCAGGATGATCTTGCCACGGTGTTCGGATACACTCCGCTATCCGACTTCAGCCTCCCGGTCACTATTTTCATCGGCATGCGCTAGTATGAGGATTTCCAGTTTTTCTCCATTATCGAGCTCTTCGTCGTAATGTGGGTGGGTCGCATCCTTGACGTTGCCATAGAGTTGGTCCAGTGTGCTGGTCTAGGGAAAGATAGCATGGTCTATCTCCCTCGCGCTCCACAAGCGGCCATTCTGTACACATCGAATTTCAAGAGCATGATTACTATCCTCTCCTAAAACTGCCGCAGGAACCGTAGGTCGTTGCTGTAGAATAGGCGCACATCTTCTATGCCGTACTTGAGCATGGCTATGCGTTCTGGTCCCATGCCGAAGGCGAAGCCGGTGTATATTGAGGAGTCATATCCCACTCCCTCCAACACCTTGGGGTTCACCATGCCCGCACCCATGACCTCAATCCAACCTGTGCCTTTGCACACGCGGCAGCCTCTGCCTGCGCCCCTGCATACAAAGCAGTCAATGGCCATCTCTGCCCCCGGCTCCACGAAGGGGAAGTAGTCTACGCGGAAGCGCACCTTGCGGTCAGCCCCGAATAGTAGCCGGGCGAATTCGTAAAGGGTGCCCTTGAGGTCGGCGAAGGTGATGCCCTCGTCCACCGCAAGTCCTTCGACCTGGTAGAACTGGGATTCGTGGGTGGCGTCGGTGGCCTCGTAACGGTAGCATTTGCCGGGTACTAGCACGCGTACGGGTGGACGCGCGTTCTCCATGATACGAATCTGCATCGGAGAGGTGTGGGTGCGAAGGAGCATTGGCTGCTCGCCCTGCTTATCCACGTGGTCAATCCAGAGCGTATCCCACATGTCTCTGGCAGGGTGGTCTTTCGGGATGTTCAGCATCTCGAAGTTGTAGTGGTCCCATTCCACCTCCGGCCCCTCTACGACCTGGAAGCCCATCGATACGAAGGCGGCACATATCTCCCGCAGTATCTGGGTGGATGGGTGGAGTCTTCCCAGTGGAACGGGTCTGCCAGGTAGAGTGACGTCAATCCGCCCTCGTTCTGCTAAGGCCTGAATCTCAGTTCCCTTTATCGCCTCTTCCGCCGCCGCCAGGCTCTCCTCGAGAAGTGCCTTCACCTTGTTGGCTGCGGCCCCCACGGTACGGCGGTTCTCGGGAGCCAGTGGGCCCAGACCTCGGAGCACCATGGTCAGCTCGCCTTTCCTTCCCATGTATGCCACGCGCCACTGCTCCACCGCCTCCGACGACGAGGAAGCCTTCAACTCATTCAAGGCCCTGGCTTGTATCTCTTCAAGATTTCGTAGTATGGTATTGGTTGTCATAAAGGAACTCCCGACGTTTTGGCGCTACCATTATAGGTATCTCTTTTCTGAGGGGTCAAGGCAAGGAGCCCTGGGCTAGCGCTTTCGGTTATTGGTCTAGGCAGTCGTGGCACCATCAAACCCTGGGCCAGGCTCTCCCTAACTAGCCACAAATGACCCGCAAATTTGACATGAACGCCTCGTGTGCCCTACAATCTGGAAAGTTGATATGGAATACGCAATAATAGAGACTGGCGGCAAACAGTACACGGTTCACCCAGGAGAGATTCTGCAGGTGGAGAAGTTGCCTTACGCTCCAGAAGATGTCATGGAATTGGATCAGGTTCTGCTGATTTCCAAGGAAGGGAACGTAAAAGTGGGCCAGCCCTTGGTGGAGGGTGCAATGGTAAAGGCGGAGGTGGTTGCCCATGGGAAATCTCCCAAGATAACGGTCTTCAAATACAAGAGCAAGATTCGGTACCAGCGCAAGATAGGTCACCGTCAACAGTATACTCAGCTTAAAGTTATAGAGATTATAGATGGGGAGTCGGCGCCAGTGCGCAGGCGGCGAGCGGCCAGCCCCAGCGGAGCAACGCAAGATGGCTCATAAAAAAGGCGGAGGAAGCAGCCGCAACGGAAGGGACAGTAACTCTCAGCGGCTGGGTGTCAAGCGGTATGATGGCCAGTTGGTGCGGGCTGGTACCATCATAGTTAGACAGCGAGGCACAAAGATACAGTCTGGCACCAACGTTGGGGTGGGGCGGGATCACACCCTCTTCGCACTTACCGATGGCCTGGTAAAATTCGAGGATGCCACCAAGTACAAGAAACGAGCCAGCGTTTATCCCCATGCATTCGAGGCATAGGAGAGACTGTGAAAGCTGATATACACCCAACCTACTACCCGGATGCAATGGTGACATGTGGCTCCTGTGGCAACACCTTTGCCGTGGGATCCACCAAGCCGTCTCTCAGGGTGGAGATATGCGGCAACTGCCATCCATTTTTCACTGGGGAGCAGCGCATAATTGACACCGAAGGACGTGTGGAGCGCATGAAGAGGCGCTTCAACCTCAAATAGACGCGCCTAGGTGCTGTGATGAAAACAAGGGGTGGGTCAAGGCCACCCCTTTTCTATGCCTTCCCTCAGGGCAGGGTTGTATAGAGAAAGGCCAGGCCCCAGTGGAGAAGCGGATTAGCTACGGTGGGCAGGCGGTGATTGAGGGAGTGATGATTCGCGGGCGGGACCATTACTCCCTGGCAGTCCGACGGCCCAACGGGAATATAGCAACCGAATCAACTCGATTAAGCACCCTGTACACGGGCCGTCTGAGGAATATCCCACTAGTGCGTGGGGTCATAGTCCTCATAGAGACACTGGTTATCGGCATTCAGGCCCTGAGCCGCTCTGCGAACATAGCCCTGGAGGAAGAGGGCCAGGAACTGTCTAGTTGGAGCATGGCCTTGATGCTGGTTGTCTCCCTAAGCATTGGTGTTGGCCTCTTCTTCATAGCCCCCCTTCTGGCCATCCGATTTCTGGACAGCTCCATCTCCTCCGACGAAGCCAGCAACCTGTTGGAGGGAATACTACGACTGAGCATGTTCGTGGCGTACATCTTCCTCATTGGACGTCTTTCTGACATCAGGCGTGTCTTCGCCTACCACGGTGCTGAGCATATGACTGTCCATGCCCATGAGCATGACCTACCTTTGGAAATGGAACACATCCGTGGCTTCTCCACCGCCCATAACCGATGCGGCACAGCCTTTCTGCTGGTGGTAATGGTAGTGGCAATCGCCGTCTTCACTTTCGTGGGTCGGCCCTCGCTACCAATTAGCATAGCCTCCAGGATTGTACTGGTGCCGCTCATCGCCGCCATCAGCTATGAGATCATCCGATTCAGTGGCGCTCACTCACAACATCCCCTGGTAAAGGTTATTGTCTATCCAAGTTTGGCCCTCCAGGCCCTTACCACCCGCCGGCCAGATGACGAGCAAATAGAAGTGGCTATTCACGCAATGAAACATGCCATCGCCGTGGACCAGGGGGACATAAAGGCAGATGATATCTCTGAACATGTGGCCCTGGAGGAAGGGGAGGTCCGTAGCACCAGCTAGGGGTATGACAGTTTAGTAGGAGCCCGCGTAGAGAAGAGCTGGCTCTGGCCGATTTGGTTCGGACAGATATCTCCTAGCGTCAAGTATAAGAGGGCTATATTCTTAAAGATGCTCTTTTTCAGGGGTGCTATCGGCACGGTATAAACAAAGCGACGCGGTAAGTGGCCTATAGTTTCTAGCCACTCCGAAGGGGTTGCAGAAACTCCTCCAGGATTATTTCACATTAGTTTATTACCTTCTCTCCTACCCCCGTCTCTTCCTAAGCTCACGCCACACGTCCTCTGGGCTGAGGTCTGAGGCCGTGAGCAGCACTAGTATGTGATACAGAAGGTCGGCCGCTTCCTTGGGCAGGTTCTCTCGGTTCTTTGTCGCCCCGGCCAGCGCCGCCTCCCCAGCTTCTTCTATGACTTTTTGAGCAATGCGCTCAACGCCGCTGTCTAGGAGTTGCACTGTATAGCTGCCCTCGGGTCTATCCAGCTTCCTCTCCTGTATGACCGAGAATAGTTCCTCCAGTATTCCAGAGCCTTTATCCTCACCCTCATACCCGTGTTCCACATCCATAGACTGAAAGAAGCAACTCTGATTGCCAGTGTGACATACGGGGCCAGTAGGCTCCACTCTCAGGAGCAGCGTGTCGCCGTCGCAGTCTACATGGGCCTCCTTGAAGTTCAGGTAACTGCCGGAGACTTCCCCCTTGTGCCACAACTCCTCACGACTGCGGCTATAGAACCATACTTGGCCTTCTTCTAGAGTGCGCTTTATGGAGCCTGGGTTCATGTACCCGAGCATGAGCACCTGTCCTGAGTTGGCATCCTGGACAATTGCGGGTACAAGACCTCTTCCATCTAGCTTGATCATTGGGGGTTGACCTCTTTCAAATATTCCAGAATCTCCACCAGCTTGTCCAATCCAGTGACCTGGTAGTCAGGTGGAAGGAGCTGTGGGTCCGTATCGGCTCCATTGCGATTAATCCATGCCGTTGGCAGTCCTGCCAACTTGGCCCCATGGATGTCGTCAAAGAGTGTGTCACCCACATACAGGGCCTCTTCTGGTAGCACTCCCGTCTCCTTCACAATACGGATGAAGATTCGGGGGTCTGGCTTGTATGCCCGCGCTATCTCAGAAGTGACCACAGCATCGAAGGACAGTTCATAACGTTGTAGCAGTGGTAGGATGGAGCCACTATCGGCGTTGGTCAGCACGGATCGCTTCCAGCGATGTCTAACATACTCCAGGAATGGAAAGGTGTCCTCGTATGGCTCACGGGTGGCTAGGCCATCCACCGATAGCTGTGCCGCGTGGTCTGGGTCACCCCTGATTCCCAAGCTATCGAAGGCATCCACGAAGGCCTCCCTCCAGGCCTCCTGGTATGTCTTGAATGGAGGCGACTCCTCGGGATGCTCCAAGTTGGTTCTGGTCTGACGAAAGCGTACCTCAATGGACTTCCAGCGCGCCCAAAGGTCATCCGGAGATATGGGAAGATCCTGGATACGACACAGTTCTCTAAAGGTGTCCATCCAGGATGAGGTATCGTTGCGGAAGAGGGTGTTGTAAACGTCGAATATGATGGCTTTTAGAGGCATGGAATAATCTCACGTGAGGCGTACTGGAATGCCCTCTTGGGCCAGGTATTCCTTGGCCTGTGCTATGCGAAAAGTGCCGAAGTGAAAGATACTCGCGGCCAGCACCGCATCGGCCTTGCCCTCCGCTACCACTTGGTATAAGTGATTCAGTGTCCCGGCGCCTCCACTGGCTACTACAGGCACGTTGACAGTCTCGGAGATAGTTCGTATCAGTTCCAAGTCATAGCCTTCCTTGGTGCCATCGGCATCAATGCTGTTCACTACGATTTCCCCAGCCCCCAGTTCAGCGGCACGTATTGCCCACTCCACAGCGTCCAGATCCCTCGGACGGCCACCGTTGCTGCCTGTGTGGGTGTACACCTGCCACTGGGGAGCAGGGCTGCCATCATCGACGCGTTTGACGTCCATCCCTAGTACGATGCACTGGTTACCGAAGGCCTCTGCACCCTGTCGAATAAGCTCTGGGTTCTGGACCGCCGCCGTGTTGATTGAGACCTTGTCCGCCCCAGCATTGAGCATGGCGGTCATGTCCTCAACGCTGCGCAATCCCCCGCCTACGGTTAGGGGAATGAAGAGCTCTTCCGCTGTCCGGGATACCACATCCAGCATGATACCTCTGCCCTGGGCCGAGGCGGTGATGTCGTAGAAGACTACCTCATCTGCCCCCTCGGAGTCATAGAAACGGGCGAGTTCCACTGGGTCGCCCGCATCCCTATGGCTCAAGAACTTGATCCCTTTGATTACTCGGCCGTTGTCCACGTCCAGGCAGGGGATAATGCGCTTGGTAAGCATGCCAGGCTCATTGTACCATATAGAGGGGCGGCACCAAGATGAGCGGATTGCCCCTTACCACGAAGCCCACCAAACCTCCCATTTAGGCCAGGTCTGTTGTCATTCTCCATACAGTGTCTGATCGCAATGGTAGAGTTATACTTCTTGTCACCAGTTGATTCGCCTGAGGTGATCTCAGTATATCTCGTATTGTTTGGCGCAGACTCCACTACTCCACTAGGTGTGAAAATAGCTCTGCCATACTTGTTGAAGGAATAGGTCCTAAATTCCTAGGCGCACTGACTCGTGGAGACTTCCTCAGAATGACATGTGGGTAATCGCGTATGGTGTTTCCATAGAAATGCCATACCTATTTCGGACTGAGAATTAGTTAGATTACAGAGTTCCCAGCATGAACTTTAGAGGTGTCATCCGACTAACTTGGATGACACCTCTAAAGTTCATGCTAGCCACTGAGACTACATATGCCTTGGGTAGGCAGTTCTGGGCAGGCTTACATATCCAGAAACTTTGCCACACGCTGGCGATGATATACTGGGTCTCCAAGATAGCTCAGCAAGGAGCGGGCCTTCTTGGTGTATAGGTACAACCCATACTCTTTGTCTATACCTATACCTGCATGCACATGGTGAGCTGCTTCTGCGCTACGGGGGTATCCCTCGCTAGCCACCACCTGGGCCATGGCTATGGACAGGTTAGCATCTGGGCGTCCATCGTCCAGTTTCCATAGTGCCTCGTTGGTGGTCCAACGGCTGGCCTCCAGGTCATTTACAATTACAATAATCCAGTCCTGTACCCGCTGGAAGGTGCCTATGGGTACCCCAAAGGCTATCCTGTTCTTGCTATACTCCACAGTGATGTCCAGGATTCTCTGTAACCCGCCCACTATGTAGGCACACTGGATTATTCCCGCACGGTCCAGGACTCGCTCCACTGTGGGCCACCCACCGTCCACCTGTCCTATTACCGAGGATGCGGGAACCTCCGCATTTTCGAATGTGATTTCGTTGAGCTTATCTCCTGTCCAACCCTTTATTATGCGAGTGGATACGCCTGGGGTGTTCTTGTTAACCAGGAATAGGGTGATTCCTTGGTCCGGAGAGGCCCCAGTGCTGGTTCGGGCTACCAGCACAATCTGGTCGGCCACCTGGGCATCTGGGATAAACAGTTTTGTGCCATTGAGTACAAAACTGCCATTCTTTTTGGTGGCGGCTAGGTTTACAGACTCTGGGCCCCAGCCATAATCTGGCTCAGTTTGGGCAAAGGAGAGTATGCGTTGGCCGCTGGCTACCGAAGGGAGGACCTCCTGCTTTAGCTGATCGCTCCCAGCGTCCAGGATGGAGAGGCCTCCTAGGACCGCGGAGGAGTGCAGTGGAGTGCTCAAGCATGCCGAGCCCATCTCCTCGCTCAGAACCGCCAGGTCCATGAAGCTGCTACCCCCACCACCATATTGCTCTGGGAGCACCATGCCCACCCAGCCCAACTCCGACATCTTTTGCCACAGTTCAGGGGAAAAGCCCGTCTCTGTCTCATCCACATCTCTTACAAAGCTCCTAGGGCACTCTTGGGTAAGGAAATCCCGGGCCGAGTCTCTCAGTATTTCCTGTGTTGATGTTAATGACAGGTCCATTCTTTCCTCCAATTAATGTTAGCTAGACTTGAAGCATAGTTTTTATTTGAGGGTAGGATCCCAGTTATACCACGTCCATGCCTAAGCACGGATTGGAGCGGCACGATCCTTTGTTCTGCTAATATCCAGACGGCGCGCCATCTTAATCTTGTCGGTTTCTAGAGTCCCAGCTCCGTGCTCAGCCCTCACCCCTTGCCTTTGCTTGAGCTCTACGCGGCCCTCCAATGGGGCCCACTCATTGTCAGTAGTCAATGCATATGGCCCGAGAGCGCTTAGTATGTTATCAGCGGCACCCATTGAGACCATTCTTGACAGAGCGCTATATTGAGAAGCATGCCACGACATGGGCTGGCGGCTGTTGCCCATCCAGTAATTGCGTACCTGTATTAACTGCTGCACATGGGTGTCTATATAGCTTTCCACCAGAGTCTGCTGTACCGAGGGGTCTTTGCTCAAGGGCTGCCCACTGCGGTGGGTCCCTTTGCTGTATTCTATGACGTCCCTCACCGTGTCGTAGTGCCTTCTCAATCCATCTTTCTGTCCCACAGAGCCAAGACCAGCTCCTTCCATTTCCCGTCCACTGGATACCACTCGCCATCCCTCGGTCTCACCACCAATGAGATATTCCCGAGATACTCTTACGCCGTCCAGCATGATATGGCGCTTAGACTCTCTGGTTATTAAGTTCAAGGTGTTGACAGTGACTCCAGGTGAATTGGCGGGAATGAGGAAGGCACCCATGTTTTGATGCCTAGGGCCGTCTGGGTCCGTTATAGTAAGACACCAGAAGTAGGTTGGCTCGAATACGGATCCTACGAACACCTTCTCACCAGTGATGACGAAGTCATCACCATCTTTGACTGCCCGTGTTTTGATGTTGGCTAGGTCTGCGCCCCCTGTTGGCTCGGTCCAGAGCTGCCAGGAACCTGCCTCACCTTTCAAGAAGCTGGGAAGGAGCTTCGCCTTTTGCTCCTCTGTGCCGTAGAGAAACAGCGCAGCAACTGGCTGTTGCCCTCCAGCCGCTACATCTGGATACTCCACCCTACCTAATTCCTCTTGGATGATGAGATCATGATCTGGTGTGAGGCCTCCACCTCCATATTCCTTGGAATCCAGAGGAAAGAGCCAACCCTTGGCCCCTAGCTTCCGCTGGAATTCCACTGACCATTCCCACATCTCCCTGCTCACATCTCCGTCTTCCAGTGGGATTTCCCCCAACTCCGGAGGGTACTGGGCGTTCTCTTCCATCCAGCCTCGTACCTCTTGGCGGAAATCCTCTTGCTCCTTGGTGTACTGTATCGTGAAGTCCATAGACGTCCTCCTCGCGTTGACATATCAAAAGTAATCTGGCTATGGCCCCAGGAATCCCCACCTCTCTCCAGATGGAGAGGCGGCTGCCGGCTAACGTCCTTGCGTTGGAGCCTGAGTAGGAGCAGCCCGTTCCTGGGTCCTGCTTATACCCAGCCGTCGTGCAATGATGAGCTTCTGAACCTCAAGGGTTCCGCCAGGATGGGCTCCAACTAGGGTCTCCCTCTGATGATGCTCTACCCTCTTCTTCAGTGCTCCCCACTTCTCGTCGTTTATCAAGGCCTGTGGCCCCAGGGCGTGCAGTATCCTGTCCGCCGCCTTCAGATTGAAGTCCTTCCTGAGGAGGGATACCTGGGAGCCATGGAAGGTCACCGTCCGTCCACTGTTGAACATCCAGTAGTTACGCAGCCCCAGTAGCCGGTGAATGTTGGTCTCAATGAAGTTCTCCACCATGGCCTGTTGCACAAAGGGGTCCTTACTCAAGGGTTTGCCATTGCGTACGGTTTCCTTGGTGTACTCTATGACGTCTCTTACCGTAGAATCCCGTTCGGCTAGGAAACCCGCTGCACCATGTTCCAGTTCCAATGTGGTTTGTGCTACGCGCCATCCCTGGGTCTCTTCTCCAATCAGGTATTCTCGGGATACCCGCACGCCATCCATGGACACCAAACGCTTTCCCCTCTGTACCACCAGATTGAGGTTGGCAATACTTATCCCTGGGAGATTGGCTGGCATGAAGAAGGCCCCTATGTTCTGATGCCGTGGGGCATCTGGGTCTGTCACTGCCAGGCACCAGAGCCAGTCGGCATCGAAGGAGTCACCAACGAAAATTTTCTGCCCAGTGATAATGAAGTCATCCCCATCCTTCTCCGCACGGGTCCTGAGTGAAGCCAGGTCCGAGCCCACTTCAGGCTCGGTAAAAAGTTGCCAGCAGACGACTTCACCCGTCAATATTGGTTTAAGGAACCGCTTCTTCTGCTCATCGCTGCCGTGCACCATTATGGAGCCGGCTTGCAACTCGCCTCGGCCGGACTCGGGAATGTCGTAGTTACCCAACTCCTCTTTGAGGACAATGTCGTGGTCTCCTGTGAGACCCCCTCCTCCATACTCCTTGTCCCACAGAGGGAACAGCCAGCCCTTTTCCCCCAGCTTTCGGCTAAAGTCCAAGGCCCACTGTCGCATCTCCGGTTTCCAGTGGTCAGTTTCAGGGGGAATATCGCCCCACTCGGAGGGGTATTGGGCATTCTGATCCAGCCAGCCCCGCACCTCCGCGCGGAAGTCCTCTTGCTCTTTGGTGTACTGTATGGTGAAATCCATCTAGCTATCCTCCCTTTACCCTTTACACAATCAATGCATCTCTGAATCCACTGTATCTCCTAGGGACGAGTCCTATCTGAAGAGGGCTACCGCCCAGAGGAGCCAGAACCCGTAGGCCCGTGAGTAGGAGCAGCCCTTTCCCGGATCCTGCTTATATCCAATCGTCGTGCAATTATGGGTTTCTGCACATCGTAGGTGCCACCTGGATGAAGCCCAACCAAGGAAGAGCGCTGGTTCACCTCTACCCTGCCTTTCAAGGCTTCCCACTTCTTATCGCAGGCTGTGGCAAAGGGCCCCAAGGCTTCCAGAACCCGCTTTGCCTTGGTCACATTGTAGTGTTTGATCAGGAATGAGTTCTGGAATCCGTGGTAGGTCGCCGTCTGTCCTGAGTTGAACATATGGTAGTTCCCCAGGCCTATCAGACGCTGTATCCCGGATTCGATGTAGTTCTCCGCCAGGCCTTGCTGGACAAATGCGTCTTCGCTCAGGGGTTTACCACCGCGGACGGTGTCCTTGCAGTATTGGATGACTTCCTCCAGCAGAGTGTCTCTCTCACTGAGTTACCCTGAACGGGTTGAAGCGTGGGTAGGAGCAGCCCTTTCTTGGGTCCTGCTGATTCCCAGGCGTCGAGCGATGATTAGCTTCTGTACATCGTAGGTCCCTCCGGGATGGAGGCCAACCAGGGCATCACGCTGATTGAGCTCTACGCGCCCCTTCAGTGGGCCCCACTTCTCGTCGGATGTGGAAGCATAGGGTCCAAGTATGTTCAGAAGACGCTCAGCCTTGCGTACGTTGAAGTGCTTCCCAAGGAAAGAGCTTTGGGAGCCGTGGAATGTCGCCTGACGACCACTGTTGAACATCCAGTAGTTACGCAGACCCAGTAATCGCTGGATGTTGGATTCGATGTAGTTTTCCGCAAGCGCCTGTTGTACAAATGGGTCTTTGCTGAGGGGCTTACCGCCGCGGACAGTGTCCTTGCAGTACTGTATGACTTCTTCCAGCAGCTTATCTCTCTCTCGGATGGCTCCCCCTCCGCCGTGCTCCAACTCTAGGCTAGTGGAGATTACACGCCATCCCTGGGTCTCCTCTCCAATCAGGTATTCCCGAGGTACCCTGACACCATCGAAGGATATGAGACGCTTCCTTCGATCGATAATCAGGTTTAGGTCATGGATGGTAACCCCTGGTAGATTTGCTGGAAAGAGGAAGGCCCCCAAGTTCTGATGCCTGGGAGCGTCGGCGTCCGTCACAGCCGGGCACCAGAGCATATCTGGCTCAAACTGATCTCCAATCCACATCTTCTGGCCTGTGATGACGAAATCATCACCGTCCTTCACAGCCCGGGTCTTTAGGGAAGCCAGATCAGAGCCCCCCTCCGGCTCGGTGAATGCCTGCCAGCAGGCCATTTCACCCATGGCGATGGGTTTTACAAATCGCTGTTTCTGCTCCTCTGTGCCGTGGACTAGGATGGCGGACATGGCCAGGTTGCCGATGCCATAGTAGGCCACTGGGTAATCTACGTTGCCTAACTCTTCCTTGATAACGATGTCCTGCTCAGGGGTCATGCCTCCTCCGCCGTACTCCTTAGGATACATTGGGAACAGCCATCCCTTAGCTCCCAGTTTCCGTTGGAAGTCCCGGGCCCACTGGAACATCTCCCAGCTCATGTTCCCTTCCTCCAAGGGAATCTCACCCATATCAGAAGGGTACTTGGTGTTCTCCTCAAGCCAACCCCGTACTTCCCCACGGAATGACTCCTGCTCTTTGGTGTACTGTACTGTGAAGTCCATGGAATTCCCCCCGATGATTTATCTATACTGTTGACTGACCTATAAAAGGCTACGATACGAACCACGCCCCTTCGGCCTCTTCAATGGAGGCAAGAACCCCCGATGCAGACAGCGTTCGGACGCTACCACCGCCTAGTATAACTGGGGTCACTCTACTTCAGATATGACAAGGCTGTCAACATTGTTTGCCACTCTCATACTCACGCTTCACACGGCATTGGGTATGTGTGCCCATGGCAAAGGCCTACGCGCGTACGGAGTTAATCTGCCAATCCTGTGATTTGTACTTCCATACTTTACATGTATCGTCTACAATACAAGCTCTCCTCCATCGTGCGTACTAAGCCCGCGGTGGTTAGGAGATACTAGCAAGACAGATATTTAGGAGGAGAGAATGCCCTCAGTGCGCGTTAACAACGTAGATATCGCCTATGACGATCGAGGGAGCGGCGACGGCCCACCCCTGCTGTTGGTGCACGGGTTTCCACTGGACAAGCGGATGTGGGAGCCTCAAGTCCAAGCCCTAACCGGTGAGTTTCGCATCATAACCGCAGACCTTCGAGGCCACGGGGAGTCCCAAGTCACCCCCGGACCATATACTATGGACCTCTTGGCCGATGACCTAAAGGGTCTCATGGACGCCCTAAGCCTTCAGAGCGTCGTATTGGGCGGATTCTCCATGGGCGGCTACGCGGTCTTCTCCTTCTATCGCAAGTACCCAGAACGAGTGCATTCACTCATGCTCCTAGATACGAGACCCCAACCAGACTCCGATGACGCCAAGAAAGGGCGCGAGGATATGGCCCAACTGGCAGAACGGGAGGGAGCTGGCCCCATAGCCGAGCGGCTTATTCCGCGGTTACTGGCACCGGACACAGTCGCTAACAGACAGGACGTGGTAGACAAAGTCAGGACTATGATTACCCAGTGCCCAGTGGAAGGCATCGCTGGGGACCTTCGAGGGATGGCGCTACGGGAAGACTCTTCCGACCTCCTGTCAAAGATCGATGTGCCAACCCTGATCGTAGTGGGTGATCAGGATGCCATCACGCCTCCAGCTGAGTCCCACATGATGGCCTCTATCATAAATGGCGCCACGGTTGTAGAGGTATCAGGGTCTGGCCACCTATCAAACCTGGAAAACCCAGACGAATTCAATCACGCTATCCATGACTTTCTGCATCCCCACTAGAATACCACCATACATGATCTGTCACTGCGAGGATACCGATGCTGTGGGAGATGAAGCAATCTGGAGGAGTGGCACATACCATGAGGTGATTGACACAACCCTAATTGGTGGGGCCTGGTAGTGATGTCTGGGCGAACTTTGGGGACAGGTCATCTCCGTCATTCTCTAAGAGGCAAGCGACCTCTAAGGGCCCCATAGAAGGGGTATGGGGCTTAGGTTCAGACTCCTCTTTTGTATTATTTATTATTAGCAGCTGGACAGCACAAAAAAGGAACCCCGAAGCGCTTCGGTCATTGACCGTCCCGGTGGACTGAACCGGGAGCTTCGGGGTCCGGTGCCTGCTGGCATTCCGCAAACGGATACCAGAGCGCCTTTCTTGTCCAGTGCCGTTTACGCTACAGACACCTCACTAGAAGTCCGTTTATCAGGTAACAAAATATAGATCACCTCCTTTCTTAGCTTGCCGACAAGAATACCTTCCCCCTGGCAACAATGCAAGGGTCTGCCGATCTGTTTCCACATTGTCATTCTGAGGAAGAGCCGGAGTGCTAAGGCGTAGAGGAAGATAGCCCAGCAATATTCTGAAGGCACTAGGCATTCGCCGATGTAACACCTACATCAACATATCCAGCAGGCCCTCTGGAAACAAGGTTGCTCTCCCGGATGTGAACTCCGATAAGGAAACCCACTCTATCTCAAACACCTCTCCCTCCTCCTGGCCCTGAATGGAGGTTCGCTGGTATAGCGACCTATCCACTAACTTCGCCTCGTAGACAACCACTAGCTCGTGTTGGGGAACCTCATAGCGGGTGTAGAAGTTCTCTATGACACCCAAGCATCTGAGATTAATAATCTCTGCCTGGATCTCTTCCAGCAACTCCCTCGCCAATGCGTCCCGACTGTGCTCGCCAAAATTTATCGCACCTCCCAGGGGACGATAGAAGAGTCCTTTGCCAGGTACGTATCCAGGAGCCGCCAAGATCCTGCCATCGTTGTGTATGATGCATATGGTTGAGGCTCGGATGTGTTCTTCTATCATAGCTGCCGCCGTTCAGAACGTACCATCTTGCCGTATTAGTCCTCGTCTGTGGTTTTTTCTTTCTGGACTGTCTCTGCCACCTGCTTGAAAAGCTCGTAGGGCTGAGCTCCGGAGAAGAAGTAACGCCCAATGATGAAGGAAGGTATGCCATTAACTCCCATGGAGAGGGCTTCCTCGTATTGGGTCTGGGTTTGAGCAGTGTAGTGGCCTATTTTCAACTGCTCCTTCATCTCCTGCCCATCGAGGCCTACCTGCTCCGCCAATTGCTGAAGCACGGAGAGCTCTCCTAGGTTGGCACCTTCCTCCCAGAGAGCTTGGTAACATGCCTTGTGAAAAGGCACGAATAGCCCCTTGTCTTTGGCGAACTCAGAGGCCTCAAATGAGAGACGAGAGTTAGGTGTGATGGGAGCACGCCGCATGGTGAGGCCGATCTCGTCCGCGACCTCGCCTATATGCCCGGTAAGACGAGTCCCCGGCTCTGAGCCTTCTCTATGTGGTCGCACAATACCCTCCGGAGGTGTGTCAGGCCTGAGATAAAAGGTCTTGTAGTTGATCTCCAGAGGAAATTCCTCTTCTAGCTGGTCCAACCTGGCCAGGCCGATGTAGCACCAGGGTCAAATGTAGTCGTACCAGACGGTGACCGGAATAACGCCATTGCTGTACTCATGTGTTGCCATGTTTTTCCTCCCCCTATCCCATTCGTTGCTGAATGTTAGAGATAATAGCGGTAACTCTATGGGACCATACAGGCATCCTAATTGTAGCTGAACCTAGTCATCTCGGCTAGGTATCCCGATGACTTCTAGGTGCAGCGCAAGGTTGTACAATCAGGGCGGCATTTCTCTCACTACGAATGACAACGTGGAATTCATGGGTCGGGGTACGAGTATCGTTGGCGTGGGTTCAACTGGGTCTGGCAAAACTACTCGGGCTCGGTAACTCTCTTGAGTGTTGGGTGTCTCTCACATGGGGCTGGATGCCCTTAACTGGGAGGTCAACCGAGTCACCACTCCAACCGATGCCTCCCGATGGCGAGTGTAGGAATCCTTTGAGGGAGATACCTGGCTGGGGCGTAGATAACAACTACAGTGCTGTAGTGCTGTAATCGAACTGGTGCGGCACAGGGCCACTAGTGTGTTATCAGGAGTATTGGCCCTATTTATAGACGGAGATCGTAATTTGGGGAGATGATTCATGGCAAGTAAACTATTGTGAATGTAACGAAAACTCACAGAGGAATTGGAGATTCAGATTAGGTGACTTCCCAGATGATATATTCAGTGGCAATAATAGTTACCTTAGGTCTACTCGCTGGTAGGACGATAAGGTTTATAAGAATGCCCGCCGTTACAGGCTATTTGTTGATGGGCATACTGATCGGTCCATGGATGATGGGTGTTCTGGATTACGATACGGTAGATGTACTCTCCCATGCGTTTACCAACCCTATTCTATGTGTAATTGCGTATATGATTGCGGGGAATGCTTCATTGCAGAACCTTATCGGTTTAAAGAAGGCGATATTATATATATCAATCGCTGAGGCTGGCATGGCATTCATGCTTGCTCTATTACTGATCACCTATATTGCGCCAATCTTAATGCCCGAATTATCTCTTGATTTTCGCAGTTGGTTAGTAATGGGTATCGTTATAGGTTCTATTTGTATGGCTACAGCGCCTGCGGTCTCGATGGCTATAGTAGATGAACTAAAGGTGGTCGGATCACTCCCCACAGCACTACTAGGGGTTATAGCACTAGACAATTTATATGCGATTATAGGTTTTTTAATTGCCACATGGGTAGCAATTATTATAATAGAAGAATCCGTTTCTACGGACGCAATTGGAGTAGTTCTGGAACAACTATTTTCCATATTAGGATCAGTACTTTTGGGCGTTGTTTTGGCATATTTCATGTCGTTTGTGGGTCAGATAAGTTCGCGAAAGCACCATAGGTTCTTCTTGGTTATGGGTATTATTCTGGCAAGCTCTCAGGTCGCATTAACAATTGGATTATTCCCTATATTGGTTAACTTAGTATTTGGCTTCACTATTGTTAACCTGCAGACAGACGATGCAGATTACATAGGAATTATCAAACCTATACAAGAACCAATGTTTGCCTTGTTCTTTAGCTTAGCCGGAGCCCATATGAATTTAGATATGCTAAGATCTGCTGGCATTCTTACAATGTTAATAGTATTAGGTAGGGATGCTGGTAAGGTTATTGGCAGTTGGTTAGGTGCGGTATTAGCCGATACTACCGTACCAATCAGAAAGTACCTTGGGTTTGCACTTATGCCGAAGGCAGGAGTAACTATAGGGCTTACTATGTTGATAACTGAAATCTCTCAGCTAGATCCTATAAGCGACATAGCCGTCACGGCTATCCTCGCCTCAACGCTTATTAATGAATTATCTGCTCCTCCAATATCCAGATTCGTATTGGCAAGGGGTGCTTATACTCGCGATTAGGAGGATATTATCTAGATACTTTCTGATGTGGGTAGTAGTAATCTCCAGTGGGGGGGCTTCAGAATAATATTCCAAGAATTTCTTGGTATCACTGATGTAATGCCGAATCGTAGTAGGTCTAAGTCCAGACACCTCTAGAGCCAAATGAAAGCCATATAGTATTTCTGAGTAGCCAACTGCTTTAAACAAGAAAGCCCCTCCATTAACTGAGGGGAAGAAGAAATACATTCATAGCTATCTAGCTACGAAATGGTGGGCCCGGCAGGTATCGAACCTACGACCAATCGGTTATGAGCCGACCGCTCTACCACTGAGCTACGGGCCCCAATCCAAGATTAAAGCTGGACTACAATGCTGTCAAGAATTAGTGGGCCTGGACAGTAGCTTTACCACTCTGTCCAGTATCCTGTGGCCCACATCGTACTTGCTGAGTAGTGGAAGCTCATCCATGCTTCCGTCCCTGTCCAGGATGGTGACTCTGTTGGTGTCCACGTTGAAGCCGCTATCTGGCGCGGTGATGTCGTTGGCGGCGATGAAGGCAAGTCCCTTGGCCGTTATCTTCTTTCGGGCGTTGGCCAAGAGGTCTTCGGTCTCTGCTGCAAAGCCCACTCGAAGCACCCCCTCGGGCACCTCCAGGAAGAAGTCTGCGTTCTTCACCAGATGGAGCACCATCTCTTCGCCGTCTTCATCTTTCTTCACCTTTTGTGAGGCCACATGTGCTGGACGATAATCGCTGACTGCTGCCGCCATGATAAGGGCGTCCGCGTCCATGCATGCGCTGAGGACCGCCTCTCGCATCTCTGCCACTGTGGTCACATGTTTCGTATCAACGCCTGCCGGGTCCGGAATGGATGTGGGTGCGGTAACAAGGGTAACTCGTGCGCCACGGTCACGTGCAGCCTCAGCCAACGCGTAGCCCATCTTACCAGAGGAACGGTTGGTTATCACCCTTGCGGGGTCTATTGGCTCCTGGGTGCCTCCTGCACTGACCACCAACGACCTTCCTGCCATGTCTCCCTGCTTACCCAGAAGTGCACGTATGATGTCCATAATCTGTGGGACCTCCACTAGGCGTCCCACACCCCTGAGGCCGGATGCCAGGTGCCCCTCGGCTGGTCCTATAATAGTGACACCTCTCTCCTGCAGCTTGTCCAGGTTTTCCTGAGTGGCTGGGTTATCGAACATGTAGCCATCCATGGACGGGGCGATGGCCACCGATGCTGCGGAAGCCAGGATGGTCGTGGTCAGGGCGTCGTCGGCCATGCCGTGAGCCAGCTTGGCGATGAAGTGGGCCGTGGCTGGAGCCACCACAATGATGTCAGCACTATGGGCCATTGCCACGTGTGCCACCGCCTGCTCCGAATCCACGTCGAACAGGTCGGTAATAACGGGTCGGTGGGTCAGGCTTCGAAAGGTGAGTGGTGTAATGAAGTTGCTGGCACCCTGGGTGAGGACCACATCTACCTGAGCCCCTTCCTGGGTGAGCTTGCTGGCTAGGTCGGCGGCTTTGTAGCAAGCTATGCTACCAGTCACTCCCAGGATAACCTTGCTACCCGAAAGAGGGTTAATCATTATTCTCCCTACCACTGGCGTTCTTGGCATCGGTGTTGATATCGTAGATTAGGCGAAGGCCAACTAGGGTAAGTTCAGGATTCACTGCGTTGAATATGGAGGTCTCCTTTTGAATCATGGACGCCATGCCGCCGGTAGCCACCACTTTGGTATCTTCTCCAAGCTCCTCCTTGAAGCGATGCACCATAGATTCGACCATGCCCACGTGCCCAAAGATGATGCCAGACTGGATACTGGCCGCGGTGTTACGGCCAATGGCCGTCTTGGGCGGTATCAGTTCAACACGGCGAAGCTGAGAAGTGCGTTCGAACAGGGCTTCGGCTGTGAGGTTGATTCCTGAGGCAATGGCACCCCCAAGGTAGTCTCCGTCTCGGGAGACGCCATCGAAAACCGTGGCCGTGCCGAAGTCCACAACGATTACGGGGCCTCCATAGAGGGTAAAGGCGGCGGCGGCATCCACCACACGATCAGCTCCAACGTCTCTGGGATTCTCGTACAGGATTCGCACACCTGTCCGCGTCCCTGTCCCTACCACTAGCGGAGTAACTCCAAAATATGTGTCTCCTAGCTCAGCGAAGACATTGGTTAGAGGTGGCACGACGCTACATATGGCGATACTGTGTATGTCCTCGGGAGCAACCCCCTTGAGGGGAAGTAGGCTTCGAATAAGAAGAGCGTACTCATCGGGCAGCTTGTGCGTGTCCGTGGCCAGACGCCAAGTAGCCACAAGCTCCTCGTTTCGGAAGACCCCCATAGTGACATTGGTATTACCGACATCTATGGCCAGCAGCATGACTCTAACTCTGAGCAATTATACCTAAGGTGTCTCTTAGCATCAACTGGAGGGTTTGGAGAGACTTTTCGCGGTCGCACAGGACTTGAACGTGAGTCTTGGTCTGTGAGGGTCGCGTGGTCGATGCTATCTAACCCGAGCAGATTGCTCGCCAGGAACAGGGGCCAGTCCAACACCTAGATTTTGCGACGCTTGAGGCTGTTGAGGATGCGGATGGCGCTGGCAAATGACATGGCTCGACCGCTGTATTCTCACAATTCTCTAAGGGATACTATCGTTCGGTGTCCAACCTCAATGGATGATGGATGCTTACACTTCGCTTAATTGGTATGGGTTTTTCCCTCCTTCACCTGCTTAATAGCGAGGGGAAGCCGAGGGAGAATGTCGCTGGCCACGATGCCAGTGTCACCCATCTCATACTTCGCCTGTTCACCAGCAGCTCCGTGGAGGTACACTCCGCAGGAAGCGGCGTCGAAAGTGGACATACCCTGGGCCAACAGTCCGGCAATGGCTCCGGCCAAGACGTCTCCCGTTCCAGCAGATGCCAGGCCTGGATTGGCGAAAGGGCTCATGCGCACCTGGCCCTGGGGAGAGCTTACCACCGTATACGCTCCCTTGAGCACCACTGACTTGCTCCACTGGATTGCACGCTCCCTAGTGGTATTCAGACGGGCGGAGTTGATATCCTTGGTCGTTCTTCCAGTGAGCCTGGACATCTCACCAGGATGTGGAGTAACCACGGCCTCCCCCTTTAGGCCCAGCCACCATTCAGGTTGTCTTGACATGATGTTCAAGGCATCAGCATCTAGTACCATGGGCACTCCTGGATAACGAGCGGTATTGAGGGTCTGCTGGAGTAGCTGGGCCACGTCTGATCCCTGGCCCAACCCGCAGCCTGCCAGAAGGGCCTGGTAGCCGGGCAGTTCCGACAGGATTACATCTGATGCCTCTGGGGATAGTGCGTCTTCTTCCTCTGGCAGGAGCAGATAGGTTACCTCGGTGAGCTTGGTGGCGAGAAGGGGTTGTAGGCTCCTTGGTATCGCCAGAGTCACCAGCCCAGCTCCTACACGAGCCGCTCCCTCGCAGGCGAGATACGCGGCCCCGATGTAGTTCATTGAGCCCGCTACCACCAGCACCCGACCAAAAGTCCCCTTGTGGGAGTCCAATGGTCTCCTGGGAAGGGTATTCTTGACCCAATCCGACGTAATAAGCTCCTGTGGCACGTCCTCCGCTAGCGACACAGGTATGCCGATGTCCACTACGTCTAATCGTCCCACCTGGGAAGCCCCAGGGAACCCAAACAGGCCCACTTTCGGGAACCCGAGGGCTACCGTCACGTCCGCCGCTGGACAAAGGGGGTCCGATTCCCCCGTATCAGCATTGAGCCCGGTGGGAAGGTCTAGGGCCATAAGGCTCAGCTTGGGTCTGCTGGCCCTCGCATTAACCAGCATTGAGAGGATTTCTGCCAGGGTACCCTCTATTGGCCGCGCTCTCCCAGTACCCAGTACAGCATCTATGACCAGGCTAACTTTGGCCAGTTGGCCAGTCAGCCATGAAAACCCTATATCATCCTCAGCCCGGCAAACTGCGGCCCCGGGGTCCAGGAGCAATTGACCGTTTGGGTCAGCGTTCTTCCTGGGAAGGGCGACGTAGACGGTCGCATCTGCGCCCCAATTGCTGAGATGGTGGGTTGCCACGAGCCCATCGCCACCGTTGTTTCCCGGTCCCACCAGAGTCAGGATAGGCACACCGCGGACATCGCCCAGGAATTCCCGAGCCTTCTGGGCCACTGCCAGCCCAGCCTTCTCCATCAGCGTATCCTGGGAGATTCCTTCCAGGCCACACCGCTCTTCGAGCAGGCGCATTTCTTCAGTGGTGACTATCTTCATCAACGCTCATCACCGCTGATACTACAGCGTATTCCCGGGAGTGAGAAATGCTTATGGCAATCTGAGTCATGCCCATGCGGGCCGCACGAGCGCTGCCACGGTTGTGAAGGGTTATCTGTGGGGCTCCTCCCCTCTTTCGTGTAACCTCGATGTCCCGCCACCCCACCCCACGAATTCCAGTGCCCAGGGCCTTCATCACTGCCTCCTTGGCGGCAAACCGGGCTGCCAGCTGTGGTATGCGGCCCCTGCAGTAGGCCTGTTCATCCGGGGTATATATGCGGTCTAGGAAACGCTGTCCCCAGCGATCCACCACGGCCTTGATTCGCCATAGCTCGATGATATCCACACCCACCGTCAGCATTCACGCCTCTGCAAATCAGGTCCCCAAAGCCCCTTCACGGGCCAGTATCCCAGCCGCTTCCAAAACCTGGGGAATGCGTCTCTCCCACCCAATGGCCATAATGTGGACGCCGTTGCAGAAGCCTTTCACATCGCGAATGGTCCTCCCAGCAATCTCTATCCCCTTTTGCGCCTTATCTTCAGCGGTATCCAATTCCTCGATTATGGTATCCGGGACATGCACCCCCGGGAGTCTTAGGTTGAGACTGCGGGCCATGTCACCCGACTTCAGCACTATTAAACCCGCGAGGACGGGTACCCCTAGGGGCTTCACCATGCTCATGAACTCCTCAAGCTCGGTGGGGTCGAAGATGGCCTGGGTTTGGAAAAACCGTGCCCCTGCCTCCACCTTGTCCTCCATGCGAATGATCTCGTCGGCCAGTTCACTGGCTGCGGGGTTGACCACGGCCCCAAGATAGAAGCTGGGAGATCCCTTCAGGTCGTTGTCTCCCATGTCCTTTCCCTTCATGAGGGCGCTGGCGGTTCTCAGCAGTCCAATAGAGTCCATGTCGAATACCGCCTTCGCATCGGGGTGGTCCCCGGTCCCGACTGGGTCTCCAGTCATACAGAGGATGTTTTCCATACCCAGGGCGCTGGCCCCAAGCAGGTCTCCCTGAATGGCGATACGGTTGCGGTCTCTACAGGTGACCTGGATCGTAACCTCCGGTCCGAGCTGCATCAAAAGAGATGCCAGGGCCAGAGGGCTCATACTCATAACGGCGCTTTGCTGATCCGTAAGGTTCACGGCGTCCACGAAACCCCGCAGGGCCTTGGCCTTGGAGAGGGTATCCTGTATATCCACACCCTTGGGAGGGTTAATCTCCGCGGTGACGGCGAATTGGTCTGATTCTAGGACTTCGGACAATCGTGACACCAGGACCTCCTTACTGTGAGTCCATCCTGGTCTAGCAAGTAGAGTGAATTATATTATATTCCCGCCCCCAAGCCATGTCCACAGTAGGGAGGTGAGGTTACGGTTCTCAACGTCATCTCTACACCAAAGGCCAGAATGTGTTTCCAGCTATGTGCAACTGGTAATTTGGCCGAAACATTCAAGACCATCGTTGTCCCAGCTCAGTGCCTATGCTAAGATTCCATCGCTATCCTATTTGCCAGGAGATCAATGTGAGCGCTGAAATCATCGATGGCGCCAAGATTGCCCAGGACGTTCGCAACGAGGTGACCCAGGGCGTGGTCGAGCTACAGGCCCGGCACGGCATCGTCCCCGGTCTCGCCGCGTTCCTTGTTGGTGACAACCCTGCCTCAGCCATATACGTGCGCAACAAGCAGCGCGCCTGCCAGGAGGCGGGCATATTCTCCGAGACCTTCAACCTACCCTCGGACATTACACAGGACGAGCTTATAGAGCGTGTCCTAGCTGTCAACCAGGACGATCGTTTCCACGGTATACTTGTGCAGCTTCCCCTTCCCCCACAGATAGACGAGTCCTCGGTTATCCTTGCCCTTGATCCTGACAAGGACGTAGACGGACTACACCCAGTTAACGTGGGGCGCATGGTAAAAGGGGAACCGATATTCGTGCCGTGCACTCCAGTAGGTATACAACAGCTCCTTTTGCGCACAGGCAACAGCCCTGATGGCAAGAAGGTAGTAGTGTGTGGGCGCAGCGAGATCGTGGGAAAGCCCATCGCCATTCTCATGATGCAGAAACGGGAGGGGGCGAACGCCACCGTTACCGTATGCCACACAGGAACAAAGGACCTCGCCGAGGTCACCCGCTCTGCGGATATCCTAGTGGCTGCCATGGGTCGTGCCAGGGCCATCACAGCGGACATGGTCAAAGAAGGAGTCGTGGTGATAGACGTGGGCATCAACCGGGTGGAGGACTTAACCAGGAAGAGGGGTTATCGCCTGGAAGGAGACGTGGACTTCGAAGAGGTGTCGAAGAAGGCAGCCGCTATCACTCCTGTCCCTGGGGGCGTGGGTCCAATGACTGTAGCTATGCTTCTGCTGAACACCCTCGAGGCCGCACAGCGCAAGGCCCTCGTCACCACTTCACACCGATGACATTCGCCATGCACCAATCCTGGTGTTGACCTCATGCGTACTAGCGATTTCGACTACCCGTTGCGCAGGGATCTTATAGCCCAAACACCCCTAGAGCCCAGAGACCACTCCAGGCTTTTGGTTGTGGACCGCTCTTCTGGCACCCTTCAGCATCGATACTTCTACGATTTAGGACATTTCCTCAAATCCGGTGACTTACTCGTGCTCAACGACAGCCGGGTCATTCCGGGTCGCCTAAAAGGGCACAGGCTTTTGACTGGTGGTGTAATAGAAATACTGCTACTAGACCGGGTCGGAACTGGATTATGGAAGGCCTTGGTTAAGCCTGGCAAGCGCCTTAGACCAGGTGCTGAATTTGAGGTGGATGGTATCACAGGTGAGATCCTAGAGGATAATGGTGGAGGAACACGTCTCGTATACATTTCGGACGAGAGTGTTATACAGAGGGCTGGGAATATGCCACTTCCTCCCTACATTCACACGCAATTATCCGACAACGAACGCTACCAGACAGTGTACGCCAAGGACATGGGTAGCTCCGCTGCCCCAACTGCTGGTCTCCACTTCACGAGAGAACTTCTGGATAGCCTAGGTCGTGAAGGAATAAGATTCGCCCATGTAACTCTTCACGTGGGACTCGATACGTTTAGGAAAGTAGAGTCTGAGAACCCCCTAAGGCACAAGATCCATTCTGAGTTCTTCGCGATAGGCGAAGAAGCGGCACGCGAGATAAATCTTGCCCACTCGGAGGGCCGACGCATCATAAGCGTAGGCACAACCAGCGTGAGGGTACTGGAGCAAGCAGCACTACTGCATGAAGGTGGAAGACACGGGGCCAGCAGTGGTGCTGTAGCTACTGTATCAGGGTGGGCAGAACTCTTCATACTGCCTGGCCACCGTTTCAGACTCGTGGACGGCATCATAACAAATTTCCACCTGCCGCGCTCTACCCTGATGATGTTAGTCTGCTCCTTTGCTGGACGAGACAACGTGATGGAAGCATATCGGCAGGCCATGCTCCTTGGCTACCGTTTGTACAGCTTTGGTGACGCCATGCTATTGCTGTAACCTGGGATTGGTATAATGGCCGACAAACTTGTGTTAGCTAGTGTTGGACAGATACAGATACCATGGCGGTAGATAAATATGTGCAGATACCCACTCAAGTAATCATATGCAGCACTCCAGGGGTCTCACGAACACTTCAATAGGCCCAATGTAGCTAACGTGGGGTTGACATGACAGACTAAAACACTTAGTCTGGTGCGGCTCAACTAACTTCGAAGGTTGAGGAATAGGACGCTCTCTCTTTATCCAGTAGGGAGTAGGCTTGCCGGTCAACTAACCCCACGATATAAGCTCTGATTCCTCGCGTGTACGTCGAGCCTTCCATACTCACTGTGGTGGCATTGTCCGTTGGCTGTTGAGCCCACCGAGATGTAGGTGGATGGATGGGGTCAATAGGATTAATAGGAGGTGAAAGAACTAGAAAATAGGAAATAGCCTGACTGGTTGCCAAGCTATATATCTGATATACTCGCGGCTTGCAACCGGGTGAGTCAGCGATTCCTGAGTTTCTTTGGGAATTAGTTTTAGTTATGGAAACGAATTAGGAGGGATTATTGATGTTACGAAAATTCACCAGACCTGGTGTGATAGGCATGATGGCACTAGTGATCAGCATGGCCCTAGTGACGGCGTGTGGCTCGGATCCAACACCGACCCCTGTTCCCACATCTGTTCCGACAGCTGTTCCCACGGCAACACCAGTGCCTCTGGACACTTCGGAGACAATCATGCTTCATGACGGCCAGTGGGGCAGCAACTGGGTGCACTTAGCTGTAGCGGGTTATGTACTCGAGAACGGCTACGGATACGAGGTTGAAGAAGTACAGGGGACCACCGGAACCCAGAAGCTCACGCTGGTCGAAGGTGATGTTCATGCCAACATGGAGACATGGAGAATGAACATCCCAGAGTGGTACCTGGAGAATACAGAATCCGGAGCACTCCGGGATCTGGCTGGGACAACACATCCTCAGACAATGCTCCCGGCAGGTTCACCTGGTCAGACCATCGCAGTTGCAGGACAGGGCTTCTATGTACCGAGGTACATGGTTGAGGGTGACGCGGACCGCGGCATCGAGGCCACAGCACCTGATCTGAAGTCGGTACAAGACCTGCGCAAATACAAGGAACTGTTCTCAGATCCTAACGACCCCTCCAAGGGTATGGTACTGAACTGTATCCTAGGCTGGGAGTGCCAGAAGATAAACCGTGCAAAATGGTTTGCCTATGACATGTATGATGACTTCAACGTGGTAGAGCCTGGTGGGTCCGCCGCGCTGAAAGCCGGTGTCGTTGGACCGTATGCAGCAGGAGAGGCTTTCGTCTCTTACTACTGGCAGCCCACAGACGTCATTAATCTCCGTGACATGATCATGCTGGAAGAGCCAAAGCATACCGCGGAGTGTCAGGCTGCCATGGACTTAGCAGTGGCGGAAGAGCCGTACGAGTCAACAATCGGGTGCGCATTCCCCATAGGTGACGCACACACGGTAGTTAATGCTGCATGGGCAGACCGCAACCCGGTGGCAGCCCAGTTCCTTACCAATTATTATGTCCCACCCAAGCCTCTGGCCCAAATGGAAGCCGATAAGATGGAGAAGGACATGGAATGGGTAGAGGTAGCTGTCGCGTACCTGAAGGCGAACAAGGACGTCTGGTCCACATGGATCACAGATGATAACAAAGCCGAGATCATCGCCAATATGGATAAGGCACTCGCACTAGAAGACTAATCCCTAACTCTCTATCTTCTGGATGTATGACAAGAGGCGGGCACGCTTAACAGCGCCCGCCTCTTGTATTGCCACCTTACCATCTTGTTAATTTATTCCTCAACCATACTTAGCCACGTAGGAAATTGGATATCAGATAATAGCTACGAACCACCCTGGCTGTTCATCCCAACGTAGCTTAGCGCGGCCTAAAGAAAAGAGCCTCTGTATCTTTTCTAGGTGTTCATCTCTGGAGCAGGACTCACATCGCTGCCATCAATTAGTGGCACGCCAAATAATAAATAGGGCCTTTATACCTTGATGGATTCTGCCAGATTGCCAAGTCATGGCAAGCTCCTTCATCTAATCAAGAATGACTGCGCGATATGTACTGTTACAGATTGTTCTGACTTAGACGACTCACCAAATCTCATGCCCCCACTGGGCCCCAGATTCATATCCCATATACTGAATCCGTAGGAGCGCGATGTGGCATTAACCGGACAGGGGAGAATTGGTCTCACTTCTTTGTTACCATCACCAGACCAAGCCTAACCATCACTAGCAGAGAAACCACAACTCCTGGATATGAAGAGGCACAGAACCACAAATGCCACACATCGACAGGCAGTATGAGTCTTTCCTGCAGCCAAATCCCTGGGGGATAAGGCATAATCTGTGCCGCGGGCCTTATTTATTATTAAGAGTTTCTCTGAGTCGTAGGGTCCTTGGCGAAACCCTGGGAGATGCGGTCTATTATCACGGCTAATACCACGATGGCTAAGCCGCCCGTTAGCCCTCTCCCAAACTCTAATTGCTGTACGCCTGCATAAACATCAGCTCCTAAACCGCCCGCGCCAACTAGGGCAGCAATGACAACCATCGCAAGCGCCATCATAACCGTCTGATTAACTCCAGCCATGATCGTAGGCCTGGCGAGAGGGAGCTCCACTTTGACTAACATCTGCCACGGAGTAGTACCAAAGGATTGAGCTGCCTCCCTGAGTTCAGCAGAAACCAGTCGTATACCCAGATTAGTCAAGCGAATGCCAGGAGGAACCGCGTAGATGATAGTTGCAAATACAGCCGGCACCATACCTATCCCCAAGAAAAATATAGCCGGAATCAGGTACACAAAGCTAGGCATAGTCTGTGCCATATCTAGCATAGGCTTTATAAATTTTTCCAGTTTATCGTTTTTAGCCATGGCTATACCCA
Source organism: SAR202 cluster bacterium AC-647-N09_OGT_505m (assembly GCA_009391225.1). The sequence goes on from VEXC01000005.1 coordinate 33,041, forward strand.
CCGGGACAGCCATGGCTATTGACAAGAATGTGGCAGTCCCGACGACAGTCAGTGTGACCATAGCGCCATCCCACAGGTCAAAAACCCCTATGAGAAACAGTCCGGCCACGCTGAATATCCCAGTTCTATAACCATTCACCCTCCACCCAATGAGAAATACTACACCCAAGAAGACCCACATAGGCATATCGGTGAGAGCACGATTAATAGGTACCATTGCCTTCAGTGCATTGCGGACTAAAGAGCGGAAGAACGACTTGAATTTCACCTTAAGCCACAGAACGGAACTATCTATTCCCTTATCAAGGGTGCCTGGTTTAAATTCCGCTTCACCCACATTCACGACAATCTTATCGACAGCCCTTACGCGCTCCCCCTCTATCTCGTGTTGGTCTTGGCCAGGTGCATAGAATGGGAAACTGTCCGGGGTGCCCACCATGGCCACTATAGAAACAGCAAGAAATACTACGGAGAGCGTAATTTTCCATACCATCTCTCTCGTTGCCCTGATACTACTTACCATCAGGAATAAGGTAAGAAAGCAAAAAGCCCAAAAATATAATCTCGGGAAGAAGAAGTCCATCACTGGGCCTTCCATATATTTCATAGACAAGTCCACAAGAATAGCCAGCAGCACCAAGCCATATGCGACCATCTTCAAGCGGCCACCTAGGCCAGGTGCATTCTCTGCCTTTCCCATGATATTACGGATATCAACTGCTAATGCCATGATTTCCCCCTACTGACACTTCATATTAATGCCCATACGCTGTCTATATGATAAGAAAGTCCTTCCGGTGTTGATTTGAACCCCGGCTGCTAACGTTGATAGGTGACTATATCACCTTGCTGAGCCTGCTGGCTTTCAGCCAAACTCGCGAGCAGGTCTCCTCGTGATACCACACCCAATAGGAAATCCTCATCATCTACTACAGCAATAGGACATTCGCTCATTGCTGACAATCCGACCAATTCATTGATTGGGGTTTCTGGGTAGGCTTTCCTCAATAAAGGTGCATCGGATATCATCATTGTTTCCACAGATAATGCCACTCCGTTTGATACCCCAGATATATCATCCTTATCCAGGATACCAACAAGCTTTCCTTCTGGGTTGAGAACAAAAGAATAGTCTTCACCCTTACTGGACATTTCACTTAAGATATCCTGTATTTCCTGGGAAACCGAGGCCACTACCTCAGCGTCTTCCATGATGCTGCTCGCACCCAGAACGCTGGTACGTGATATGCTTCTAATGAAATCCTCTACATACGCGTCCTCGGGGTTTCCAATGATTTCTTGGGGATTACCAAGTTGGATTACCTTACCATCACGCATGATAGCAATCCTGTCACCCAACTTTAGGGCCTCATCCAAGTCGTGAGTGATAAAGACGATTGTCTTCTTCAAAGTACTCTGTAAGCCAAGGAGTTCTTCCTGCATTTCTCTGCGTATCAATGGGTCCAGAGCACTGAAAGGCTCATCCATAAGCAAAATCTCTGGATCCACTGCAAGTGCTCTGGCCAAACCAACTCTCTGCTGCATCCCCCCGCTAAGTTCAGCCGTAAAGCCCTCCTCCCACCCCTTGAGGCCTACTGTCTCTAGTACCTCGCGGGCTTTCTCTAGGCGTTGGTCTTTAGCCATTCCTTGAATCTCTAAGCCAAAGGCTACGTTATCTATTATCGTCCTGTTGGGCATCAGCCCAAAGTGCTGAAACACCATGGCCGTTTTGTTTCTTCGGAATTCGGTCAACTGGCGTCCATTGAAACCACAAACCTCCTCCTCATCGACAAATATCTGTCCAGCGTTAGGCTCAATGAGACGTGTTATGCAGCGTACCAGCGTAGATTTGCCACTGCCGGAGAGCCCCATAACCACGAATGTCTCGCCCCGGTACACATCGAAACTCACATCCTGTAAGGCCAAGACGCATCCCAATTCATCCAATATTTCTGTTTTGCTCTTATGAGAATTCTCAGGCAACATTGCCTGGTTAGGATTCTCACCATACACTTTCCATAGCGACCTGATCGAGATACAAGTTTCATCCGTACTATCTACGGGGACTCCATTCTCCTTGCTTCCATTAGCTGATGGATTATTCTCCAAGTTCATGAATCTCCTCCCTGCTCGACTTTCAGGACGAGCGGGTGCTTACCTACAATGGCGTCTTTCGCCAGTTCCATAGTAGGTACGTTCGCCTCCAGCGGATTTATGCTTCTGCGAGGGTGAATTTAGTGTGCTTGGTTCTAGTAGGTAACTAGTAAGAGCAGAAGCTATTTTTGAAAGAGAGAATCAATCTTTGGAAGCGATTCCCCTTCTGAAGATATCCCACATCTGAACACGTCGCTCAGCTAGGGGCGGCTCGTGATTGTTGAGTGCCCACAGTGTAGCGGTGCTCTGAATCAACCCCAGAAATGCAGTTGCCGCCGCTGGCACATCCAGGTCATGCCGGATGTCACCTTCTTTCATGCCAAGTTCAAGAACTCCACGGATAAATGCCAAGTAGTGAGTTAGCATCAATGATACGCGTGGGCCCAGGCCAATGCCGTCGAAGCCCATTGCCTCCGTGATGATGACAAAAGAGGCTGCTCGGCTCTCTTCCACGTCGCTGAGGTGTGCGTGCAAGATCAGCTCCAGATTCTTCAGGGCTGAAGTCCCCTCTACTCGGGTGCCTAGTACAGTATCCAGAAGGTTCTTCTCAATATCGTCAATCAGGAGGGTAAGAATCTGGTGTTTGCTGGTGAAGTGGCGATATATGGCCCCCTCGGTCAGACCCACCGCCTCTGCGATGGAGTCTATGGTTACCGCCTCCATGCCATAGGTGGTGATCAGGTGTCTAGCTGCCTCTGTAATCTGGCCCCGCCTTACCAGAGTGCTCTGTCTAATCATTCTTGTAGTCATGGGCTCGTAGTCATGGGCTCATTGAAAGTAAACGCTCGCTCACATAATATCCTGTACACCCCAGTATTGTCAATTCTCTGTGGGGTCCCGTGAGCGAACTAAGACTTGAGAAGTACTGCTGTGCAATCTGCGTAGCGGTGTGGGTCGGCACAGATGTGTGGCGTTGGGTTTGGGTGGTGTATTGTTGCGGCCGTTGGCTCGGTGGCAGGCGTAATCTGTGCCCTCCCGTAAGCGGCAGCAACTAGGTCAATCTAGACCAGTACAGCCCAAACCTGTCAGGAGAGGAATCGTCTTTCCTCCCTTATGGGCCTATCACTTCCTGGCCCATGTACGGTCGAAGCACCTGTGGCACTACAATCGAACCGTCGGGCTGCTGGTAGTTCTCCATGATGGCTATGAGGACCCTGGGAAGGGCCAGTCCGGAGCCGTTGAGGGTGTGAACAAACTGTGGGCGTGCTCCCGTCTGAGGCCTGAAGCGGATGTTGGCTCTCCGTGCCTGAAAGTCGGTGCAGTTGGAGCAGGAGCTCACCTCAAGCCACTCATCGCAGCCTGGGGCCCACATCTCGAGGTCATAGGACTTGGCCGAGGGGAAACCCATGTCCCCGGCGCATAGTTGGACCAACCTATAAGGAATCTCCAGGCGTTGGCAGACCTCCTCGGCGTCACTCAGCAGCTTGCCCAGTTCCTCTTGCGACGTCTCAGGGGCCACGAGCTTGTACAATTCCACCTTGTCGAACTGGTGTACCCGCTTGATACCTCTAGTGTCCTTTCCAGCGGCGGCCTTCTCACGGCGAAAGGATGGTGTATGTGCGACGTAGTACATTGGAAGGGAGGACAACTCTAGGATTTCATCCCTGTGGAGACCAGTAAGGGGAACCTCCGCAGTGGGAATCAGCCAAAGGTCGTCCTCCTCGTCGTGGTACAGGTTCTCCTCGAACTTGGGGAGGTTACCGCTGCCCACCATCGTCTCTCGGTGCACCAAGTAAGGAACGTAGACCTCTCGGTAGCCGTGCTCATTTCCGTGTAGGTCCAACATCCAAGAGATTAGGGCTCGTTGGAGCTTGGATCCTGCGCCGCCTAGGATGAAGAACCGTGTACCGGAGATCTTGGTGCCTCTGGAGAAGTCGATGATGCCTAGGCGTTCCCCTAGGTCCCAGTGTGGCAGGGGTGAAAAAGAGAAGTCACGAGGCATGCCCCAAGTCCGCACTACAATGTTGGCCGACTCATCCGTTCCTGGAGGAACGTCAGCGAGAGGCAAGTTGGGCAGCTTGAGCAGCTCCTCATCTAGGTTGGCCTCTACTTCCTTTACCTGATCCTCCAGGGCCCTGATAAGGTCACCCGTCTGGCGCATCTCCTCTACCAGGTGGGGTGGTCTCTCTGACATGCGACCCAGATCTTTGCTGACTTGGTTGCGATTGGCCCTCAGGTTCTCCACCTCGGTGAGGTGAGAGCGACGTTGGACATCCAAGGACAGGATTGCTTCTAGTGGAGCTTCCACGCCTCTCATGGCCAGGGCCTGCCTCACCGAGTCCGTGTCATTCCGTATCAGCTCAATGCTGAGCACCTGTAGACTACCTCTCTCTCAGTTGAGGGAATAGTATTACCTCACGGATGGATTCTTGGCCGGTTAACAGCATGGCCAAGCGGTCTATACCCATACCCAGGCCACCAGTGGGAGGCATGCCGTGCTCAAGTGCTAGGAGAAAATCCTCGTCCAGACGGTCCATATCCTCTTCCAAATCCATCGTTCTTCGCATGTCCTCTTGCTCTAGAAACCGTTTGCGTTGCTCATCTGGGTCGTTCAACTCGCTGAAAGCGTTGGCTATCTCCATCCCGCCGGCGAACCCTTCAAAGCGCTCCACTAGGGAGGGGTCATTGGGCTTCTGCTTGGCTAGGGGAGACATCTCCAGTGGATAGTCCAGGAGAAATGTGGGTTGCACAAGCCGGGGCTCCACGCTGGCCGTAACCAGCTTGTCTATGAGCCTTCCACGACTGTTTCGCCCATCTACGTGGATACCAATGGCCCTCATCTTCTCCTCAAGGGCAGGGGCGTCCTGAAAGTCCTGGAAATCTATGCCCGTGCAGCGCTTGACCTCCTCTCTCAAGGAGAGCCTTCTCCAGGGAGGGGCAAAGTCAATGGTGCTCTCGCCGAATTGGACCTTGGTAGTGCCCAGCACCTCCATGGCCACAGTGGACACCATCTCCTCTACGATGACCATCATGTCATTGTAATCGGCGTAAGCTTCGTAGCTTTCTAGGAGAGTGAACTCCGGGTTGTGGTCTTGGTCGATACCCTCGTTGCGAAACACACGGCCAATCTCGTATACCTTGTCAAGTCCTCCTATAATGAGGCGCTTCAGATATAGCTCCGTGGCAATGCGGAGATATAGGTCCATGTCCAGGGAGTTATGGTGGGTGGCGAAAGGCTGGGCCATCGCGCCTGCGGCAACGGGCACCAGGACGGGAGTCTCCACCTCCATAAAGCCCAGGGAGTCCAGGAAGCGGCGCATGGCACTGATTATCTGGCTTCGTACACGGAAGTTGCGCCTGGCTTCCTCGTTGGTAATCAGGTCAAGGTATCTCTGCCGATGGCGCATCTCTACATCCGACAGGCCGTGCCATTTCTCGGGAAGGGGCCGCATTGATTTGGCCAGGAATGTGAGTTTCTGAGCCTCCAGGGTTACTTCACCGGTGTGGGTCAGGAACAACGGGCCGGCGGCCCCCAAGAAGTCTCCGAGGTCAAGATCGCGGGCTAGGTCGTAGCGTTCCTCCAAGACATCCCGCCTCAGGTGTACCTGAATGTGGCCCGACGCGTCCTGGATGTTCAGGAATGTGGCCCTGCCCATGCCTCTCAATGACATGATACGCCCTGCCAATGCCACTGGGGTTGTGCGGGCCTGTGCGCCCTCTTTCGCCTCTTGGGATCTGAAAAGCTCTATCGCCTCCCCGACGGTGTGGGTGCGGTGGTAGCTATTTGGGAAGGGTTCTATGCCTTTACTTCTTAGCCGTGTGAACTTCTCTCGTCGGCTGAGGAGCAGGTCTCCGCCTTTTCTGACCATTAGTACCCCACTCAGTGGCTAACTGACACTCGATATGGTAAGAGTGACCGTCCCTGCAGGTGTCTTGACCTGAAGAACCTCTCCCACTTTCTTATTCAGCAGGGCCTTGCCCACAGGCGATTCGTTGGAGATACGCCCCCTGGAAGGGTCCGCCTCAGCACTGCCCACTAGGGTGTACTCTTCCTCATCCCCACTCTGATTCAGCAGAATGACGTGGCCCCCCATTTGGACCCTGTCTGAGTGCGCCACATCGTCACCAATGATGATGGCACTGCCGATGATCCTTTCCAAAGTGAGAATACGCCCTTCAATGAAGGCCTGTTCGTTCTTGGAGTCATCGTACTCCGCGTTGTCCACGGTACCGCCGATCTCCTTGGCTTTCTGGATTCGATCTGCCACTCCCGGCCGCCGTACAATACGAAGCTCCTCTAGCTCCCCTCCCAATCCGACGAGGCCCTCCTTGGTGAGATAGCTATTCTTCTCGGGCATGACACCCCTCCACGACGCAAAAAAAACTGAGAGGAGAGCCACTCTCGGCTTCCCTCAGCTGGCTTTATTGTAAGGCCAATCCATATGACTGTAAAGTGGGCGAATTGACTCGGTAGTGTAACGTTTTGTTCGTAAGAAAAGAGAGGCGTATCCTTCCATGGAATGAGGAGGCACCCAATGATACAGGTCAAGTGCCTGACAGAAACCGCAGTATGAGCATTATTAATTGGAGGTCAAGATTTAGAACTGACTCATACTAGAAGTTACCGAGAGGAGTATCATTGCCTCAGATATAATGGAACTGTTAGGTGGGATTAAATAGGCAGTGTAGAGGAGTACTAAGACGATATACAAGAGCGATATCGCCAGTGCGGCCTGAAAGAGGAGAAGGGGATATTGGCCCAGTACGCCGGGGTAACTGGTCGTCACAGGAAGGCGTCCATCAGGCCGTTCAGTAGAGGGTAGAAGAGGGTGTGAGAGTGAGGATGGGGACTGGGCTCGGAGCTACTGACACGAAATCAAGGGGATTCTTAGAGTGGTGTTGGATTCCCCTGAACGTCTGTGCGGCAAGCGGCTGTGGCCCTTACTACCTGATTTGGTAGACATCCTCTTGGACAGGTGACCCCTGAGATAGTTAAGGAGATGTTGCCAACTCGATGTGGGTGCCATTGGATGGTTCCTGATGCACCACAAGCGTCTGTGGATACGGCGTCCCTTCGGTACCACCAAGCCAGGACCCATGCTCAAGAGATTGCCTTCCCAGCTCCTGGATTCAATCCGTGATCTATCGGGGCCCCTCAATATCCAACGGTACAAGTGAACTCACTGTTCTCTAGAGGAAACCTACTTTACAATGAGTGGAATTCCCCTGGGACGTAACTCCCGGGGACAATGCAGCGGACCATTCATGGAGCCGACTATGGCTAAGATTACCGATATATGTAGCGAAAGTAGAGACGGACCCGTAATCATCTGTGACTTCTCACCTCCAAGAGGGGCAGATCCTGCTCTTCTCCAGGGGGCACTCTCTGTGGATGCCGATTTTCTGTGCGTGGCCTATAGCCCTGGTAAATCGGTCCGTGTGGATTCGGTTATAGCCGCCTATGTGATAAAGGAACAGATGGAGAGGGACGTGATTTTTACCATTGCCACAAGGGATATGAACAAGTTGGCTCTCCAGAGCCACCTGTTGGGGGCCAGCCAGTTGGGCCTGCATAATGTCATCGTGGTCGGTGGCGATGGCTTTACGGAGCGGGATCTCACCGTGGTTAAGGATGTTAGCGACTTCACGTCCACGGGACTGATTACGGCCATAAAGGCCATGAACCTGGGTACAGACTATAAGGGGTTAAAGTTGAGATCTGTCACGGACTTCTGTGTTGGAGCCACCATTGACCTGGGCAGAGACATCGAAAGGGAAGCCAGGTTGACCTATAGAAAGGTCCTCGCCGGCGCCGATTTCTTCATTACCCAGCCAGTGTACCATCTTGACCAGGTGGAGCGGTTTCAGGAGAGCTATGAATCTGTGGCCTGGGAAAGGTTATCCATGCCTATCTTCCTGGGGCTGCAGATATTGGACGCCAAGGGACTCATCTTCGGTGAGGTACCAGAGAGTATCAAGAAAGACCTGGAACATGGCCGTGAGGGGACCGACATAGCCATTGATTTGCTACACCAGTTCGTGGCTGGAGGAATCACCAACATCTATCTTGTCCCTCCAATTTTTCGCGGTGGACTGAGGGATTACGAGGCGACCAAAAGGGTGCTGGAAGGCTTTAAGTAGCTTTAGGAGCTCGGGTTACTTCTTGAACTCGTAAGCGAATCCGTGACTTGGAAGCAACTCAACCGTTGCCATGACTAAGCAGTGCGGTTATTGGGAGTCGGATAAGCACTCCGTCGTAACACTTCTTGCGGTATGCTGGGCGCGCTAGCTGTTAAAGATGAAGTGCCTCTTATGCAGTCAAGGAACTTCTTGTTGATGTTTGTTCTTGGGAGGCTGTTATGGTAGAAGCATGTGTCCAGGCAGGTACCCACAACCCAGACACCTCCTCTAGGTAACTGTAACGATTGTTCCTATTACCACACCCGCTTCAATCCTCATGGCGAAACTGTTACCCTCATTGTCACACCTGAGGCAGAAATGGCACAGAGGGTCTTAGCCACCGCCGACGATGAAGAGGTGGTGCGCACCAACTAGGAGGGTTTCCTGTCTTTCCAGGCTTCCGGAGCTGTGAAGTGGGAGATTAAAGCCGATGTTTTGTTGTACGGCGATGAAATCGAAGAGGGATCGAGATTGAGCATGTTGTAGACATGGAGTAGATACCGGCATTATGCTTTCCCACTGATTTCAACGCTGGATAAGAAGTCACTCTTCCGGTGCTCTTTCAAGGCCAGCCAATACAGGATTCCGTGGTATCACTAAACAGCGAAATCACAGATGAAACTAACGAAGACAGGCAAGACACTTTCGTAGTTCCCTTCTGGTTGTAGGTGATGGTAATCTAGGTAGAAAGCAGCGGGAGTAGTGGATTTCTTATCATAGAACTGAACAACTAGCCCCTAGCAGCCCAGTTCCCCTACTTGGTACATCACTGCCGCGGCCATGGCCAGCCCGGCAGTCTCGCCCCGAAGGACACGCCGACCGAGACTCACGGGAACTACTCCTGTATCCCTAGCCTCCTCGACTTCATCGGAGTCAAAGCCACCCTCTGGACCGACAAACAAGCTGAGTCCCTCACATCTTATTCTATCTAGGTGCTCCAAGAGCGTCTCCCTGAAACCCCTTTCCTTTTCTCCCTCCCAGGCCATGAGTCGTACGCCAGTGGCTTGGGCCAGGGCCTCGCGCAGGGATACCAGTGGTTCCAGCATGGGGATACGAGCATGCCCGGACTGCTCTGCCGCCTCTGTGAGGATACTGTGCCATCTGGGATACTTGCCAGTGGCCCAATCCTTCGATAATCTGGGGATACTGCGACGGCATAATACTGGAACGAAACCCGATATGCCCATCTCGGTGCCCTTCTGGAGCACTATATCCAATTTACCGCCTTTTAGGACTCCCTGGTAAAGGGTCAGCAGCACTTCTGGACTACCAAGACTCTCTCTTTTTTCCAACACCTCACCCTCGATACGAGAGGGAGATATGCTCTGAAGCGCGACAACGTACTCACATCCGGAGTTGTCCAGCAGCACGACGCGTTCACCAGTGCGGAGGCGAAGCACCTGGGCCATCTGTCGGGATACTTGCCCATCCAAGTGAACCTGGACTCCTTGGATGCACTCAGGGGCTACAAAGAATCGATGCATTGCTATTTCCCAGTCTTTGTTCCCACTAGGACCGCCCAGTCGCCCTCGCGGTCAATTCTTAGGAAGGTGCAGCCCGCTGCTTCCAGGCAGCTTTCTATCTCCGGCAGTCGATTCGCCATTATGCCGGAAACTATGATGTTACCCTTTGGAACAAGCTGGGCCATCAAAGTCGCACCAATATCAAGAATGACCTTGGTGTAGAGATTCGCTACCACCAGGTCAAACTCACCAATTGCGCCATCCTCGGCGGATAGGGTGTGGTGTTGTACCTTGGCTACTCGCTTTAGTCCATTGGCCTTCACGTTGGCCCATGCGGCCTTTATGGCGAGGGGGTCCATATCCAGGGCCAGAACATAGGTTGCACCCAGCTTGGCCGCGGCAATGGTCAGTATGCCGGAGCCCGTTCCCACGTCCAACACTCTTACACCAGGCGTCACCAGTCTCTCTATCTCCGCAAGGCACATGTGGGTGGTGGGATGGTGGCCCGTACCAAATGCCATCCCAGGGTCCATTCCAATGACCACCTCTCCAGCCTTGGCCTCGTACTCCAGCCAAGATGGGCAGATGACAATCCGTCCCATGTGCAGCACGGAGAATTGGCTCTTCCACGACTCCATCCACTCCCCTTCCTCTATGACGTGCTCTTCCAATGGGGGAAGGGAGCAAAGACGGGAAATCAGGTCCACAGCGATTCTGATATGCTCTTTTTGGGACGCTGTGGTGCTGTCTACTGGCAGGTATGAGCGGAGTATAACAGTGGCATTATCTGGCTCTGTCTCGTCTTCATCGGGATTGTAGCCACCCACGTGCTCCACTACCACGCCTCCGTAGCTGTAGCGCTGGAAGATCACCGACAGGGGTTCTACGTACTCCGCTGGTGCTCGAAGGCTTAGCTCAAGCCATTTCATATCACTTTTATTGCCGTCCAGTCGTCATGAGTTTAGATCTGGGGAACAAGTGTTCCTACTATGAATCCTCCTATGGCATTTCTGTGAAAATGCCACCCGGCGCCACACACACGTCCTTCTGAGTAAGTCAGGGCAAGTAGGGACGATGAGGAATCTAGGGTATATGCCTTTTACAGGTATGGTAAGCTCTAGATTCCCCACTTCGCTGCAGTCGGAATGGTATTTGGTATGGTATCTTCATTCTTGGTGGTGTCGGTTTCAACTGACATGAACGATTCTGATCTGTGATTTCATCTGTGGGAACAACCAGATAGACCCTTCGTTCGCTCAGGGTAACAATGAATTATAAAGCCGCTATTGTGCTAATCCTACCGGTTTTAGCCGTCTTTCCCTAGGGCGTCTTTTATCTTGCCAAGCCAACCCTTGTCACCCTTAGAACCGCTACTCATGGTATCGGCCAGTTCCTCAAACAGCTGGCGTTGGCGCTCGTCCAAGGACCTGGGTGTAACAACGTTCACAACTACCAGTTGGTCGCCTCGCTTGCCTTTAACCGAATAGGGAACCCCTTTGCCCTTGATGTGTAACACAGTACCTGACTGAGTGCCTGCTGGGATACGTACGATTTCCGGGCCGCTCAGGGTAGGCACTTCAAACTCATCTCCCAAGGCTGCCTGCACGAAGTTTATGGGAAGCTCAAGCAAGATATCGTGGTCCCTACGTTGGAAGATCTCGTGGGGTTCCACTCTAAGCTGAATATACAGGTTGCCTGGCGGACCACCGTTACGCCCCGCATTCCCTTCTCTTGTTAAGCGGACCTGCATTCCGTTCTCTACTCCGGGTGGTATGTCGACCTTGATTTTGCGGGCCCGCCGCTGCCGCGCTGACCCATTACACTGGGAGCAGGGGTTGGTTATGATTTTCCCTTCACCGTTACACTGATTGCACGGACCCACCTGGGCGAATTGCCCAAATATGCTGCGTTGCACCCTCCGGACCTGCCCGGTGCCATTACAGTGAGGGCACGTGGCAGGGGAACTCCCTAGTTCTGCGCCCACACCCTTACAATGATTGCATGGCTCTACCCGCTCCACTTCTATCTCTTTTTCCACTCCAAACACCGCCGCGTCAAAGGATATGGTGGTGGTGGCCTGTATGTCGTGCCCACTCTGAGGGGCCCTGTGAGTGCGAGTGCCAAAGCCACCGAAGAAGGCATCGAAGATATCCCCGAAACCTCCGAAGGTCTCAGATCCCTCAAATCCACTTCCTGTTCCTCTCCCGGCTCCCACGTGGCCAAAGCGATCATACTGGGCCCTTTTCTGGGGATCGCTGAGGACCTGGTAAGCGGAGTTGATTTCCTTGAACTTTTCCTGGGCACTGGGTTCCTTATTCCTATCGGGATGATACTCCAGGGCCAGTCTACGAAACTTGGTCCTTATATCATCCTGAGAGGCGGTGCGTGGAACCCCCAAGACCTTGTAGTAATCTCTCTCGTTTGTTGTCATAGTTTGGAATCTTTCATACGATACACCAACCACCATTATATTCCACCCTGTGACTAGGGCACAACCACGACTTTGCCCTATGCTATCCTTGGGGTTGATGGTAACATCCTCAGTAAATCGGATAGGCAGATGGGGGTAGAGCCATGCCTGGACCATTAGAGGAAATCATGGTGCTTGACCTGACCCACGTGCTGGCCGGTCCATTTGCCTCTATGATCCTGGCAGATCTGGGTGCTCGAGTAGTCAAGGTCGAGCAACCTGACCGTGGGGATGGAACCCGTTTCAGCGGCCCATTCATAGATGGCGAGAGTTCCTATTTCATGAGCATCAACAGGGGCAAGCTTGGCTTCTCCCTGGACCTTTCGAAGGCCAACGGCAAGGAACTCTTCCTGCGAATGGTGGATAAGGCGGACGTGGTCTTGGAGAACTTCTTGCCGGGGACTATGGCGCGGCTGGGCATAGACTACGAGACCATCAAACAGCGCAATCCAAGCATCATCTATGCTGCTATATCCGGCTTTGGTCAGGATGGTCCCTATACCAACAAGGCCGCACTGGACATCGTCGTACAGGGTATGGGCGGGATTCTAAGCATTACGGGGGAACCTGGTGGCCCACCCATTCGTCCTGGAGTCTCCCAGGGAGACATCACCGCGGGCCTCTTCGCCGTCATCGGCATCCTAGCGGCCCTTCAGGAGCGTCACCGCAGCGGATTGGGGCAGATGGTGGACATAGGCATGCTGGACTGCCAGGTAGCTATCCTTGAGAACGCCTTTGCCCGCTACTTCGCGACTGGAGAAGTCCCCAAAGCCCTGGGTACCAGACATCCCGTTACCGCTCCATTCCAGGTATTTCAGACCAAGGACGCCTACATTACCATCGCCCTTATCGAAGGCCAGAGGGAGAGATGGCCCCTCCTCTGCTCCGCCATAGACCGGCTTGACCTGATAGACGACCCACGCTTTGATAACGGCTGGATCAGGAGCCAGAACCACCATCTGCTGGAGCCAATTCTTTCTGAGGCCCTGAGGAACAAGACGTCTCAGGAATGGCAGGAGGACTTGGAAGCCATTGGCATCCCCTGTGGCCCGGTAAACACCATTGACCGGGTGTCCCAGGACCCACAGGTGTTGCACAGGAGAATGATCATAGATGTGCCCCACCCGCGCCTGGGAAAGGTGAGGGTGGTGGATACGCCAGTCAAGTTGTCCCGCACCCCTGGTGGGGCCGATCGCCCTCCCCCGGACCTGGGCGAGCATACCACTCTTGTCCTACGGGAGATGCTTGGCCTAGGTGAAGAGGAGGTCGCGGCGCTACGGGAAGAGGGGGTTATATAGGACATGGTATCGAAAAAGTGCCATCCTTAGGAGTTATATGAAAGCTAAGCGGTTGGGCAACAGCGGCCTCAAGGTGTCCGAGTTGGTTCTAGGGGCTATGACCTTCGGCGATCAAATCGGCGAAGAGGAATCCCTTGAGATATTGGACAAAGCCTTTGAAGAGGGAATCTTCGCCTTTGACACTGCGGACTTCTACCCTTTTCCTGGAAGACCAGGTACCCAAGGCAACTCCGATAGGATACTAGGGAAGTGGGTCAAGGAGAGGAATATTCGACACCAGGTGGTTCTTGCAACCAAAGGTCCTGGCAGAACGGGGCCAAGCCCTAACGAGCGAGGTGCGTCCCGAAAGAATATCGTCAGAGCGGTCGAGGAGAGTCTTCAGCGGCTGGGAGGGGATTACATTGACCTTTATCAGTTTGGGCCCGACGCTAACGCCCCCCTTGAGGAGACCCTCCGGGCAATGGATGACATGGTACACCAAGGAAAGGTACTCTACCTCGGATGCTCCGCTTCGGAGGCGTGGTGGGTCACCAAGGCCCTGTGGCAAGCAGATGTGGGTAGGCTAGAGAAAGTACAGTCTGTCCAGTTTCGATACAATCTAATCGACCGCGATGCCGACAGAGAACTCCTACCTCTTTGTACTGACCAAGGCTTGGGCGCAATCACCTTCAGCCCTTTGGCAGGAGGTATGCTTACGGGCAAATATTTGGATACTACGGAGCCGCCACCCAACACGCGCGCTGAACTCCTGCCCCGGTACCAGAGACTGTTCAATGAGCGCACGGAAGCTGTAGTTCGGGCTCTAGTAGAGATAGCTCGTACTAGAGGAGTTACACCACCTCAGTTAGCTCTAGCCTGGATTAAGGAAAATCCAGATGTGACAGCACCCATCATTGGAGTCACGTCCAAGAGGCAGCTAGAAGATGCCCTGGGCACATTGGACATCTCCCTTACCAGTGAAGATGTAGGTGAACTAAATGGGTTGTACGAGATGCTGGGCGCGTTCGACGCTAAGGCAGACCGCCGCGGCGTCAGGTAACCGCTGATATTGATGAGTGTTCTGTATTGGTAAGTTCGTTATCGCAGAATCGGCGGCTGTCAAGATGGCATCCATTGCCGAAGCGCTTCGCGATGGCATTCGACGAGATCTCTTGGAGTTTTGAATCTCGGACCGCGCTAGTGGTGATCTCTCTACGACGTCTCTTTTTCTGTCTGCTATCCTGTGGTGTGAGCGAGATGAGAAAGAAACGCATGACCTCCTGATCCTGATATGGTCCTATTCTCTAGTGGCCAATAGCTTCTAACAAGTGTCCATACCTTATCCTAAAGGCGCAATTCGAGACGTGGCTGCAGTAGGGGATCCGGCAAGCCAGTCTCCCGCATGAATCGGACAAGGTACTGGTGGAGTTCCTTAGCTACGTCCGGCTTATGTGCGATCATGTTCTCTAGCTGCAACGGATCAGAGGTTAGATTGTACAGTTCGGATATCCCCGCTTCGGTGCTGTATAGCAATGACCACCCATCTGCAGTAATGGTAGTTATCGGAGGAGATCCCAAGACTCGGAGAATGGTATCAACAACATGTACAGAGTCACCCGGGTTGGCGAATGGCATGGTGCTCACCACGAACTCACGGCCGGGCAGTGAGGTATCCCGCAAGGCCGGCAGTAATGACCTCCCGTCAACGAACGATGGTATCTCAATCCCCAACATGTCGAGCACTGTTGGCATCACGTCAACCACGCTGGTCAGATGAGGGTATGCGCCTGGATTGACGCCAGGCATATGGACTAGGAGTGGGATGTGGACAAGCTCTTCGTACAGTGGGGAGTGGGCCCACTTTGATCCCGGATCACCATAAGGTCTAAGCGTGCCGTCGGGCCTCTTATCTCCTACCATTTTCCCGAAGAGGCCTCCATGCTCCCCAAAGTAGAAGCCATGGTCTGTGGTGAAGATGACAGCGGTGTTCTCCGTCAGGCCCATGTTCTCCACAGCCTTCAGCAGAAAACCTATCCATGTATCGACCATAGTGATCTCGCCACAGTACGTAGCGTGGCCTTTGGCGATTCTATCTTCAGCGTAACCTGGTACGTCATGCCAGTCACCATATAAAGGGAGGATGAGTTCGCCGCTGTATTCAGGCCAGTAGATCTGTGTGTAATAGCTGGGAGCGTCCCATGGCTCATGGGGGTCCCAGGTGTCTATTAATAGGAAGAAATCCTCCTTATGGTGTCGCTTTAGCCACCGGATGGCGTTCGTGAAGGTCCTGGGAGCATGGGGGGATCGGTGATTTTCGTTGGGTGAAATATCTACAATTCTCAGATCAGACTCGTACAGCCCGGCGTCCATTACATCCAGGAACTCATGATGGTAACCCTCCTCGGATGGCAAATTCCCCATGGTGTCCTGGCCGTCATTCATGAAGAAGGACTGGAATCCTCTGTCGTAGTTCATTCCATCACGCATGTAAAACGGTGTGTCTACGGAAGCTGCGGTGTGGAAGCCTTGGCTGGCTAGTATCTCAGCCAATGTCGTTACGCTCTCGGGTAGCGCCTCCCATCCCATGAAGGACATCGTCCAGCGTCCTGTGGCATGATCGGCTCTGGCAGGCATCGTGGGGAAGCCACCGGCATAGTGACCATCGAACCGCACTGACTTTGCCGCCAGAGCGTCCAGGGAAGGAGTCCTAATCGTCGGATTCCCGTATGCTCCGATGTGGTCTCGTCTGAAGGTGTCAGCGACTATCCAGATGACGTTCATCCGCTTCTCCATACTTGTGGGCAATGTTCCACTCTACTGAATGCTACACAAATGATAGTCTATTAGACAGCACTTGAATTGTAGCCGGAATCTCTTTGCTCTTCAGGAGTTACCTGGCTATGATCTCATCAATACTACGTGCATCCATCTCTGCGTATCCAGTGATTGTGCTAGGAGAAAGATCTAGAAGATACTGTTCCAGTTGATTAATCTGGCTGTTCCGCAAGTTTGACCTTGACTAACTCTCCGCCTGTGTTAGGGTTGTGCCATCCTCTGTGACCTCTATGGTTGATCTAGCTGAACTATCAATAGTAGGGTCCTAGATTTGACCATCTTCACTGCAGTAGGAGGCCACCAGGTTCGCCAACTTGACTGGCGACTCCAAGGTAGAAGAGCGTGCCTGTGGTATGCAGCGAGACTGAAGGGAGTATCGAGTATGACCGAAGAGCAACAAATAGTATCACATACGCCCCATACAGCGATTACCCTGGATCAGCTCGGGGAGATCCAACCAGGGCTAGCCCGATTGATGGCTGAGGTGAGCGAACGCTATTGGATCCTGTATTACGCGGCTGAGGGCGGAAACTGGAAATTGGCGGCCCTCCAATCCTCGGAGGTGCAGAAGGCGCTCGGGATCGGGGTCATAACACGTCCAAAGTACACAGCCTACATTGAGGCGTTTATCAAAGGTCCCATGATGGCCATCAACAAGGCCATTGAAGGGAGGGATTGGACGGCCTTCAAGTTGGCCTACGAAACTGGCATTACCACGGCGAACGCTTATCATCAGGCGTGGGAACACGAGGAGATTGTTTGGCAGCTCCCCGACGAGCCCCCCAAACACCTCAAGCTCACTTCTTCTGAAGAGAGTTCAAGATGAGCTTGTGTCCAAGAGAACAGATGACACAAGATGGATTCCCAGGTTGTCCCTAATGATGCCCTCGGAGAGCTTGAGCTTGGATGAATGTTAACGGGGGTATTGTCTGGTCCAACGGCCAGAACGGCCCTAGCGCAGTCTTGAAGAGCACTCCAATCAAACTGAGCAAGCGCCTGCTCTGATTCGTCGAGAGGGTGATTCATCTGGCGCTGATCCACTATGAGCCAACGCATAGAACCGGAAAGGTAAGTGCGTCCTAATCGGCTCGCCAGAGTGACGGTGTGCTCTGCGTCCAGTAGCTTGCTAAAGGTACGAGCGGCCGCCTCCATTAATCCTACTCCGAATATCACAATATTAATATCTGGTACGGGTGTCTCCTAGGCTATGTAACAAAAGGGTTAGTACGAAACCGCGGAAAACAGAGCGGACTTTGCCGAACCTGGAACCCGCCTCAACGTCGAATCACTATACTAAGTACCAGGTCGAACCTACTATCCGAGACTTGCTGCTACTGGCAATATTTTCCTCATACGTAATGCGCATCTCCTGAACTGAACTCCACTTCGTAATCGACTTGCGTGGAGATCCAATTGGGATGATTCTCATTGCTGCATTCGATTGTTAGGAATAAACTCGTACTGTGCTAGTGAATAATAGGGGCACCCAGAAATTAGGAAATGGCTATGAAATGGGTATCAGCGATAATTGAAGGCCACGATATGCTGAACGGGGGATGTAACATACATGACAACACTGTATCAGACAACCAATGAGAGCAAAACGCTGGAAATAGAAGACACGACAAGAGACGGTTTGCCTTTTCGGATCGTGATTACCCTGAGAAAGCTGGGAGTCGTTACTATGTTAGACTACTTCATAAGTCCTGAAGAAGCTCAGGAAATCGCTAGGGCCTTAACCAAGTAGAATGGTAGCCGAGATTTCAGGCGAGGCCCTAGCCGAAGGAGTGGGACGTTGTTCTGGAGCCAGATAGTTATCCCCAATAGGCCGCGAGTCCTGGTGGTGGATTACTCCTGCAACTGGGAGGGGTGGGAGGTGGCATTTTGCGATCGGATTTTCAACGTGCTGAGTCGGAAAGGTGTGGGATTGGTTGGGCGGACGCCACTTAGGGCACAGCGTCCGCAGGACCTGAGCGAAGTATTAGATCAGCAGGACAGTTTCAATTGCATCTTCATGCTCGGCCATGGCGACTCCCACGAGCTCCCAGAAGAGATTAAACTGAGGAGTTTTTGGGAATGGCTCTCCAATGCCAAAGGACTTACGCCGAAATTATTGGCTGTCTGTACCTGCCGGACCTACGATTCTCATACCAGCGCGGAAATCCTTACGGCAAGGGGGAATTTTGCGGGTTTAGCCCTCGTCCCACAATCGCCTCTGGTTCCCAGGGAGGCGGGGCTATTCTTCATGAAGTTCTTCGCGGAGCTGGATTTGCATGCCGAGGACGATATTACTGGCAAGATGGTTTGGTTTTCCCACTCGAAGGCAAGGGAAATCCTGAAAAGGCGTCATTATCTAGGGAAGATAGGGGTTCGCTGCTAGTCAGATTCTCGTCCATCGGATTGCATAACCCAATAGTACTTCTGAAAGTGGCGTTCATGTGCCAGTACTCGTTCAAAGTAAGACCCGAAATCAGGCCTATATTTAGGTATTTGGGAATGTTGTTCAGTACGTGTAATGGTGTGAGCGTCATTGGGCACTTTGGAACCTGAGAGATTAGTATGGAGAGGCAAACCGTTTGAAGAATGCTCCTACGGCCCTCACATCGAAAGCTGATCTATCAGGGGATGGCTACTGAATAAACCAGTGCATTGCCAAATGGGATGATCAGATTATGGATTAAGGGATGGCACCTATTTGGGGGGCTCAAAATGATTGTCATTTGGTGCGGCAACGACAGATTTCTAGGCAGACTCTAATTTGTTCGGTCAAAATGTGTCTCACTTTCTCAGATTGACAACTGCTACTAGGGTAACCTGCGAGGCGGCTTGATGAACAACATCAAAATGGCTGCCAGCACACCAGAAACAGCGAAGATCATGAATGCGAGATAGTAGCTTTCGGTCACGTCGTACACGAACCCCGCGAATACGGGGCCTAGCACTAGGCCAAACATCTGCACAGAGTTCATCATCCCTGAAATAGTTCCAAAGGCTCTCCTGCCAAAATATTCGGCCCGTACGATAGACATGGTTGTTGCTCCTCCTCCCCACCCGACGCCATAGAACATCACAAAGAAGGCCAAGTGCCACCACATAGTTACATGGGCCAAGATTAGTGCCCCAACGGCCGCTAATCCTATCGTCGCGGCCATAACAAACCTTTTGGGAACTCGGTCTGACAACCACCCAAATCCCAGGCGCCCAATGACACTGGTTATAGCAGTCATCCCCAAAACCGTCGCGGCCATCTGTGGGTTTATCCCAATACCGATTAGAAACGGAACCTGGTGCAACCCTACAGCCCCTATGATAAGTTGACGCAGTCCAAAGACAATCGCGAGAAACCAGAACACTGGGGATTTCAGCGCATCTCTCATGCTGTACGCCGCCTCTGTATCACTCGCATTGATCACGGTCGCTTCTTGTGTGGAGACCTGCCTATCTGGACTCTCCACTCTAGACCCTGCCGCGGGTGTTGGGGATTGACCGTCGGGTAACAGCCCGTACTGCTCTGGACGATGGCGCATGACCATCGCCATTGGCAGTCCCACCCCCCAAATAAACAACCCTGAGATGATTGCTGTGGGCCTCCACCCTAGGTTAAGGATAAGCCAACCCAGCATGGGCACGAAAAGTCCCGCGATTCCGACTCCAGAGGTGGTAATTCCCAATGCGAGTCCCCTCTTCCTAACAAACCAGTTAGCTGGTGCCACCAAGGTGGGGACTAGGATGCCAAGAGAGGTACCCAGAGAAATCAGGAGGAGGTAAACCACATAGAACATGAGAAGCGAATGGATCATGCCCATACAGACAAAACCGAGTCCCATGATTCCAATACCTATGAGCATCGTCCGCCTAGGCCCAAACCGATCCACCAGGTATCCCTCAACAGGCCCCAGCATCCCACCCTCCAACTGGGCTAAGGCAATGGCCCCAGAGAGGGCAGTACGACTTGTATCGAATTCCAATGCCAATGGGAGGAAGAACACGCCAAAACCCAACCTGTAGAATCCCGCGCCAATTGATAGGACTATCATGGACGTAAGGACAATCCACCACCCATAGAACACCTGCTGTACCTTGAACGTATTCATAAGCGCATTCAAACAACGTTCCTTACAAAACTGGGATTGCTAATTGCAAAGATTCTTAGCTGGAATCCCCGATTCTGGCTGATTACAGGTTTTCAGGTGTGCTTGGCGGTCGAATTGGAACCCGACGAGGTATCTAGTAGTTTACCCATTGTGTGCCTCTCCTGTAGTTGCGATATCAAGAGTAGTAGTTGACTCTTTGTAGAGAGTATATCCCATACCCCGGACGCACTATACACGTACACGTATAGGTTTCACAGGTGAGGACCATTCAATGGATGTGGGCGTAACTGCCAGGGGTGATACGGGGCATGTGGGTTTACTAGACAGGAATTATGTTAGTGAACACTTTCACATGAGCCTGTGAATCAGCGGTGCTGTGGTCATTTCTTAATATTACGCTAGTTGGGGTTCTACATTCAGATTGTTGCTGTGACTTATCGGAGATACTAGGTATTAGTCATCCTGATATGGCCACATAATCAACTACGCCACTGTGGATGTAGAATTGACCACCTTTGAGAGCGGGGATATACTCTTCTCATCTAACCAAACACAGAAGGGAGTGACTATCATGGCGGTCAAGACTTTTGAGTTGGTGAACTACGAGGTGAAGGACCGGGTCGCCTGGATTATGCTCAACAACCCGGAACGGATGAACGCGCTAAGTACAGGGATACAGAATGGGCTATGGGATGCGTTTGGAGAGGCCATTAGCGATGATGACGTGTTGGTTGTAGTGGTCACATCAGTAGGGGGGCGTGCTTTCTGTGCGGGGGCCGACCTAAAACAGTTGACAGAACGAGATCAGTCACAAGGGCAAGGGGCTGCTCAACCGGCCAAGAATGGGTCACATAGGTCTACCGAATGCAAGAAACCTATGATTGCGGCTGTCGATGGGTATGCGTTGGCAGGGGGTATGCAACTTTCCGCTCGATGCGACATTCGCATAGCTACTGAGAAGTCCCGCTTTGGTATGCCAGAACCACTCCGGAGTCTCACTCCCATCAATGCTATGGATACCATGGAAATGGGTTTCGTACCATTGGGAGAGGCCATGTGGATCATACTTTCAGGTGAACATATGACTGCTCAAAGGGCGCACGAAATAGGCTTTGTACAACAGGTCGTGCCGGACCGGGACGCCCTCTTTGCAGAGGTCGAGCGGAGAGCTAATGTCCTAAAACTTTGTGCACCATTGGCAGTCCAGGCCCTTAAGAATGGAGTGCATCTCCACATGAATCCCCCAACCCCTCCAACTGGTGTGCCACTTCTGGATCACCTTAAGCAGTTGAACCGGCCTCTAACGGAAAAGGTCGATAATAGTGAGGACAGACTCGAAGGTCCCAGAGCGTTCGCAGAGAAACGTGCTCCCGTATGGAAGGGGCGGTAGGCATTCCCAAGTAGTTCCGCCGTGCTATAAGACGGTTCGTGGTCTCAGTGCTTGGCCCGAAGGATAACCAGGCACTGGGACCTTCCAGGCCACAGTGTTTCCCTGCACACTCCAATTCCTCAAGCGGCTACTAGGTGGTTCCTTTCAGGATTTTCGTTTCAACTTCAAGCGTGGGTACGAAGGTGTGTATATTTGGAGGCGACATGTTAAATAGAATAAACAGCACCCCATCCCAGATAGAGAGTACGTCAGAAGTGAGCTATGAAGGATCGTTGAACCCTGAGCACTTTGCGGAGTTCAGAGGAGAATTTGATGGTAACCCCTCATACCGTCTGATGCAGAACGCGGTAACTCAGCACGACGTCAACGATATAGCTCTGGACAGATCCATAGTCATTGGATCAACCCATACCTTCTCCAATGTGCTGGATGACTGGGCCGTGACGAACCAAGGCAGGACAGGTCGTTGCTGGATGTTCGCAGGGCTGAACCTGTTCCGTGCTGACTCGAAAAATGTATTAAATGTCAAACAAACTGAGTTCAGCCAGAATTACATGATGTTCTGGGATAAGATCGAACGGGCCAACTTCATCTTGGAATCAATCATTGAAACCGCTGATAGGCCCTTAGAAGACCGGACAGTGGCATGGCTTCTGCAACGTTCCATTGAGGATGGTGGTCAATGGGATATGTTCGCCAGCTTGGTCAATAAACATGGGGTAGTGCCTAAGACAGTGATGCCAGAAACCGAAAGCTCCAGCAACTCGGCTCGAATGAATTCTATTCTGAACTATCAGTTCCGCCAAGGGGCCAAAAGACTGCGTGACCTCTTTACTGAAGAAGTCGGTATCGATGAGCTTCGGGGGGCCAAGAACGAAATCCTGAAGGGGATTTACAAAGTGCTATGTATCCACCTTGGCACTCCACCAGACCGCTTCTATTGGCAATGGACAGATAAGGACGGACAGTTCCATCGTGATGGTGAGATAACGCCGCAAGAATTTACCAACAAATATATATCAACACCTTTGGACGAATATGTCTGTCTGGTACATGATCCCAGGGAGGGGAGTCCTATAGGGCGTACTTTTACTATTGAATACCTTGGTAATGTAGTGGGTGGCTCACCCATAAAATACCTCAACGTAGACATCGAGCTAATGAAAGATATCGCCCTGAGGTTGCTGCAAGACGGGAAGCCTGTCTGGATGGGTTGCGATACAAGCAAGCAGATGCACCGTGACCTCGGCCTATGGGATGCTCAGTTGTTCGATTATGCTAGCGTGTATGGGTCTGATTTTCACCTTGATAAGGCTGCACGGCTGGAATATCATCAGACTAGGATGACTCATGCAATGCTTTTTACTGGAGTGGACGTAGTTGACGGCCAGCCACGGCGCTGGCGGGTGGAGAATAGCTGGGACGATAAAGTGGGAGATAAGGGATTCTTCCTCATGAACGATTCGTGGTTTGCGGAGTACATGTTTGAGATTGCAGCACCCAAAGGATACTTGCCAGTCGAAATGCAGAGGGCATTAGAGTTGGAACCCATAGTCCTTCCTCCTTGGGACCCCATGGGCTCCCTTGCAATCACCCCAGTAGTGCGATAGGAATGGGGGTATCAACCTTGGTTCCAAATGAGTACGGTGTTTGACTGGTCTAGAAGACATTCTCCAGGAAGCACATGCCTGCTCCTCGAGAAGGGCAGCGTGCTTTTCACTGGGGACGCCATCATCAACAACGTGGATGTGGGCGGTAGTCCGCTGGCTTTTGGCAGCGATAGACGGGATTCAGAGCAGTCGCTGCTCAAACTACCCCACCTGGGCTTCGATGTCTGCTGCTTTGGCCACTGACCTCCTCTTCTGGAAGCCTGACGTGAAGTTAGGCATCTGGCCACGGACTATCCCTTCGCATAGCGAGGAACTGGAGTTGCCTTCTTGGTATCCAAAGGCGCAAGAATTATAATGACCAGCGAGCCCCAGGCGACTCCAACGGTATCTACCTATCATTCTAGGTATGCTCATGCAGGAGTGTGCCACAGGCAGGTCTTGCCTAGGCACTCTATGAAGGATAAATATGGACGGCATCTTCATCCTAAGGTATCGACTCCCGAAGAGATGGCTGGCCTACTAGCTCTCTGCTTAGAGGTCTTTGTCCAGGAGCAGTGTGTACTGGAAAAGGAGGAAATGGACTCCTTGGACCAGACTGAGGTTCATGCAGTAGCATGGGAATGGCGGGAGGTCGTCGCCACTGGGCTCATAGTTTTGCTGGCGGGCGCTGGGGCGCAGATTGGGCGCATGGCCGTTCGGGCGTCTCTCGGCCGCGGTGGCATCGCAGGCGACGCCTTGCGATGCCTGGAGTGCGAGGCCAAAGCCCGTGGTGGGCGGCGGATTCTCTTGCACGCCCAGACCTATGTGGTGTCCTTCTACAGTCAGTACGGCTATCTTGAAGAGGGATTAGAATTCCAGGAGGCGAGTATCGAGCACATCCTCATGCGCAAGTATCTACCATCTACTCAAGCCACGTTCTAAACTTATGACTCAAGATGATCAATACATGAAACCAGGTGTTTCCACAATCTATGAACGAGTGGGCGGAAGTGCGTTCTTCGTGGAGCTTGTGGAGCGTTTCTACCAACTGGTAGAAGATGATCCAGTGCTACGGCCACTCTACCCCGAGGATTTGAGGCCAGGGAAAGTGCATCTGGCAGCGTTCTTAGCTCAGTTATGGGGTGGGCCACCGCAGTACACGTTGGAACGAGGCCACCCTAGGCTACGTCAGCGCCACATGTCGTTTCACATCGGCCAGGATGAGAGGGACGCTTGGGTAGCCCACATGCTCTCCGCTGTGGCTTCCATGGATATTTCGTTAGATGAGGCTGCCCTGATGACGGTCTATTTTAAGAATACTGCTACACTGTTGATGAATCGTTGATATAGGCGTGCCTGTAGCAGCTCTTTGGCTCTCGCCGGAATATTTGCACAAAGGGGTATCTGTAACCACCATCTCACGCGGTTTATACCCTAGTGATCGACCCAGTAATATCGTTACTAATACCGCTGTAATAGAAGTCAAGGGTTAAGGTGTGAACTTCGTAGAGAATGTCTTATTGTAGTAGAGTAGAATGAAGCGCTTCGACAAAGGATAGTCTAGACAATCCTACAGTTGAGTTGCCTGAAGCCCCACTGGTAGATTTAGGACGCTGACCTTGAGTTCTTGAGAAAACCGAGGCTGAGATGCTCGTTTATGATGAAATTGTCACAATAAAAGACAGATATGACTATGTGATTGGGAGATGCCGAATGCTTGGGTGGGTAGCATTCAGTGATAGCGGGTTGAAGAGTTGGATTGGGGAGTTTCTACCTATTCCAGGCAAATCACTTGAATTTGATTATCTATCAATCGAGAGGAGCGGTCTGCGTGTAGAGTGTGAAGATGGTGCTACTGCTAAATTGCTTACACCCATGATTGCTGATGGTACCAGTTCGGGTGTGAGATGCACCTTTGAGGGAATCTGGCCACCTCCCAGGCCAGGTGGCATCGGGGATGCAAATTGACTCTCAATGTGCCTCGTGATAAGCTGTGATAGCTTCTAGCTCATTACTACGTGTAAAGTATTTATGCTTAGCGCCCTTAATCGGAAAGGAGGCCCTGTGATTAGCATTAGTCCCCTAGCCGCCGAGAAGTTGAAG